>CAZQUP010000196.1:1329-1544 GCA_964596545.1 uncultured Desulfatibacillum sp. | reverse complement strand
AGGCCGCGCCGGAGGCTCCCGCGCAGTGAGCGGGGCCGCAGGCAAAGGAAAAGGGACGCCGCGGCGTCCCTTTTTCGTTGCCCCGCGCGGGGCCGTTCGCCATTGGCGCATGGCGAAACTCACTTCGCCATTTGCTTTTCCTTCCTCTCCTCCAGTTCCTTGCAGTCGATGCAAAGCGCCGCCGTCGGGCCCGCCTCGCCGCGCTCCAGGCCGAT
>CAZQUP010000196.1:845-1226 GCA_964596545.1 uncultured Desulfatibacillum sp. | reverse complement strand
GCGCAGCTCGAGGGCGATGTCGGATTCCTGGCTGGCGCGGTCGTTGGGGTCGGCGAACACCGTCGCCTCGTCCTGCATCGTGTGTACGGTGCGCTCGATGTCGTCGAGCAGTTCCTGCTTCAGCGCCTCGAGAATCTTGCGGAAGTGGGCAAGCTGCTTGGTGTTCATGTATTCCTCGCCCTTCTTGGGGACGTAGGGCGGGAATTGCTTGTGCAGAAAATCTTCAGCCATGCTCGATGGTCCGGTGCGGAAAAGCCGCTTTTATAAACGAAACCATTCCGCGCCGCAAGTCGAGATTTTCCGACACCGCGGGGATTTGACCCGCTCCACCGGCATCGGTAGAATCCGCGCGTCTCGGGGAGTAGCGCAGCCCGGTAGCGC
>CAZQUP010000196.1:0-770 GCA_964596545.1 uncultured Desulfatibacillum sp. | reverse complement strand
TAGCTCAACCGGATAGAGCACCGGCCTTCTAAGCCGGGGGTTGTGAGTTCGAGTCTCGCCGGGCGGGCCAGAAATTCCGGAAGTCGTCGCGCATGGCGATAGCCATGCCGAAGGATTTCTTGTAGAATTCGCAGCCTTCGTACCGCCGGCTTCGGGCGGCGGTGCGGTACCGCAGATTTCACCGGCGGTGGACGTAGATCAATTGGTAGATCCCCGGGTTGTGATCCCGGTAGTTGTGGGTTCGAGTCCCATCGTCCACCCCATTCCTCTCTCTTCCGGAACATGGATGGCGAAGCCAGTTCCAGGAGTCTTATAGGCTGGCCGCGCTCTCGACGGGCTCGTTGAGCACAAGCCAGTAGAGGCCGAGTTGGCCGACGGCCTGGATGAACTTCTCGAAGTCGACCGGCTTGCGGATGTAGCTGTTCGCGCCCAGGCTGTAGCCTTGGAAGATGTCCTGCTGTTCCTTGGAGGTCGTGAGGATCACCACCGGCAGCAGGCGGGTGCGCTCGTCGGCGCGAATGCGCCGCAGAACCTCGAGGCCGTCGATGCGGGGCAGCTTAAGATCGAGCAGAACGACCGCCGGCATGATCGACGGGTCGCGGCCGGCGTGGGGGCCGGTGGCGAACAGAAAGTCGAGCGCCTCGACGCCGTCCCGGGCGATGACGACCGGGTTGGTGATCCTGTTCTTGGTGAAGGCCCTCAGCGTCAGGGCTTCATCGTCGGGGTTGTCCTCGACGAGAAGGATCGGCTTGTCGTTTCCCATGAAATGT
>CAZQUP010000195.1:0-1722 GCA_964596545.1 uncultured Desulfatibacillum sp. | reverse complement strand
AGCCTCACCACGCGAACGCGCTCGCCGTACTTTTCCTCGAAGAGCGCGACCGCCCCGGCGCGCAGAGCCTCCTCGAGGGCCATCTCCACGGCTTCGGTCGGAAGGTTGCTGCGGACGGCTTCGTTCACCTCCCGTTCGATCCGCTCGAGATCCTCCGGCGCCACCGGGCTTGCCTGGGTGAAATCGAAGCGCAGCCGGTCGGGGGCGACGAGCGATCCCGCCTGTTTCACATGCTCGCCCAGCACGCGGCGCAAAGCGGCGTGGAGGAGATGGGTCGCCGTATGGTTGCGGGCGGTCGCGGTCCGGGCGGCGGCGTCCACGGCGAGACGGACGTCGTCTCCGCGCCGCAGGACGCCGGCGGTCACCCGTCCGCGGTGGATGATGATGCCGGTCGGGTCTTTGCGGGTCTCGAGGACCTCCAGTTCCCCCCCGGTTCCGCGGATCCAGCCGCGGTCGCCCACCTGCCCACCGGATTCGGCGTAAAAGGGGGTGCGCTCGGCGACGAGCTCCACCTCGGCCCCGGCCTCAACCTGTTCGAGCTCCTGCCCGCCGGCGACGAGAAGCCGGATGCGGGACTCGGCGGTCAGGGTCTTGTAGCCCACGAACTCGGGCTGGAAGCCCGCGGCGGAGAGTCGGCGGTAGGCCTCGGCGAGGCGCTGGAACGTCCCCACCGAACGCGACCGGGCCCGCTGGGCGTCCATCTCGCGATCGAAGCCGTCGAGGTCGAGGGCGAGCCCCCTTTCACGCGTCACGTCGCGCACGATGTCCACGGGAAAGCCGTAGGTGTCGTAGAGGCGGAAGATCACCTCGCCGGGCACGACGCTCGCCCCCCGGGCGGCAAGATCCGCGAGCGTCTCGTTCAGCAGATGCAGTCCGGTGTCGAGGGTGTGACGGAAGCGCTCTTCTTCGTTGCGGATCACGGCGGTGATGGCGGCCGCGCCCTGAACGAGATCGGGGTAGGGCTCGGCCATGATGTCGATGACGGAGCGGACGGTCTCGTGGAGAAACGGCCGGGCCAGGCCGATCTGCCGGCCGTAGCGGATCGCGCGGCGCAGGATGCGCCGCAGCACGTAGCCGCGGCCCTCGTTGGACGGCAGCACCCCGTCCCCGATCAGGAAAGCCGCCGCCCGGGAGTGATCGGCGATCACCTTCATCGCGACATCGACCTCCGGCCGCGCGCCGAAGGCGAGGCCGCTCAGCGCCTCGGTTCGGGCGATGATCGGCCGCAGCAGATCGGTGTCGAAGTTCGTGTCGACGTTCTGGACCACGGAGGCGATGCGCTCGAGCCCCATGCCCGTGTCGATGCTCGGCCGCGGCAGTCGGGTGAGGGTGCCGTCATCGGCGCGGTTGAACTGCATGAAGACGAGATTCCAGATCTCGAGAAAGCGGTCGCAGTCGCAGCCGACGGTGCACTCCGGCCGCCCGCAGCCGTAGGCGGGGCCGCGGTCGAGGATGATCTCCGAGCAGGGGCCGCAGGGGCCGGTGTCGCCCATGGACCAGAAGTTGTCCTTTTCGCCGAAGCGCACGATGCGCTCCTCGGGCAGCCCGATCCGCTCGCGCCAGATGTCGTGAGCCTCCTCGTCGTCCAGGTAGATCGAGGCGTAGAGCCGCTCGGGCGGCAGCCCGAAGCCCCGGGTCAGCAGGTCCCAGGCGTACTCCACGGCGCGCTCCTTGAAATAGTCGCCGAAGGAGAAATTGCCGAGCATCTCGAAGAAGGTGTGG
>CAZQUP010000194.1:594-1759 GCA_964596545.1 uncultured Desulfatibacillum sp. | reverse complement strand
CCTCGATCCGCGCCGATGGGATGGTCTAAAAAACGACAAGGGCCGATTCCGGGGAGGGCCCAGGATTATCGCCTCGGAAGCCGTTTTTCCTCGCTACGACCGCCTCCTCGGCCGCCGGCTCGAGCGGACTCGAGTATTGAACACATATTCGCTCGATAAACCCCATCTTCTTGTAATAAAAGGCCCTATAGGGCAGTCGATCCGGCCCCCGCCGACCCGGCCCCTGAAAGACGCCTGCCGTCTTCGGCCACCCGGCCTCCGAAAAGCGGCCGAAGCCCGCGCGCACCATAGTGTATTCAGTCATATTCATGTTGTAAAGAACAATGCGCAGCGTCAAGAGAGCGGAAATGCTTCTTCGGCCTTCCGCTCGGCGTCTGCCGCCAAAAAAACCGTGTTCGAGCCTCTATCCGACAGAGCAGGAATATCAGGTTTGGAAAGAGCCGGCGGTTTGCCTTAATTTCGGGTGGAAATGCATTTTCCTCTTTACCCCCGCGGCGATCCGTGCTACAAAGTAAGGACGCACAAAGCACACCCCAAATATCTGCATAAAGGAGAATTGCCATGTCGCATCCCTATTTCGAGCTGAAGGGAAAAACGGCGGTCGTGGTCGGCGGAACGAGCGGGATAGGGCGCTCGATCGCGGTGGGCCTGGCCGAGGCGGGCGCCGACGTCGTTCCCGTTTCGCGCCGCGAGGACAAGGCCGGGGAGGCGGCGGAGGAAATACCCGAGCAGATCCGCGCGGCCATGGCGGTCGACGCGACCCGCCGCGAGGACCTCGAGAAGCTCGCGTCGGCGGTCCTGAAGAGCTTCGGGAGCATCGACATCCTCGTGAACTCGGCAGGCGCCATCTGGATCGGGCCCTTCGAGGAGATGCCCGAGGCCGAGTACGACCGCGTGATGGACGTGAACCTCCGCGCGACGGTGCTGGCATGCCAGATCCTGGGAAAGGCGATGATCCGGCAGAAGAGGGGCAAGATCATCAACATCTCCTCGATGGCGGCGCTCTGGGGCCAGCCGGACATCCTGCCCTACTGCGCGAGCAAGGGGGGCGTCGCGCAGTTCACGAAGAGCCTCGCGGTGGAGTGGGCGAAGCACAACATCCAGGTGAACGACATCGCCCCGGGTCTCTTCGTCACGCCCCTCACGCACGACGTGTTCACTGAGC
>CAZQUP010000194.1:0-488 GCA_964596545.1 uncultured Desulfatibacillum sp. | reverse complement strand
GATTTCGTGACCGGCGTCACCATACGGGTGGACGGTGGGCTGTTCATAAACGGATCGCTGTGAGCGGGGACCGCGGATATCGGCCGAAACGGCCCCCGGCCCCGCCGCGCGGCCCCTATTTCACTGCAGGAAGATCCTGTCCTTGAGCAGGCCCAGGTAGTGGGTGGACAGGTAGCTTAGGGGCTTCACCGCGATCTCGAAGTCCTCCGAGAGCTTGAGGAGGACGTCCCGCATGCCCTGGTAGACGGCCTGGCGGTGGAGCGCCGCCGCCTTGTAGAAGTGCGCTCCCCGGCTGAGAAAGTCCTCCTTGGTGAAACGGGCGAGGCCTCTGGCCCTCCGGTCTCGGTGCATCTCGTTTGCGGCCACGAAGTCCGGAAAGACGCCCGACACGAAGAGGCAGACGTCGGCGATGCGCTTGTAGGGCAGGAACCGCTGTTCCTCCTCGAGCATCCGGCTGAATTTGATGAGGTCCTCCACGTCGAAATCGC
>CAZQUP010000193.1:1518-1791 GCA_964596545.1 uncultured Desulfatibacillum sp. | reverse complement strand
GGCCTCGCGCAGGTTCTTCAATCCCTGGATGGCATGCCCGAGGAAGGGCTCGACCCCCACGATGCGCACCGCGGGGTTGAGCTCCTTCAGTCGCCGTGAGACTCCCATCAGGGTGCCCGTGGTGCCCATGGCGGCGACGACGGCCGTCACCCGTCCGCCGGTCTGGCGCCAGATCTCCTCGGCCGTTCCGTGGTAATGCGACTTCCAGTTCGCCTCGTTGTTGTACTGGTCGACGGCGACGAAGCGCCCGGGGTTCTCGCGCACCAGGCGGTA
>CAZQUP010000193.1:0-1508 GCA_964596545.1 uncultured Desulfatibacillum sp. | reverse complement strand
GACCTCCTCGATCGCCCCGTCGGTGCCGAGGTGTCCGGGGGTGAGGAGAATCTCGGCGCCGCGCGCCTGCAGAATGCGGCGCCGCTCGAGGCTGACGGCTTCGGACATGGCGAGCATGAGCCGGTAGCCTTTCACGGCGCAGACGAGCGCCAGGCCGATGCCGGTATTGCCGCTCGTCGCCTCGATCACGATCTTCCCGCGGGTGAGTTCGCCGGAGCGCTCGGCCGCCTCGATCATCGCCAGCGCGGGCCGGTCCTTGATCGAGCCCCCGGGGTTCAGGGACTCGAGCTTGGCGAAGATCCGCACCCGCGGGTTGGGGTTCAGACGGCGGATCTCGACGAGCGGCGTGTTGCCGATCGCCTCGAGGATGCTCGTCCCCCTCAGCGGGAATTCCCCCTTCACCGCATCCCCTCCCCCGGCGGGAGATCCAGAAACTCCGCGATCGCCTGCAAGAGATCCTCCTTGACCTCCGTCTCGCCGCGACCGGCGTCGATCACGCGGAAGCGCCCCGGCCGGCGGCGCGCGAGCTCGAGGTAGCCTTCGCGCACCCGGCGATGGAAGGAAAGATCCTCGTTTTCGAAGCGCCCCTCACGTGCGGCCCGCCCTCCCTTTTCCATCTGGCGCCGCGCGCGCGCAAGCCCCACCTCGGGAGGAAGATCGAGAAGAAGCGTCAAATCCGGCCGCACACCGGGGAAGACGAGCTCGTGCAGGCTTTCGGCCCATTCCATGGAAAGCCCCCGGGCCGCGCCTTGGTAGACCACGGTGGCGTCGAAGAAGCGGTCGCAGAGCACCGTCCGGCCCTCGGCGAGCGCGGGCCGGATGACGCGTTCGATGTGCTCGGCGCGGTCGGCCATGTATAGCAGCAACTCCGTGAGCGGGGCCATCGCCGCATGTCCGGGGTCGAGAAGGAGCGCGCGGATCTTCTTTCCGATTGCCGTTCCGCCGGGCTCGCGGGTGAGCAGGCAGCTTCGCCCGCGGGCGTTCAGGAAGGCGGCGACGTGGAGGATCTGGGTCGTCTTGCCGGCCCCCTCCCCGCCCTCGAAGGTGATGAAGAGCGGTCTCGGCGAAGCCATGCCCGCCTACACGTCCGTCGCACGGCCGAGGTCCCAGGAGCTGAGCTCCGAGAGCATCCGGTAGTCGGTCGCGTCGCAGGAAATGGGGGTCACCACGATAAAGCGGCGGCGGAGCGCGGCACCGTCGACCTCAGGGTCGTCCTCGAAGCTCTGGGTGTCGGCGCCCTGCCAATAGTAGGGCTGCTGCCGGGGGTCGAATCGTTTTTCGACGTACTCGGGAAAAAGGGCGAGCCCCTGGCGGCTCGGCCGCACGCCGGCGATCTCCTCCCAGGGGACGGCGGGGAAATTGACATTGAGCAGGGTGCGCGGCGGCAGCGGCCGCCGGGCAAGAAGCGCCACCAGCCGCGCGATGAACGCCGCAGCCCGCTCGGGCGGATAGGGCGCCCCGAGGGCGATCGAGGCGGCGATCGCCGGGATCCCCCGCAGCGCCGCCTC
>CAZQUP010000192.1:0-1825 GCA_964596545.1 uncultured Desulfatibacillum sp. | reverse complement strand
TCGGCGATGTTCATCTTGGCCATGACCTTGACGCGCGAGATGAGCGCCGGCTGGATCCACTTGGGCGGGGTGAGCAGGTCGTAGAGGATGCCGTCCACGCGGTAGCGCACGGTGAAGCTGTTCTGGTAAGGCTCGAAGTGAATGTCCGAGGCGCGCGCCTTGACCGACTGCGAGATGATGTGGTTGACGAGCTTGATGACCGGCGCGTCGCTCGCATCCTCGAGCAGATCGGCCGTCTCCTCGATCTCGCTCAAGATCGTCGTCCCGTTTTCCTCGAGATCCTGGACAAGCTGCTCGGCCGAATCGCGGGAAAGATCGAACTGCGCATGGATCGCCGTGAGAATGGCCTCGCGGGTGGAGAGGACGAGCTTGTAGTCGCAGACGCCGAGAAGGCGCACGAGGTCGTCGAGCGCGGGAAGCTCCTGGAGGTCGCGCAGCGCGATGACGCAGCCGGCCGGGCAGGCCGGCGCCTCGGCTTCGGAAGAGGTGAGGCCGCACTCGGGGGGAGCCACGGGGGTCTCGAAACGCAGGGGGACGAGGCCGTGCTTCTTGAGAAAGCCGATCGGCACGCGGGCGGCGAGCGAAGGATCGATTCCCCGCATGGGAAGCCGCGGCCAGAAATCGACCCCCAACCGCTCGGCGGTCGCCTCGAGGAGCTGCTCCTCGGTCAGCACCCGCTGCTGCAGCAAGATCTCCTCGAGCCGTCCGCCCTTTTCGCGCCGTTGCGTCTCCGCGGCGGCGACCGCCTCGGCGGGCAGGCCGAAGCGGCGGATCAGCCATTCGCTCCAGGGCGTCATGGTTTGGGCTCGGCCTCGCGGTAGAGCTTGATCTCGCCGCCGCGGAAGACCTCCTCGGGGGCGGAGGCCGGCGGCAGCGGGGCTTTCTTTTCCGAAAGGAGTTTGTCCGCCTCCTCGGGGCTTTTGATCACCCGCGGGGTGAGAAAGACGTAGAGGTTGGTGCGCTGTTTCGCGTCGCTCGTGTTGCGGAAGAGCCAACCGAGGATCGGGATGTCCCCCAGGCCCGGGACTTTGGTCTCGTTTTCGCTGCGGTTGTCGTCGATCAGTCCCCCGATCACGACCGTGTGGCTGTCCCGGACGAGAACCGTGGTCTCGATCGTGCGCTTCTGGGTGACCGGCCGGGTTGCGGTCGTCGCCGCCGTCGCCAACCGGTCGAGGCTCGTCACCTCGAGGGAGAGCTTGAGCCGTACGTTCCTCCCCTCGCTGACATGCGGGGTGATCTTCAAGATCTTGCCCACGTCGCGGTACTCGTAGGACTCGTAGGTACCCCCCGAGACGTCGGTCGTGGCCCGCGTCTGAAAGGGCCGGTTTTCGCCGACCGTAATGCGCGCCTCCTCGTTGTCGGTGGTCAAAATTTGCGGCGTCGAGAGAATGCGGAAGTTGTCGTCGCGCTTGACGGCGTTGATGATCGCCGAGATGTTCGAAAGGGTGATCCCGCCGAAGCGGAAGGGCTCGGTCAGCACCCCGACGGCGAGGCCCGCTCCGAGCGCGGTCGTCGGGTTCAGGGGGCCGGCGGTTGCGCCGAAGCGGCCGCCGTAGACCACCCTTTCGTCGTTCACGTCGGTGCGGTCGAAGAGCTGCCACTGGACGCCGAGATCCAGGCTCTTCGTCGCGTTCACCTCCATGATGAGCGATTCAATGTAGACCATGGAGCGCGGGATGTCGAGCTTGCGGATCACCCCCTCGACGACGTCGTAGTCCTCCTTGTCGGCGATGATGATCAGGCTGTTGGTCGCCTTGTCGGCCATGATCTGCACCTTGCCCATCATGACCGCGGTGACGGGCCCCCGGGCGGCGGCCGGCTGCCC
>CAZQUP010000191.1:0-1832 GCA_964596545.1 uncultured Desulfatibacillum sp. | reverse complement strand
CCTGCAGCTCGCCGCCGTCGAGCGGCTCGAGGCGGCCGCCCGGGAGCTCGACCGGCAGCTTGCGGCCTTCGTTTCCCGGCCGGAGCCGGGACGGCCGGCGCAGCCGGCGGCGGGGTCGCCGCCGTTTGCCGCCATGAAAGGCTTGCTTCCATTCCCGGTTGCGGGTAAAATTGCCCATTTATACGGCCCCTACAAGCTCCCCCGCGCGAACGTGACCGCGTTTCGAAGCGGCATCGACTTCGCCGCGGAACGGGGCGAGCCCGTGAGAAGCGTCCACGCCGGACGCGTGCTCTACTGCCAGTGGTTCAAGGGGTACGGCAATCTCGTCATCATCGACCATGGAGAGCATTACTACAGTGTCTACGGGCACCTGGAAGAGATCTTCACCGCGGAGGAGCGGCCGGTTTCGGCCGGGGACGTCATCGCCACCGTGGGGGACTCGGCGGGCCTCGAGGGCGGGGCGCTCTATTTCGAGCTGCGCCACCACGGCAAGTCGCTCGACCCGTCGGAGTGGCTCGCCCGCTCCCGCTGATCCGCCCCATCGCCCGCTCGCGATTCCGCCGGCCCGCGGAGTCACCGGATCACCGACCCATTAACTCGCCAACCAACCACCCCAAGGAGCACCGACATGCTGGGCAAAACCCAACGGCCCGCGAAACTCTGGATCCTGATGGTCGCCGCGGTCATCGCCGTCACCACCGGCCTCGGACTGAAACGGGCGCTCTCGGCCGGCAGCGACGACCTCTATGAAAACCTGAAGCTCTTCTCCGATGTGATCGAGCTGATCCAGCGCGAGTATGTCGACGAGGTCAACCCCAACGATTTGATCCACAAGGCGATCCAGGGGATGGTGCAGGGCCTCGACCCGCACTCGACCCTTCTGCCGCCCGACGCCTTCGAAGACCTGCAGATCGACACGAAGGGCAAATTCACCGGGATCGGCATCCACATCACCATGCAGAACGGATTCGTCACGGTGATCTCCCCGATCGAGGACACCCCGGCCTACCGGGCGGGGGTCGAGGCCGGCGACCGCATCATCAAGGTCGACGGGCAGCCGGTCAAGGACCTGCGGGAGGCCGTGCGCATGATGCGGGGGCCGAAGGGGACCAAAGTGAGCGTGACGCTCCTGCGCGAGGGGGTGAAGAAGCCGATCGAGCTCACGCTCACCCGCGACGAGATCCCCATCCAGAGCGTCAAGCACATCACCCTCAAGCCGGGCTTCGGCTACGCGCGCATTTCCAATTTCACGGGCACCACGACCGAGGAGCTCGAAAAGGCCCTCGCCAAGATGGAATCCGAGGCCGAGCCGATGCGCGGGCTGGTGATCGACCTGCGCAACAACGGCGGCGGCCTGCTCAACCAGGCGATCAGCGTCTCGGACCTCTTCCTGGACAAGGGCCAGATCCTCTCCATCAAGGGCCGCGACAAGAAGAACACGAAGGTCTTCAACGCCACCGCCTCCGCGGTCCCGCGCGCCTATCCGATCGCGGTGTTGATCAACACCGGAACGGCGAGCGCCTCGGAGATCGTCGCCGGAGCGCTCCAGGACCACAAGCGCGCGATCGTCCTCGGGACCCCCTCCTTCGGGAAGGGCTCCGTGCAGACCGTCGAAACCCTCCGGGACGGCTCGGGCCTGAAGCTCACCATCGCGCGCTACTACACGCCGAGCGGCCGGTCCATCCAGGCGAAGGGCATCGAGCCGGACATCCAGGTCAAGTTCCGGCGCCTCGACGCCAAGGAAATCTCCGGGGCGGAGGAGGCGGCGCTGAAGGAGAAGGACCTCGAAAACCACCTGGACGCGGAAGACGCGGAGGAGGAGGGCGCCCCGA
>CAZQUP010000190.1:0-1947 GCA_964596545.1 uncultured Desulfatibacillum sp. | reverse complement strand
GTCGGGTTCCCCGGCGCCGGGCGCCGGCCTGAGCTGCCGGCGCATCTCCTGGAAGGCACGTTCGGCTTCGGCTTCGACCTCCCCCTGGCGGCCCTCGTAACGCGGGGAGAGGTGCATGACCACGAGGGAGTGCACTTCGGCGAGGGCGGCGATCTCGCCCGCCTGGCGCGCGGTGAGGTGGCGCTTGCGGCGGGCCAGCGCGGCCTCGGCATCGAGAAAAGCGGCCTCAATGAAGAGCCGGTCCGCCCCCCGGCAGAGGCGCACGATGGCCTCGCGGTTGGCCGGGTGATCGATCACATCGGTGATGTAGCCGATTTTGCGGCCGGCTTCGATGCGTACCAGCCTGTCGCGCAGTTCCCCCAGCGCGAACACGCGCGGCCCTTTTCCGTCTTCCCGCTCCGCCGCGATCTCCGTCTCCGGCGGCGCTCCCGCGTAAAGCGCCTCCTTCAGACCGTTCAGCCAGCGGCCCGGAGCCAGTCCGTGCGCTTGGAGCGCCGTCTTGAGCACCCGCACGCGGAAGCGTTCGCTCACGGCGAAACCGAGGCAGGGGATGCTGTGCTCGAGGAGGGCGGCCTCAACCCGAACCGCGGGCTCTTCCCAGAGCACCCCGGAAAAGGGGGTTTCGCGGGGTGCCGCTTCGGCGGCGAAGCCGCGCCGCCCGTCGTAGGTGCTCGCAATCCGCCGCTCGGCATGGACTTCGATCGCCACCAGGCGGAGCCCCTCGGAGAAGCGGTCCATCAGATCCCAGGAATAGGCGGCGAGTTTTCCCTCGAGGTGGTGAAGAAATCCGGGGGGGCCCGCCAGGGTCAATACGGCGCCGCGGCCGAGGTGGACCCGCAACAGGCGGTCGAAGCCGATAAAATGGTCCATGTGCGTGTGGCTGACGAAAGCGTGGGAAACCTTCAGGAGATCCCGGGCGGCGAGGGCGGAGAGATCGCCCAGGTCGAAGAGCATCCCGCGGCGCCGGTGCGCGAAGGGCAGGAAAAGCACCGGGTCTTCCAGCGGCCCGTTCAGGAGCCGCGGGGCGGCGAGCGCGGACATCAGACGGGGATCAATTTTTTCACCTGCTGGTTGACGGTGCCGTAGATTTCCTCGTCCGCGCCGAAGATGTCGACCACGTCCTTGTGATCGAGGAGTTTTTCGATGATGAAGGCCGTGACGTAGAGGCTGACGACGTTGCCGTCCGGGACGAGATGGCGCACCGGGGCGATCTGGTAATCGATGTCAAAGTCGCTCGCCCGCGTCAACTTTTCCAAGCAGAGCCGGATCTGCTCCTCGAGCGCGTTCTTGTTGGTGGTTTCCACCAGTCCGTTTTCGATGAGCTTCATGGAAATCGCGTTCGCCAGCGGATCCAAACACTCCCGCAGGCTGCTCAGGGCGAGGCGTCGCTTGTGTTCCTTGCTCGATTCGATCTTGGAGAGAATCGAGGATTCTCGTGTACTGGGTCGGAAGACCTTGGCCATGAAATGCGGTTCCTTGTCGTCGGCGGAAGCGGCTTCCGGATCGCCCCCGGCGATCCAGAAGATCAGCTTACCGGAGGACCTCTGAAAATTCAAGCGAAAAAACCCGCTGCCGACTCAGCCGGGATCGACGTCTTCCACCCGGAGTTCGGGGCGTCGGCCGTTGGCGCGTTCGGGGCGCAGCCGGTAGAGGAGGCGGGCGAAACGGCCGCACTCGGCCGCGCCGGGGTCGGGGTGGAACCAGAGGGCGGGAAGCGGCCTGCGGGCGGCATCGGAACCGGCGCTGCGCAGCAGCAGGCGGCGGTGGCCCCCCGACAGACGGACCGAGGCGACCACCTCGACCTGTCGGGCGAGAAAGAGCGGTTCCGGGTTCCCGGTCCCGAAGGGCATGAGGGACCGAACGCTTTCGAGCGGGGATTCGTCGATATCGGCGATTTCCAGCGGGGCATCCACGACCCAGGCGGCCTCGCGGGCCGCCCCCTCCGTC
>CAZQUP010000189.1:0-1952 GCA_964596545.1 uncultured Desulfatibacillum sp. | reverse complement strand
CAAGGGCTTCCTTTATTTTGCTTGACCAGTGGCCCCTCAATTATCGTGGCCACTCGCATGGGCAAGCATCAGTGGTGAAGTTCCCGCGTGTGTTTCAAGAATCGGAACCAGCAGAAGCAAGAAATAAAAAGCCGTCTGAGGAGCCGTCAACTCCCCAAACGGCAGTGGCAAAGAGTTCTGATGAGCGGTAACTATTTGATTTTATTGGTGGTCCCAACGGGACTCGAACCCGTGTTACCGACGTGAGAGGCCGGTGTCCTAGGCCGCTAGACGATGGGACCGGAAAACGTCACCTTTTATTCCATATCGGCTTCTTTTGTCAATTGCTTTCCGCGAGCGCCTCAGCGGGCCTTCCGGCCGCGGCGGAAGCCGACCAACAGGTAGGCAAGGAACCCGACGAAGGGAATCGAGGCGATGACCCACCAGACGGCCTTCGCCCCGGGGGAGCCGAAATCCTTCTGGGCGACGTCGACGACCGCCCAGATCGTCCCGATGACGAAGGGGACGCAGAGGGCGAGGAAGATCAGGATCGTTTTCAACTCCGCCATGCCTCAATTCCTCAACCGTTCGGCGACCGCAAGGATCGCGTTCACATAGTAGACACTCGGGTTGTAGGCGTGGATCGCCTTTTCCCGGCGCTCACGGTCGATCCCCGGCCGCCAGCCGTGGCGCCGAAGGTAATTGGCGATGCTCGCCACGGCGTCGGCGTGCGCGACGAGGTCGATCCGGCCGTCGCCGTCGCCGTCTTCACCGTAGGCGAGGATGTTGGTCGGCATGAACTGGGCGAACCCCACCGCCCCGGCATACGAGGCGGGAATGGCGGCGGGGTCGATCCCCTCGCGCTCGGCATAGCGCAGGAGCGCCTTCAGCTCGCGATAGCCCCATTCGGCCCGCTTCTGCACGCGCTCGAGATAACGTTCGCGGCGGAGCCGGCGCTCGGGGGGCAGAATGCGGTAGAAGTCCTCCTGGAAGGCGGGATCGGTCAGCGCGCCGAGCGTGGAGAGGATGTTCAGCGCCGAACGTCCGCCCGTCACCGTGCCGAGCCGGCTTTCCACGAGCAGGATGGCCGTGATCACCTCCCGTTCCACCCCGAAGGCGGCCTCGACGCGCTCGAGCAGCTCGGCGTGGGCGGAGAGGTAGGCTTTCGCGCGGGCGATCGATTCGGCGGTGGTGAACTGGTCGTAGTTGAGCCTCGCCTCGCTGTGCAGAAAGAAACGCGAGACCCCGTCGGCTTCGACGAAGACCTCGGGCCGGGCGTAGAGACGCTCCACGAACTCGGGGGAAAAGCCGTCCGCGACGAGCCGCTTTTTAAGCGCATCGAAAACGGCCGCAGCACCCTCCTGCCCTGCGGCCTGCCCCAGCCACAATCCGAAAAAAACCGCCAACAAAAAAAACCCCTTCCGGTTCATGCCCGATCCTTGAGGAGAATCCGCCCGGAGGAAATCTTTCGGGCCGCCCGCCGGGCCGAGGCAAAGAGCGTTGCCCCGCCCCGCGCTGCATGGTAGCTTGTTTTAACCTACCACAGAGCGCCCCGATGGTGAAGAAAGCCGCCAAAACCCTCTTTACCTGTCAAGCCTGCGGTTACCGCGCCCCCCGCTGGATGGGCAAGTGCCCTGATTGCGGCGCCTGGGACTCCTTGGTGGAGGAGCGTCCGCCCGCGGCGGGGGGGACGCTTTCGCGCCCCGGTGGCCACGCCTCGAATCCGCCTGTTCCGATCGGTGCGATCGAAATCGAGACCGAAACCCGGCTGCGGACCGGAATCGCCGAGTTCGACCGCGTGCTGGGCGGGGGGCTCGTGGCCGGGACCCTGGTTTTGATCGGCGGCGATCCCGGGATCGGCAAATCGACGCTCATGCTGCAGGCGGTCGACGGGCTTGCGCGGCAGAACCTGCGCGTCCTCTACGTCTCGGGCGAGGAGTCGACCCGCCAGATCCGGCTGCGCAGCCGGAGGC
>CAZQUP010000188.1:298-2104 GCA_964596545.1 uncultured Desulfatibacillum sp. | reverse complement strand
CCCGCTTCCGGGCCGGGAAACCCTCGCAGCATCGATCTTCTGAAACGGCTGAGCGAAGCGATCCCCGCGGAGATCCCCGTCGTCATCGAGCGGCTGGTGCTCGGGCCGGAGGGCATCCTCGTGACGGGGACGACCGCGGGGTTCCAGGAGGTGGAAGCGGTCAAGGAACGGCTCGAACGCACGGCCGCCTTCCGCGCCGTAACCATCGGCGCCGCAACCCTCGACCGCAGCGGCAAAGAGGTGAACTTCCAGCTCAAGGTGGATCTTTAAGTCCATGATCGCCTCCCTCCTGCAGCGCCTGCCCTTCGGCCGGATCAGCCGCCGCGAAAAGCTCGTGATCGCCGGCGGGACGATCGTTCTCCTTACCGCGGGGGTGATCCAGCTCGGCATCGCCCCGCTTTTCGAGCGGCGTGCCCGGCTGCGCCAGGCGGTTGCGGCCAAGGAGTCGCAGCTTTCCGAGATGCAGCGCATGAGGGCCGAGGTGCAGGAGATCCGCGGGCAGGCGCAACGCACCGAGCAGCGTTTCGCGCGGCGCGAAAAGGGTTTCACGCTTTTCGGCTTTCTCGACCAGCTGGCCGGCCAGACCCAGGTGAAGGAACGGGTCACCACGATGCGACCCTCCAAAATCGAGCAGAAAAACAGCCCGCTCAAGCTTTCGCGCGTGGAGATGAAGCTCGAAGGAGTGACCCTCGAGCAGTTGACCCGCTTCCTCGTCGGGGTCGAGACCTCGCGTTACGAGACCGTCGTGAGCAAGCTCTCGGTCTCGCGGCGGGACAAGACCGACGGGCTGCTGGACGCCGTCCTGCAGGTGGAGACCTTCGAGCCATGATCCGCGGCCTCCGACGCTCCCGACTCCTGTGGGCGGTGTACGTGGCTACGGCGACGGCGGCCTGCCTGGTGATCGCCTTTCCCGGCCGCGAGCTCGCCTCCTACGCGGCCGCGCGCCTCCGCGCGGACCTGCCCGGTTTCGAGGTGAGCCTGGCCGCCGTGCGACCCACCTTTCCGCCGGGGATCGCCCTCGAAGGGTTGCAGCTCGCCGCCGGCGACCGGCCGCTCGCCCGCTTCGAACGGCTCGAAGTGCACCCGGAGTGGATGACGCTCTTCGGCTCCCGAACGACGTGGCGTTTTACGGCGCGCATGGGCGCGGGGACGCTTCACGGGCAGGCCCAGGCCCCGGCCGCTCCGAACGGCACCTTTGACGGCATCCGGCTGGAAGAGATCCCGGCCCTGCGGAACCTCGCCGTCGGCCGGGTGGCCGGACGGCTCGACGGCCGCTTCGGGCCGACCGAGGCGGGGGGGCTGGGCGTTTCCCTCCGCTTGGCGGACGGGCGGCTCGAAACCGCCGTTCCTCTTTTGCGGCAGGAGCGCTTTCTCTTTCCCTCGGGAACAGCCGAGCTGACCTGGCAGGCGGGGCTTCTGCTCGTGCGCAACGGACGGATCCGCGGCAACGAGGTCGACCTCGAGCTTTCAGGCTCGATCCGCCTCGGCCCCGCGGCGGGCGAGGGGAGGGTCGACCTCTCGGGCCGGATCCTGCCCCACGCGGGGTTCGTCTCCCGCACGGGCGACGATCTTTCGGCCGCGCTGCTCCGGCGGCGCGGCGGGATTCCCTTCCGGGTGAGCGGGCCTTTTTCCGCACCGGAAATCTCCTTAAACGGCGGGGGGACGGGATCGGGAGCATGATCGCGCGCCTTTTCACCGCACTCCAGGTGCTGCTTGCCGCCGGCGTCATCTACGCCGCCGTCTCGCTTTTCTATACCCTCGTTCTCTCCCGCCTGGAGCCGGTCGATCCTGCGCCGACCGTCTCCC
>CAZQUP010000188.1:0-266 GCA_964596545.1 uncultured Desulfatibacillum sp. | reverse complement strand
AACCGGCCGCGGCCGGGGGACTACCAGGCGATCGTCGAGCGCAACCTCTTCAACTCCCGCCGTGGGGGCACGGCGGAAACCGCAAGCCGAGAACCGGAGGTCGATCTCGAAAAGCTGAAACCGACCGAGCTCAAGCTGCGGCTCTGGGGGACCGGGGTTGGAAGCGACGGTCGCACGTACGCGGTGATCGAAGATGCGAAGACGCGCGAGCAGGCCCTCTTCCGTCCCGGGGATACGGTGCAGAACGCCGCGGTCAAACGCATTTT
>CAZQUP010000187.1:0-2127 GCA_964596545.1 uncultured Desulfatibacillum sp. | reverse complement strand
ATCAGGCTGACGATCGCGGTGTCCGGCCCGCGGCGGTCGAGAAGAAAGTCGAGATCGAGAAGGCCGCGCCCGTCGACGGGGACGAAGGTCACGCGGTACCCCCGGCGGGAGAGCCGCTCGCAGACGTTTTTGACCGCGGGATGCTCGACGCGCGAGGTGACGATGTGGCGCCGCTGGGGGAAGGCCTCGATCGCGGCGTGGATCGCGGTATTGTTGCTCTCGGTGGCGCCGCTCGTAAAGACGACCTCCTCAGGGGAGGCCCCGATCAGCTGCGCCACCGCCTCCCGCGCCCGGCGCAGCTCGGCGGCGACCGATCCGCCGAAGGCGTGCATGCTGGAGGGGTTGCCGTAGCGCTCGCCGAAAAAGGGCAGCATGGCCTCGAGTACTGCGGGATCGACGCGGGTGGTCGCATTGTTGTCGAGGTAAACGAGCGGCTTCATCGCTGCACCTCCTCGACGGTGATCTCGGGGCTCACGACCTCGCGTAGGCGGTTTTCGACATAGTGTTTGAGGGTGACATGGGATTTCACGCATCCGGCGCAGCTGCCGCCCAACCGGACGAGCACTCGGTCGCCCTCGATGTCGACCAGCTCCAGCCGTCCGGCGTCCTGCTTGAGTGCCGGGTTGATCTCGCGCTCGATGCACTCCTCGATGCGCCGGATCTTCTCGAGGGTCGTCAGCTTCTTCGTTGCCCGGGCCGGCTGCGGCGCGGTACCGAGCAGGCGGTCGAGGATCGCCTGGATGCGTTCGTGGCACTTCCCGCACCCCCCTCCGGCCTTGGTGTAGTCGGTCACGTCCTCGATCGTGCGCAGGCGGTTTTCACGGACCACGCGCTCGATTTCGCGGTCGGTTACGCCGAAGCACTCGCAGACGATCTCGCCTTCGATCTTGGAGGGCGCCTCGCCGCGGTAGCAGGCGATCGCCTTTTCGAGCGCCTCGCGCCCCATGACCGAGCAGTGCATCTTCTCCTTGGGCAGGCCGCCGAGATAGTTGGCGATGTCCTCGTTGGTGATGCGGGCCGCCTCCTCGAGGGTTTTGCCGATCACCATTTCCGTCAGCGCCGAGGAGGAAGCGATGGCGCTCGCGCAGCCGAAGGTCTGGAATTTCGCCTCCCGGATGCGCCCCTGCTCATCGAGCTTGAAGTAGAAGGTGAGCGCATCGCCGCAGGCGATCGAGCCCACCTCGCCCACACCGTCGGCGTCCTCGATGACCCCCACGTTGCGCGGATGCAGAAAATGATCCTTCACCTTTTCGGAGTATTCCCACATGGTGTTTCTCCCTCCCTCGAATCCCATCTACCGGGCCGTGAATTTCCCTCCGGGCGATGCGGCTGTCCATCGGCGGACGGAAGTGGTATAGAATAGCCACGCCGCGCGGGGTTTTCAAATCTCCGGGGAGGGCGCCCGGTGCGAGCGGTTCGCCCGCGGGCTTCCGCTCCGTCCCGGCCGGGAGGTGACCCATGGGCAGGAAAATCCGAGAAGCCGCCTTCGCGGGAAGCTGGTACCCGGCCGACGCGGCAGGCTGCGAGCGGGAAATCCGGCGTTTCCTCGTCGGACAGGACGACGACGGCCCTAAGAGCCAAGGGCCTCTCGTCGGCGGGGTCGTCCCCCACGCCGGCTGGGTCTATTCCGGGCGGATCGCCTGCCGGACGATCGATCGTCTGCGGCGGGGCGCCGACCCGGAGCCGGAGGGAATCGTGGTTTTCGGCATGCACCTGCCCCCGGGCGCTCCCCCTGTCCTGATGGCCGAGGGCGCCTGGGAGACCCCTTTCGGGCCGCTTCCCGTGGCCGAGCATCTGGCCTCCGCTCTGCGTGCACGCTTTCCTTTTCGGGTCGAATCCCCCGCGCGCGCCGCCCCCGACAACACCATCGAGTTGCAGCTTCCCTTCCTGAAATACTTCTATCCCACAGCCTCCATTCTGCCTCTGGGGGTCCCGCCGGCGGAGGAGGCGCTGAACCTCGCGGCGGAGGTGGTGGAGGCCGCCCGGCGGCTGGGGATGCGGATCCAGGTGCTCGGCTCGACCGACCTCACCCATTACGGTCCGAATTACGGCCGAATCGATCACGGCCGCGGCGCGGCGGCCGTCGACTGGGTGCAGCGCGAGAACGACCGCCGCTTCCTCGAGGCC
>CAZQUP010000186.1:0-2249 GCA_964596545.1 uncultured Desulfatibacillum sp. | reverse complement strand
CTCCGGAGCGGGCGAAGAAATCGTCGAGCGCGGAAGCGGCGGCGAGAAAACGGCGGATCGCCTCGGGCTCGACGAAGAGCGCTCGCAGAAGCGGGTCCACCCCCCAGCGCCGGGGGGCGAGTTCGACCGGCCCCGGGATTTGCGAGAGCGCCGTTTGCAGGTGTGCGGCGGCCCGCTCCAAGCCGGCCCCGAGTCCGCGCCGGCAGTCCGGTAACGAACAGGCGAGCGGTGCGCTCGCCGCGGCGATCGCTTCGAGAGCCTCTTCGGTCGCCGCGGCAAGCCGCCTTCGGCGCTTGGCGATCCGCCTTCGACGCGCCAGGGCGAGCTTCAGACCGCGGAAAACGCGCCCGAGAGCCGCCCGCGGCCCGCCGGGGGCGGTGCGGGGCCGCATCGAATTGACTTTGATTTCCGCGTCGGATAGAGGATCCAAGCGTTTCCGCCCGTTCGGATGTTTTCGGGCGGCGCAGACGAAAGGTCGTCCGCCCTGGTGTTCTGACGGAAAGTCCCCCCGGGGACGATGGAATCGTAGCATGCGGGTTCGGGCCTGCCAACCACGGTGCGGTGAAGGATCCGGGCCGCCGGACGTGGGCTTGCGCCCGACTCCGGCGGCGCCTATTCTGAGGGGAGACCCGGATCCGGATCTTTCGGTGCTCGGGGGTGCACCGTCTCGGCCGAATGAGCCCCGCGGGGGGCTCCGGCGAGGTCCGGGAGAAAGGAGCCGAAGATGAAGGAGACGATTCTGAACGACAAGCGGCTGCTCGCCGTGGACGACGAACCCGACGTGCTCGACTCTTTGGAGGAGATCGTCAGGGCCGAGGCGCCGCGTTGTACGATCTACAAGGCGCGTTCGTACGAGGAGGCGATGCGGCTTCTCGGGGAGGTGGATTTCGACCTCGTCGTGCTCGACATCATGGGGGTGCGCGGCTTCGAGCTGCTCGAGGAGGCCGTGCGGCGCGGGTTGCGCGTCGCCATGCTCACCGCGCACGCGCTCACCCCCGAGGCCCTCAAGCGTTCTTACGATCTGCGGGCGCGCGCTTTTCTGCCCAAGGAGAAACTGGCCGACATCGTGCCCTTCCTTGAGGATGTGCTCACCTGCGATTACGAGACCGGCTGGAAGAGGCTGATGCGCAAGCTGCACGCCTTTTTCAACGAGCGCTTCGTCTCCGATTGGGAAAAGAAGACCGGCCTCGACTGGAAGGAGTGGGCCAAGTGAGCCTCGGCCCCGCGGCAGGCCTCAGGGCATGAGCCGGTTCGGCAGAAAGGTGCAGATCCCGGGGAACAGAAAGAGCAGCACCCCGCAGAAGAGGATGCTCAAGAGAAACGGATACACCCCGCGATAGATCGTCCCGAAGGGGACCTTGGTGATGTTCTTCACCACGAACACGTTGATCGCCACGGGCGGGATCACGACCCCGATCATCACCGTGAGCGCGATGATCATCCCGAACCAGAGCGGGCTGAAACCCAGTTTTTCGATCACCGGGAAGAAAATCGGGGTCGCGAGCACCATGAAAGCGAGATCGTCGATGAAGGAGCCGCCCAGGAGGTAGATGATCGAGATCATCACCATGACGGCGTACCGGTTGTAGGGCAGCGAGACGACCCAGTCGGCGGTGATCATGGGGATTTTCGTCACCGCGAGAAAATGCCCCAGGATGACCGAGCCGGCGATCAGCATGAGCACCATGCACGCCGTGCGCAGCGATTCGGCCACGGACTTCACGTACCCCCGGAAGTTCAGATCCTTTTTCAAAATGGACAGGACGAGGACCGCGAAGGTCCCTACACTTCCCGCCTCGGTGGGCGTGAAGAAGCCTTTCATCAAGCCCCCGATCACCAGGGCGAAGATGACGAGCACCCAGAGCACCTCGGGCAGGGTCGCCAGGCGCGTTTTCCAGCTCGACGCGCGTCCCGGGGGGCCCAGGGCCGGGTTGATCCAGCACCATCCGTAGATGATGCAGACGAAAAACAAGGCGACCAGCAAACCCGGGATCAGCCCCGCGAGGAAGAGCTTGCCGATCGACTGTTCGGTGATGATGCCGAAGACGATCAGGGTGACGCTGGGCGGCATGAGGATCCCCAGCGTCCCCACCGTGGCCACGATGCCGGTGGAGAGCTTTTTGTCGTAGCCGTAGTTGTCCATCTCCGGGACGGCGATGCTCGCGAAGGTGGCGGCCGTCGCCGGCGAGGAGCCGCAGATCGCCTTGAAGGCCGTGGCCCCGGCCACGGTCGCCATGGCGAGCCCGCCG
>CAZQUP010000185.1:0-2298 GCA_964596545.1 uncultured Desulfatibacillum sp. | reverse complement strand
GGGTGAGCGGGTACTGGTCCGGCGTGAAGACGGATTTCTCCATCAGAGAACCGACGATGCGCGCCTCGATCGGCGAGAGCTCGACGTTCATGACAACTCCATTCTCGGGGGAGTCGCAGTCTACACGCGCGCTCCTACCCGGACGCGGCCAGCTCCGAGAACTTTCCCTCCATCGCCTTGACCCGGTCGATGTAGCGACGCACGTCGTGGTCGCCGCAGCGCTCTCCCGGCCGCAGGCGCAGGCCAGACGGGCGAGCTGCGGGTCCCAGGCGAAGGCCATGTCCGGGAAGCGGGGGCCCCAGGCTTCCTCGTTCGGCCCGACGAGCGGATTTTCCCCCGTCAGATTGAGGTGGTCGAGGATTCCGAAAAGGTCCCCCGGGGAGAGATCGGCCCGGAGCCCGCCGGCGGCGTTCGTGAGGATCAGGCGCCGCACCCCGAGTTCCTGCAGCACGCGCACGGGGAAGGCGACCTGCGCCGCGCTGTAGCCCTCGTAGAGATGCACCCGCCCTTGGAGCAGCCACAGCGGAAGACCGGCGAGCCGGCCCGCGGCGAGGCGCCCGGGGTGGCTTTCGACGGTCGTTGCGGGAAAATGGGGCAGCTCGCGGAAATCCACGGCCTCCGGGCGCTCTAAACGCTCGAAAAGATCTCCCAGGCCGGTGCCGGTGACGACCGCGGTGTCGGCCCGGATCGAAAATCTTCGCCGCACGGCTTCCGCCGCCTCGAGGGCCTTGTCGCGCGTGGGCATGGGCCGGGACCTCCTTCGTTTCGTTGGCCAAGGGTTTGAAAACCCCAGAGGTCATCGTAGGCCGTTTGCGCCCCGCGGGTCAAGGTGCAGGGAGCCGCAGTCTGCTGTTTCCGTTTGACAATCCGCAGGGTCTGTGAAATAGGAATTGCCTTCCGCTTTGTGGAAGGCTTCCGGATTCGAAAAGGAGAAACCCGCCTATGTCCGTGCCGCCGCACCCGGAGCACCCGGACATCTCCTCGGAGATGTGGGAGAAGATCGATGCCATCATCGCCCGCCATCGCGGTGTCGCCGGTTCGGTGATCGCTGTGCTGCGGGAATGCCAGCAGGTCGTGGGCTATCTTCCCGTGGAGCTGATCGACGCCATCGCCTCCGGGCTGAACCTGCCCCGAAGCGATGTCTTCGGGGTCGCCTCGTTCTATTCGCTTTTCTCCCTCAAGCCCAAGGGTCGCAACCTGATCAAGGTGTGCATGGGTACCGCCTGCTACGTAAAGGGGATCAAGGAGGTGATCACCCGCATCGAGGCCCGCTTCCAGCTCGCCCCGGGCGGCACATCCCCGGATCGTCGCTTTTCCCTCGAGGCCGTGCGTTGCCTGGGAGCCTGCGGACTCGCCCCGGTCATGGTGGTGAACAACGACACCTTCGGGGATGTGAAGGCCGATCGGGTGATCGAGGTGCTCGAGCCCTATCGGTGATGCGGGCGGACGAAGCGCCATGAAAATTTCGGAAATCCGAGACATTCTGAAGGCGGAGGTGCTGGTCGGCGAAGACCAGCTCGACACCGTCGTCACCGGCGGCGGCGGCGCCGATCTGATGGCCGATGTGCTCTCCGCGGTCGCCAAGGGGGCGGTGCTGCTTACGGGGCTGACCACCGAGCAGGTCCTGCGCACCGCGCGTGTGGCCGGGGTGGCCTGCGTTGTCTTCGTGCGCGGCAAGCGGCCCGATCAGCCGGTGATCGAGCTTGCCCGATCCTACCGGTTGCCGATTCTGCTCACGAAATACTCGCTGTTCGTCGCCAGCGGCAGGCTTTACATGAACGGGCTGCGGGGCCTCGACGGCTCCTGGTAGGGGCTCGGCCGTTTTTCCAGCTCCAACGGACCGGCGCTAAGACGGAGTAGGAATGGACAAGGTCAGAACTCAGCTCATGCTCTGCGGGGGGACCGGTTGCCGGGCGAACCGCAGCGAGATGTTCCGCGAAACGCTTCAGGGGGAGCTCGAAAAACGCGGGCTTGCCGAAGAGATCAAAATCATCGAAACCGGCTGCAACGGTTTCTGCGCCGTCGGCCCGGTGATGCTCGTCCAGCCCGAGGGCATTTTTTACCAGAAGCTCACCCCCGAGGTCGTCCCCCATCTCGTCGAGGAGCACTTTCTGAAAGGACGGCCGGTCAAGAAGCTCTTCTACGTCGAGCCCGCCTCCAAGGAAACCATCCCCAAGATGGAGGCGATCCCCTTTTTCGCGCACCAGATGTTCTGGGTGATGCGCAACAAGGGGGTGATCGATCCCGAGGTGATCGACGAGTACATCGCGCGCGACGGCTATTTCGCCGCGGCCAAGG
>CAZQUP010000184.1:2063-2331 GCA_964596545.1 uncultured Desulfatibacillum sp. | reverse complement strand
CCGCCCTCCGCCACCGCCTCGCCCGCTTGTCCGCCCAGATCGAACGCAACTGGGCCTTTTCCCCCCAGCTTGCCGGCGGCAATCGAAACCTGCGGGTGGGGCTGGTCTTCAAAGTCCTGCCGAACGGCGAGATCACCGACATCCGCTTTACGGAACGCTCGAACAACGCTTATCTCGACGATTCGGCCTACAAGGCGATTCTCAAATCGAACCCCGTCTCCCCGCATCCGCCCTCGGTGCGCGAGCCCTTCGTCCTCGTGGCGATCCG
>CAZQUP010000184.1:0-2041 GCA_964596545.1 uncultured Desulfatibacillum sp. | reverse complement strand
CGAGGGGATCCGGTGAAGAGGCCGGGGAGTTCCGCTTGCCAGAAGCGCCGCGATGGACTAAAAGGGCCGGACGTCGGGCCCGGAGGCTATATGAACCCCAAGAAACCCCTGCGCGTCGTGACCCGCTGCGCGTTTGTGTTTTTTCTTCTGATCGTCCCGTCGGCGTTCCTGTGGGCGCAATCGGAGAGCTACCCCTACATCGACATCCGCAATCCCTACTACCGAAAGATCCCCCTGGCCGTCCCGCACTTCAAAACCCAGCCCGCCGGCCCGCGGGAGGAGGAAAACGCCCGTCGGGCGGCGGATCTGCTCGCCGCAAGCCTGGACTTCACCGGCTACTTCAAGATCCTGGACCGCTCCGTCTTTCTGTTCGACCCCCAGAAAAGCGGCATCGCCGTTCCCGAGATCCAGTTTTCCAACTGGACGCTCGTCGGGGCCGAGCTCCTCATCACGGGCCTTTTCGAACAATCCGGAGACGCCGTTTCTATGGAGCTGCGGCTCTTCGACACCATCCGCGGTCGGCAGGCGATCGGCAAGCGTTACACGGGAAGTCCTGCCGAAATCCGCCGCATGGTGCTGCGCTTCTGCTCGGAGGTGATCCTTTATCTCACCGGAAACCGGGGGATCTTCCACAGCCGCATCGCTTTCGTTTCCACCGGCTCGGGCAAGAAAGAACTCTACACCTGCGAATTCGACGGGTTCAACCCGACGCGGCTGACCTACAACGAATCGATTTCGCTCTTTCCCTCCTGGTCGCACGACGGGCAGTACCTCGCCTACACCTCCTACAAAGGGGGAAAGCCCGACATTTACATCCGCAACCTCGCCGACAAACGCGAAACCGTCATCGCCCGCGAGGGATTGAACATTACGCCGGCTTGGGCTCCGGACCGACTGGAACTCGCCGCGGCGCTCTCCTTTTCCGGCGACCAGGAGCTCTATCTGTTGACTGCGGCCGGGAAAGTGATTAGAAGATTGACCACCAGTCGGGCCAGCGATCTCTCGCCCGCATGGTCTCCGGACGGCAAACAGATCGCCTTTGTCTCCAACCGGACCGGGGGGCCGCAGATTTTCGTTCTGGATCTCGAGTCCGGGGGCGAGCGCCGGCTGACCTTCGAAGGTCGCTACAACACGCAGCCGAGTTGGTCGCCGCGAGGCGATCGGATCGCCTACGCTTGCCAGGTGGCCGGATTGCACCAAATTTGCGTAGTGGACGTCGACGGGAAAAACCTCATGCAGCTCACTCAGGGACCGGGAGACAACGAGTCGCCGAGCTGGTCGCCGGACGGAAGCTTGATCGTGTTCAGCAGCACGCGCGAGGGACCCAGCCGGCTTTACGTCATGGGGGCTTTCGGCACCGATCAGCGTCGCCTGCTCCTGCTCAATGGAGAACAAATGAATCCCAGATGGTCCTCAGCGGTGTTCCACTGATCTCCATCCCTACATCCACCCACTTTCTTAGGACCCTACATAGGACCCTACAAAGGAGGTAAGCATCATGCAGAAAAAACTCTGGATCGTCTTGGCGTTGCTGGTTGTCTTGCCCGGATTGCTCTTCACCGTATCCTGCCAGAAGAAGGTACAAGCCCAGGCTCCCGCTCCGGCTCCCGCTCCGACGCCGAAGCCCGCCCCGGCTCCCGCTCCCGCTCCCGCTCCGGCGGCCAAGCCTGATGTGCCCGCCTTCATGACCGAGCGGATCTTCTTTGATTTCGACAAGTCGGTGCTGAAACTGGAAGCCCAGGCCCTGCTCAAGAAGAAGGCCGAGTGGTTGAAGGCCAATCCCACGGCCAAGCTGCTCATCGAGGGCAACTGCGATGAGCGCGGCACCAACGAGTACAACCTCGCCTTGGGCGAGCGGCGCGCCGAGTCCGCCAAGAAATTCCTGGTGGACCTCGGGGTCGACGCCAAGCGGATCTCCACGATCAGCTACGGCGAGGAGCGGCCGATCGATCCGCGCTCCAACGAGGAAGCCTGGGCGAAGAACCGGAACTGCGGCTTCGTGATCAGCTGGTAAGGTGCGGGGTCGCGGACGCCGTCAAAC
>CAZQUP010000183.1:0-2434 GCA_964596545.1 uncultured Desulfatibacillum sp. | reverse complement strand
CAGCAGGTCGAGCAGCCGCTCTTCGGCGAGCAGCCGCGCCTTGTCGCGCACCGCCTCCTGCTCACGAGCCCGGAAAGCGCCGATCGTCAGGTCGACGAGTTCGCGCACCATGGATTCCACATCGCGGCCCACATAGCCCACTTCGGTGAATTTGGAGGCCTCGACCTTGTGGAAGGGCGAGTCGGTCAGCATCGAGAGGCGGCGGGCGATCTCGGTCTTGCCCACCCCTGTGGGCCCGATGAGAACAATGTTCTTCGGGGCGATCTCCTCGCGCAGCTCGGGGGGCACCTGCTGGCGCCGGTAGCGGTTGCGCAAAGCGACGGCGACGGCGCGCTTGGCCCGCTGCTGTCCGACGATGTAGGCATCGAGCGCGGCGACGATTTCCGCGGGCTTGAGCGCTCGGGCGGCGACGGGGGGGCCGGCGGGCCCGGCGGCGGGCGGGTTGGCCATCAGCCGATCTCCTCCACGGTCACGGAATCGTTCGTGTAGATGCAAATCCCGGCGGCGATGCGCACCGCCTCTTCGGCGATTTCGCGCGCCGCGAGCTCCGAGTGCCGCAGGAGAGCGACGGCCGCGGCATGGGCCGCGGCCCCTCCGGAGCCGATCCCGATCACCCCTTCGTCGGGCTCGATCACATCCCCGCTCCCCGAGAGGACGTAGAGATGACCCTCGTCGGCCGCGACCATCACGGCCTCGAGGCGCCGGAGGACTTTGTCCGTCCGCCAGTCGCGGGCGAGCTCGGCTGCGGCCCGCGGCAAATTGCCGTTGTAACGCTCGAGCTTCTCCTGCAGCCGCTCGGAGAGGCTCAGGGCGTCGGCGGTCGCGCCGGCGAAACCGACCAGGATGCGGTCGTGATAGATGCGCCGGACTTTGCGCGCGTGCTGCTTGATCACCCGGTCGTGCAGCGTCACCTGGCCGTCGCCGGCGATGGCGGTGCGGCCGCGGTGCCTCACGGCAAGCACGGTCGTGCCGTGCATGCGGAGCTGCCCCCGGGGCGCCTGGAATCCGTCGTTCATGGCAAGGGGTCTCTATTTCCGCGGGTGGGCGCGGTCGTAAGTTTCCATCAGGCGGTCGATGCTCACGTGGGTGTACTTCTGCGTGGTGGAAAGGCTCTTGTGTCCGAGCATCTCCTGCACACCGCGCAGATCGGTTCCGGCATCGAGCATGTGGGTGGCGAAGGTGTGCCGCAGCGTGTGCGGCGAAACCGGAACGGGGAGGCCGCAGAGCTCGGCCAGTTTTTTGAGAATCCGGGCGACCGACCGTCCGGTCAGCCTCCCTCCCCGGCGGTTCAGGAAAAGCGGCGCCGAAGACACGCGCGCAAACGATCCTTTTTCCAAGAGCATCTCACGGTAGGCGGCGATCGCCTCGATCGCCTTTTTCCCGATCGGGACCACCCGCTCGCGGGCGCCTTTCCCGCGCACGCGCACGGTGCCCCCCGCGGCGTCGACGTCCCCTACGTTCAGCCCCGTGAGTTCGGAGACCCGAAGGCCGCAGGAGTAAAGGGTTTCAAACATCGCTCGGTTCCGCGCGGAAAGGAGCGTGTCCGGCTCGATCGTCTCGAGAAGACCGAAG
Organism: uncultured Desulfatibacillum sp.; assembly: GCA_964596545.1. Taxonomy (GTDB): domain Bacteria; phylum Desulfobacterota; class Desulfobacteria; order Desulfobacterales; family SpSt-501; genus SpSt-501. Next base: position 862 of record CAZQUP010000183.1, on the reverse strand, counting down.
ACCGCATCCACCGTCAACACCGAGGGGAGGGCCCGGCCGCGCTTTGGGGTGAGAACGCCCTCGACGGGGCTCTTCTCGAGCAAGCCCTTTTTCACCAGGAACTTGAAAAAGCTTCGCAGCGTCGACAGCTTGCGCGCGATGCTCGATTTCTGGTTTTTGCGATGGAGCCAGGCGAGATAAGCCCGAATCGCGACCGCCGTGATTTCCTGAGGCCGGGGGACCTCGGCCGTGGCGCCGTTTCCGGCCGGAATCAGGCCCGACTCCTCGAGAAACGCCAGGAATTCCTCCAGATCGTGAGCATAGGCGCGGCAGGTGTGGAGGGAATAGCCTCTTTCGGAGGGAAGCGCTTCGAGAAAGGAACGCACCGCCTCCCTAAGGGGGGAGGGCTTCGATTCCGAGGAAGCGCTCACCATTGGATCAGCTCTTCGATCTCCCGCCAGTTTCCCACCTCGAGAAAGGGATGCGGCTGGCGGTTCCAAGGCTGGGCGAAAACCACGGGCCGGATGCCTTCGCGGTCGACGGCGAAACAGGTTTCGAGCCGGTCCTCCACGAAATGGGTGATGCCGCGCCGCTTGAGAATCTCCGCCTTCGCCGCAAAAGATCCGGTCGCCACCAGCTCAAAGCCCCCCGTCCCGTCGGGGAACACCCGGCGCAGAAAGGACTCCACCGGCCCGGAGATCGGCCGCGCGGTGACGAAAAGGACGCTTCCCGCGCGGCCGGCGATCCGCCGCACCACCTCCGGGGCGCCGGGAAGGGGCCGCAGATCCCCGCGATAGCCACCGCAAATCAGGCGGCGCAGCAGACCCTCGATCACCTGCCCCGGAAGATCGAGGCAATCCTCGACGTTGTAGGTGGTGATGTC
>CAZQUP010000182.1:0-2673 GCA_964596545.1 uncultured Desulfatibacillum sp. | reverse complement strand
GAGAGCACACGGCGGCCGCACGGCGGCGCCTTCCCGCGGCGCGCGTCGTGGGGATGGACCGCGCCGGAGCCGAACTCGTCCAGGCGCGCGAGCGACTGCGCCTCCACGAAACGCTCGAGCCGCCGCACGGCGGCCGGGCCGGTCTTCTCGCGGGCGACGTCCTTGATCTGCCCTTCCCCGCGGCGAGCTTCGATCTCGTGATTTGCTGCGAGGTCCTCGAGCACGTGTCCGACGATCGCCGCGCGGCCGCAGAACTCGCCCGGGTGACCCGGCCCGGGGGCATCCTCGTCGTGAGTGTGCCGCGCTTTTTTCCGGAGCGCCTCTGCTGGACGCTCTCGCGCGCCTATGCGGAAACGCCCGGGGGACATGTGCGCATCTACCGCAAGGAAAGGCTGCTCGCCTTGCTGCGCGGGGCGGGCTTCGAGGCCTATTCGGCACACCACGCCCACGGTTTCCACAGCCCCTACTGGTGGCTCCGCTGCCTCTGCGGGATCGGCCGTCCGGAGGTCCTGCCGGTGCGGCTCTACCGCCACTTTCTCCACCGGCAGCTCTTCTCCCCGCACCGCGGCATCGACCGCCTCGAGCGGCTGCTCGACCCTTGGCTCGGAAAAAGTCTGGTCGTCTATTTGCGGCGCCGGAGGACGGCGAGACTTTCCACGCGGGAGTGGGGCGCGAAATCTCCGGAGGCGAGCGCCCGCCGGAAGACCTCGTAAGGGGCCTGACCGCCTTGCGCGGGGTCCTCGAAGACATCGTGAAAGGCAAGCAACCCGCCCGGGAGGAGGTGCGGGGACCAGCCCGCGTAGTCGGCGAGCACCGCCTCCCGGGCGTGGCCGCCGTCGATGAAGACGAGCGCCAGGGGCGTCCGCCAGGCGCGCGCGGCCAGCGACGAGGCGCAGACGATCGGCACCACGGTGTCCTCGAGGCGGGCGCGGCGGAGCGTTTCGCGAAACTCCGGCAACGTGTCGATCCCGCCGCGGCGGGGATCGAACAGGGCGGGATCGAAATAGGCCTCGCCCGGCTGCTGCTCCTCGGAGCCGCGGTGGTGGTCGACCGCGAAGAGGACCTGGCCTTGCTCGGCGCAAGCCGTCCCCAGGCAGACCGCAGACCTTCCGCAGTAGCTTCCGACCTCCAGGCAAGGCCCGAGCGGCGCGGCCTGACTGCCGACCCGGTAGAGGTGCTCCGCCTCGGCCGCGCTCAAAAAGCCCTTGACCGAGAAAACGAGCGTCAGATCGAGGCCGCCTCCTTTCTCCCCGGCGGCCGCCTTCCCCCGGTCGCTCATGCGGGACGGACCCCGGGCGGAGGCTTGGCGGCCCGAGCGGCGGGGTCGCGTCCCTCGAGGCTCTGGGCGATCACCTCGCGCGGTTTCACCCCGTCGGAGGGGCCGATCACGCCTTCACGCTCCATGCGCTCGATGATCCGGGCGGCGCGGTTGTAGCCGATCCGCAGGTGCCGCTGGACCATGGAGATCGAGGCCTGGCGCGTGCGCACGACCAGCTCGAGGGCCTCGTCGTAGCGCTCGTCGTAGTCCTCGCCGTCGGCGGCGCCGTGGGATTCGGCGGGCCGGTCCTCGGTCACCTGTTGGTCGTAGTCCGGTTTTTCCTGCTGCTTGACGAACTCGACGATCCGCGTGAGCTCGCCTTCGGAGAGAAAGGCCCCGTGGATGCGCTGGAGCTTTCCCGTCCCGGGCGGCAAAAACAGCATGTCGCCCGCGCCGAGCAGGCTTTCGGCGCCGTTGGTGTCGATGATCGTCCGCGAGTCGGTCTTCGAGGAAACCTGAAAGGTGAGGCGGGTGGGGAAATTCGCCTTGATGATGCCGGTCAGGACATCGACCGAAGGGCGCTGGGTGGCGAGGATGAGGTGGATCCCGGCCGCACGCGCCATCTGGGCGAGCCGGGTGAGGGCGACCTCGACGTCGCGCGAGGCGACCATCATCAGATCGGCGAGCTCGTCGATCACGATCACGATGTAGGGCAGCCGCTCGGGTTTTCCCTCCCCCCCTTTCGGCTCGCCCTCGATCTTTTGGTTGTATTGGCGGATGTTGCGCGCGCGCAGCTCCGAGAGCCGCTCGTAGCGCCGCTCCATCTCGCGCACGGCCCAGAAGAGGGCGTTGGTCGCCTTGCGCGCGTCGGTCACGACCGGCGTGATCAGGTGCGGGATCCCGTCGTAGCTCGAGAGCTCGATCCGCTTGGGGTCGACCATGATCAGCTTCACCTCGTCGGGCCGCGCCTTGTAGAGCAGGCTGCAGATCATCGCGTTCAGAGCGACGCTCTTTCCCGTGCCCGTCGCGCCGGCGATCAACAGGTGCGGCATCTTGTCGAGCTCGGCCGTGACGGGGTTGCCGACGATGTCCTTGCCGAGGCAGATCGTGAGCCGCGAGCGCGATTTCTCGAAGGCCGCCGAGGCGACGACCTCCTTGAACTTGACGATCTCGCGCACGGGGTTGGGGACCTCGATTCCGATCGCCGCCTTGCCGGGGATCGGAGCGACGATGCGGATGCTCGCCGCCCGCAGGGCGAGCGCGAGGTCGTCGCTCAAGTTGGCGACCTTGTTGATCTTCACCCCGGGGGCGGGCTCGTACTCGAAGGTCGTGACCACCGGGCCGGGGGAGACGGCGACGACCCGACCGTTCACGCCGAAATCCTCGAGCTTCTTCTCGAGCAGCGCCGACTGCAT
>CAZQUP010000181.1:0-2737 GCA_964596545.1 uncultured Desulfatibacillum sp. | reverse complement strand
CGCCAGGTACCGGGGCAGGTTTCTAGCCGGCTGGGACGAGCTCCGCCACGGCCGGCCCGAGCTCCGCGGCGGTCGCCCGATCGGTGGCACGCACGAGCGCCCCCCGGCGGCGCAGAAAACGCGCCGCCGCGCAGCCGCTTCGGGCGAGCCCTACGACGAGGACGCGTCGGTTTTCCAGCTCCACGCGATGCTCCGCGGAAGATTCGGGATGCGGCGCTCCCGCCCGCTTCGCCCGCTTCCGGAGGAGGGCGGCCGGTCGCCGGCGAAGGCGGGCGGGGCGCGCACCCGGTCTACCTCAATTTCAACGTGCTCAGCGCCAGCAGCGCGAGCGCGATGGCGATGATCCAGAAGCGCACGATCACCTTGGGCTCCGGCCAGCCTTTGAGTTCGAAGTGGTGATGGAGCGGCGCCATGCGGAAGATACGCCGCCCGTGGGTCATCTTGAAAAAACCCACCTGGAAGATGACCGACAGCGCCTCGATCACGAACAGCCCGCCGACGAGCAACAGCAGGATCTCCTGCTTGGTGATCACGGCGATGACCCCGAGGGCCGCTCCGAGGGAAAGCGACCCCGTGTCGCCCATGAACACCTCGGCGGGGTAGGCGTTGAACCAGAGAAAACCCAGCCCCGCCCCGGCGATCGCCCCGCAGAAGACGGTGAGCTCGCCCGCTCCCGGGACATAGGGGATTTGCAGGTACTGGGCGATTTTCACGTGGCCCGCGACGTAGGCGAAGATCATGTAGGTCGCCGTGGCGATGCTCATCGGGCCGATGGCCAGGCCGTCCAGCCCGTCGGTCAGGTTGACCGCATTCGAGGCGCCCACGATCACGAGCACGGCGAAGAGGATGTATCCCCAGCCGAGGTCGGGGGTCACCGTTTTGAGAAAAGGGATCGTCACCTCGGCCGAGAACTGGGGATGGGCGAAAATGAGGCCGCCGGCGACGAGCGCGAGCATCGTCTGCAGCAGAAGCTTGCTCTTCACCCCCAGTCCCCGGCTCTGCTTCTTGATCTGCATCAGGTAATCGTCGATGAAACCGATTCCCGCGAACCCGATGAGGACGAAGAGGGCGATCCAGATGTAGGGGTTGCCGAGGTCGCCCCAGAGGAGGGTCGAAATCGCGATCGCCCCCACGATCAGCACCCCGCCCATGGTCGGCGTGCCCGCCTTGCCGAGATGGCTCTTGGGGCCGTCCTCGCGGATGTACTGCCCCACTTGGAGTGCGGAAAGTTTGCGGATCACCCAGGGGCCGAGGAAGAAGCAAATGAAAAACGCGGTCAAGCTGGCGTAGATCGTCCGGAACGTGATGTACCGGAAGACGTTCAGGACCGAGAAGACCGTGTGCAGAGGGTAGAGCAGCAGGTAGAGCATGACGTGGGTCACCCTTCTCGGGGGGGGCGCTGAAGAAGCATCTCGACGATCGCCTCCATGCCCGCCGCCCGCGACCCCTTGACGAGCACCCAGTCCCCCGGCTTCAGCGCTTCCCGCAGGGCGGCGCCGATCTCCTCGCGCGAGCCGATGACCACATCCGCCGGGGAAAGCCCCGCCTCGCGGGCGCCCCGCGCGACCTCTCTGTTCCAGGGACCGCAGGCGTAGAGCTTCGCCGCGCCGCTTCGCGCGGCAAGCCGCCCCGCTTCCCGATGCCGGGCCGTCGCCTCCGCCCCCAGCTCGCGCATCTCGCCCAAAACCACGATTCCGCGCGATGTGCCGCGCAGCGCGGCCAGCGTGTCGATCGCCGCCCGAACGGAGGCGGGGTTGGCGTTGTAGCTGTCGTCGATCACCGTGATCCCTCCGGGCAGATTCCGAACCTCGAGCCTTCCGGGCGCTGGCCGAAAGGCGGCGAGCCCGGCGGCGATCTCCGCCGGGGAAAGCTCCAGGAGCCTTCCGGCGGCGGCGGCGGCCAGGGCGTTGCCGACGAAGCAGGCGCCGGCCACGGGAAGCTGCACGCGGGCGCTTCCGGCGTCGGTGAAAAGATCGAAAGCCGTTTTGCCGGGGGCGATCTCGATCCCCGCGGCCCGCACGTAGGCTTCGGCGTGCGTCCCGAAGAGCAGCACCGGCCGGCCGCATTCGCGGGCCAGCCGCAGGAGGAGGGGGTCGTCCGCGTTCAAGACGGCGCGGCACCCCGGGGCGAGCCCGGACACCAAGGCCGCCTTCTCCGCGAGCACTCCTTCGAGCGAGCCCAGCCCTTCGAGATGCGCGGGGCCGATGTTCGTGATCAGGCCGGCGTCGGGCGAGCAGATCTCCGTCAAGCGCGCGATCTCTCCGGGGCGGTTCGTGCCGAGCTCGAGCACCGCCGCCTCGTGGTCGGCCTCCAGGCGCAAAAGCGTCAGGGGGACGCCGACGAGGTTGTTCCAGTTCCTCTCCGGCTCGAGCACCGCATAGCGCCGGGCGAGAACGGAGACGGCCATGCGGCGGGTCGTGGTCTTGCCGTTCGACCCCGTGATCGCCAGCACGAAGGCCGGGCGGCGGCGGCGGTGAAACGAGGCGAGGTCGCCCAACGCGCGGAGCGTGTCGGTGACGGCGATGGCGACGAGCCGCCCGCCGGTGTCGGGGATCGCGCGCAGCGCCTCCGCCGCACGGGCTTCGACGAGCACCCCTCCCGCCCCTCGGGCCAGCGCCTCGGCGAGGAAGGCGTGTCCGTCGTGGCGCTCGCCGCGCAGGGCGACGAAGAGCTCTCCAGGACGGAGGGTTCGGGTGTCGGTCGAAATCCCGCCGAAAGCCGAATCCGCCGGGCCGAA
>CAZQUP010000180.1:0-2860 GCA_964596545.1 uncultured Desulfatibacillum sp. | reverse complement strand
GAGAGCTCGTCGGAGACGACGAGCAGGGCCGCCGCCGCGACCCCGGTCACCGCGCCGACGGTGAAGAGGGCCGAGCACTCCATTTCCACGGCGAGCGCCCCGCGCCGCCGGAAAGCGGCCATCCGGCGCGGGGTTTCGCAAAACGGGGCATCCGTCGTCCACACCGGCCCGCTCCGCGCCGTGAACCCTTCGGCCCGGCAGGCCGCCTGCAGGCGCCCATGCAGAGCCGGGTCGGCCGCGGATTCGCGCCGGCCCGGGGCGTAGATCCGCGAGGTGCCTTCGTCGATCAGCCCCGCCGTCGGCAGCAGCAGATCCCCGATCCCGGTCGGAGGCGAGAGGGCGCCGCACCAGCCGTAGAAGAGGATCTCACAGACGCCCCAGGCGATCAGGCGTTCGGCGAGCATGGCGGCGTACGGGGCGCCCACGAGCGGGCCGAGGAGGGCGATGCCGGGGAACGCGGCCGAAGCGGCATAGAGGCGGCTGATGTGCAGCGGCCGCCCCCGGTCCCGCCCGAAGCCGAGTTCCGCGCGCAGCAGAGCGAGATCGGGCCCGGTCGCCGCCATCACGGCGAGCGGCCCGAGCTGCGGGGAACGCGGCGTTCGCGCCGGCCGGACGATCGCTTCACGGCAGGCGGTTTTCATCGACCGCAAGGGGTTACTCGGGGCGGTTCAACCGCGTCATCTCGTCGCGGATCTCGTCCATGAGATCATAAAGCCACAGAAAATCCTCCATGGAGAGCCGTCCGGCCTTGACCGCCGCGCCCTCGGTCCCGTCCCTCCGGGTGAGGATCCGGGGCCCGATCTGGAGCTTGGCTCCCCCGTCGCCGTACTGGTTGATGGAAACCGTGAGCCCGGTCTGCTCGCATTTCCATTGGCGAAGCACCTTGTCCTTTTCGGGGTCGTACGGCATGTCATCCCCCTTCCCTTGAGGCGGTCTTGCCGCACGGGGCCCGCTGGGGGCCTCAGGCGGAGAGTTTGGAAAAATCGGCGAACCGCTCGAAGAGCCCCGCCGTCTGTGCAAGCAGCGAAAGCCGGTTTTCCCGCCGCACGGGGTCCTCGTCCATGACCAGCACGTCGTCAAAGAAGCGGTCGAGCGCGGGCTTGAGCTCGAGCAGGCGCGCCAGCCCCGCGGCATGGCGGCCCTGCGCGAAGTCCTGCGCCACGGCATCGGCGATGGCGCGGTGGGCGGACAGCAGCGCCTGTTCCGCCGGCTCGAAGAGGATTTCCTCCCGCACCGCAGCCGGGGTGAAGCCCTCGGCCCGTCGCAGGATGTTCACCACCCGTTTGAAGGAAAGCGCGATCGCTTCGAACTCGGGCTTCTTGCGCCACAGATCGAGGGCCGCGGCCCGGTCGTAGGCGTCGGGTACGCGGTCGGCCCCGGCGCCGAGGACGGCCGCCGCGGTATCCCGGGCGAAGCCTTCCTCGACGAGCTGCGAGGCCAACCGCCCTTCGAGAAAGGAGAGGAGCTGGCCTGCGGTTTCCGGGGGTGCACTTTGGGGGTCGGGGAAGCGGGCCAGGCCGTCTTCGATCAGGGAAGCAAGCGACCAGTCGAGGCGGTGCCGGCGCAGGATCTGGATCACCCCGATCCCCTGGCGGCGCAGGGCGTACGGATCGGCCGCGCCCGTGGGGATGAGCCCGGCACGGAAACAGCCGCAAAGCGTGTCGATTTTGTCGGCGACGGCGAGCACCGCACCCGCGGGCGTCTCCGGGAGGACCCCTCCGGCGGCGGTCGGCCGGTAGTGTTCCTCGATCGCCCGGGCGACCGCCTCGGACTCGCCTTGGGCGACGGCGTAGATCCGCCCCATCACCCCCTGAAGCTTCGGGAACTCTCCGACCATGAGGCTGACCAGGTCCGCCTTGCAAAGAAGGGCCGCCCGCGACACGGTCTCCCGGAAGGAGTCGCTCGGGTCGCAGCGTCCGGCCAGCCGCACGGCGAGCGCGCGCACACGGAGCACCTTGTCGTGGATCGATCCAAGCTTCGCCTGAAAGAGGACCTGGCGCAGCTTCTCCACCTGGCGCTCCAGCGGCACGGCGAGGTCGGCGCGATAGAAAAAGCGCGCATCCTCGAGTCTGGCCCTGAGCACACGCTCGTGGCCCCGGGTCACGACCGCGGGATCGGCGGCGCGCGTGTTGTTCACGGCGACGAACCACGGCAGAAGCCTCCCCGTTTCGTCCTCGACGGCGAAGTACTTCTGGTGCTCGCGCATGGCGGTGATCAGCACCTCGGGGGGGAGCTCCAGGAATTCCTCGGGAAACCGCCCGCGGGCGACCACGGGATATTCGACGAGATGGGTGTTGACCGCGAGCAGCTCCTCGTCGGCGACCAGCCGTCCGCCTGCGGCGGCGGCTTCCTGAGCGGCGTCTTCGGCGATCCGCCGGCGCCGCTCTCCGGCATCGGCCAGAACGCAGGCCTCACGCAGCGCCTCCTCCCAGGCTTCGGCCCGGGCGATCCGGATGCGGCGGGGGTGGTGAAAGCGGTGCCCGTAGGTGTAGCGGCCGCTGACGATCCCGCCGAGATCGACGGGGACGACCGCGGCCCCGTAAAGGACAAGCAACCAGACGATCGGGCGCGCGAAGGCGATCGACCGGTCGGCCCAGCGCATGCGCTTGGGAAAGGGCAGATCGAGGATCAGCCCGGGAAGGATCTCCTGGAGCACAAGCGGCGTCGCCCGCCCCGGCTCCTTCAGCCGGGCCGCGAGGTATTGCCCCTTCGGGGTGGCGACGACGCGGCAGGCCTCGGGCCGCACCCCCGCTTTTTCGGCGAACTTGAGCGCGGCCGTCGTCGGCCGGCCGGAGGCGTCGTAAGCGACCGCGGCCGGCGGGCCGTCCCCGGGCGGGAATTGGGTGACGGGAAAGTGGTC
>CAZQUP010000179.1:0-2891 GCA_964596545.1 uncultured Desulfatibacillum sp. | reverse complement strand
AAGGACCCCCCCGGCAAGCTGCGGCTGACGGGGGTTCCCCCCCGCCCCCCCCCCCCCCCCCCCCCCGAAAGACCCTCCGCCCCGCTCTCACTCGGAGATCAGTTTCTTGCGGTTCTGGATGTAGCCGTTGCGGATGGCGATGTAGGGGTCGAGCGCGGCGCGCTGGATCGCCGCGTAGTCTCCGATGCGAAAGCTCGTATCGTTGACCGCCTCGGCGGCCCGGAGGCCGAAGGAGAAGCTCAAGTTCCTCACGAAAAAAAGGGGGTCGAGCAGCGCGTCCGGGATCTTGCCCAGCGTGTCGCGCAGGGTCGAGGGGCCGAAGAAGGGAAGCGTCAGGTAAGCGCTCTCCTCCCAGCCCCAGGCGGCGAAAGTCTGCCCCATGTCCTCGGGACTCCGCCGCAGGCCGGGGAAGGCCGCGCTCGCCACGTCGGCCATCCCCAAAAAGCCGACGGTGGTGTTCAGAAAAAAGGCCGCAAACTCATCGCCCGCCTTGTCCCATTTCGCCTGGAGCAGGCTGTTCACGAAGCGCACCGGGAAACGGAAGTTTCGGAGCACATGGCGAAACGAGGTGCGTAACTCCGAGGGAATGAGGGCTTTTTCCAGCCGGGCGGCGGGCTCCAGGACGTAGAGCACGAGAAAGTCGTTCAGCACGTACATGTCACGGTTGAACGGGTACTCGAGGGGGTCGGAAACGGTGACGCGCCCGCTGTCGTCTTCCTCGTCTTCCTCCTCGAGAGCGGCCTCCGCCGCGAAAAGCGGCGAGGCCGGGCCGAAGAGCGCAATCATCAAGCCAAGGACGATGGTCGGAAGAAGCAGCCGCCAGGGGCCGGAGCGCCGGCTTCGTCCGTTTTCATCGTCCGGCATCCAGGGCTCAGGCGCACACGCTGCTCTCTGAATCGGCATAACGTTCACTTTGCCCTCTCCATGCGGATCGCGATCGGCTCCGTGAGCCAGAGCGCAAGCGGCTGTCCCTTGCGCAGGGTCTCCAACTTCCGGTGGATCCCGGAAAAGACGGGAACGACGCGCACCGCGCCGTCCGTCCCCCGGACGGTCAGCAAGCGCCCTTTGGGATCGACCGCTTCCACAAACGCGTCCAAGCGGAAGGTCTCGGCGATGTAAACCCCCGTCTCCCCCTTGGGGGCGACGGAGAGCAGACGCCCGACCGGCGAGGCGTTGGCGCGCGATGGCTCCGTCAAGATGGCGACGGCGACCGATTCGAGGAATCCGACGGCCACCGTGTCCCCTTTTCGGATCTGCTCGAAGCGCTTGACCGTCGGGGCGACCTTGAGCCGCATGGGCCGGTTGCGGACCCCTTGGAGAGTGATCCAGCGGCGGGCCGTGTCGAGAGCTTCAACCCGGCCTTTCACCGCGAGCACTTCGGCCACCACAACCCCCGGCCGGACGGCGTCACGCTCGACACCCTCTCCTCCTCCAGCCCGCAGGGGGAGAGGGGCGAAAAAGGCGAGCAGGATCAGCAGACCGGCGATTTTCGGCGGCGTCACGCCTGAGACTTTCGTTTCCCGGGGGGAGAAAACGGACTGCCCGGCCAGCCCTGAGGTTTCCCAAAAAAGAGCAAGGGCCTTCGATTGCTCTCCGGCCCTTGAATCCGCTGGCGGGGACGACGAGGCTCGAACTCGCGACCTCCGACGTGACAGGCCGGCGCTCTAACCAAACTGAGCTACGCCCCCGTTAGGACTTGTAATCCAGATTCTTTCCTTCCGCCTGCCCCCTCGAACCGGCAGGGTAGGCGGAACAGGGATCGAACCTGTGACCTTCGGCTTGTAAGGCCGACGCTCTCCCGGCTGAGCTATCCGCCCAAACCCCAGCGATAAATTCAGAAGTTATCCGAATCGATGAATCCTGTCAAGACAGAAGGTGTCTTTTCGACCTCCTGCCGGCGCGGTCAGTTGATCGACCGCCCTGGGGCCTTGACCTCCGGCGGGGCGCCGACGGCAAGCGGCACATCGGCCTTCTTGAAGAGAGGCTCCCCAGGGGAGGTGATCAGCGCGTGGCTCAAGACCTCGTCCATGTGGTCGACGAGGCGGATTTCGATCTGAGAGAGGATGCTCTTGGGGACATCCTTCAGGTCTTTTTCGTTTTCGCGCGGAATGAGGACCGTTTTGACACCGCTGCGGTGGGCGGCGATCAGCTTTTCCTTGAGACCTCCGATGGGCAGCACCCGCCCCCGCAGCGTGATTTCCCCGGTCATCGCCAGATCGCGCCGCACCGGCCGACGGGTAAGGGCGGAGACGAGCGAAGTGCACATCGAGATGCCGGCCGAAGGTCCGTCCTTGGGGATCGCCCCCTCGGGAATGTGAATGTGGATGTCGAACTTGCGGTAAAATTTCTCGTCGATCATCAGGTGCTCGGCCCGCGAACGCACATAGCTCAGCGCGGCCCGCGCCGACTCCTGCATCACGTCCCCAAGCTTGCCGGTCACCGTAAGCTGCCCCCGACCCGGCATGAGAAGGGTTTCGATGAACAGCAATTCCCCGCCGACCTGGGTCCAGGCGAGCCCCGTGACCATGCCGATTTGATCCTGCGCCTCCACCTCCTCCAGCCGGTGGCGAAACGGCCCGAGGTAGCGTGGAATCGACTTCTGCGTGACGATGAATTCGCTCTTGGCGGCGTCTTTCACGGCCGCCCGGGCGAGCTTGCGGCAGACCGAGGCGATTTCGCGCTCGAGATTGCGCACCCCGGCCTCGCGGGTGTAGCGCCGGATGATCGTGAGGATCGCGCTCCGCGAGAAGGTCACCTTCCGTTCCTCGAGCCCGTTGGTTTTCACCTGCTTGGGCACCAGGAATTGCCGGGCGATGTGGAATTTTTCGACTTCCGTGTAGCCCGGAAGGCGGATGATCTCCATGCGGTCCTGGAGCGGCAAGCGAATATCG
>CAZQUP010000178.1:0-2989 GCA_964596545.1 uncultured Desulfatibacillum sp. | reverse complement strand
GTCGCCCCGGGATTCACACGCACCGAGCTCACGCGTGCTCAATGGACCGATCCCACCCTGGAGGCGGCCGTAAAGGCGCGGATCCCTCTTGGGCGCTGGGCCGAGCCGCATGACATCGCGCAGGCCGTTGTCTTTCTCGCATCGCCCGCGGCGGCCTTCATCACCGGTCAAACCCTCATCGTCGACGGCGGATTGACCGCAGCCATGGGGGGAATCCCCTGAACCCGGCTGGAAATTGATCACCCGGCCGATCTTCCGGGCTTGCAACCGCATCTGCCGCCTTGGACGGAAAACGCTTCCGGCCTCGACTTCGAGGGCCAGTCGGGAGGGCTTTCCGGTTCGCCCCGCCGGCCCTGTCGGTCGGTTTCTTTTACTCTCGCCCTCGGATCAAGCCGCGGTCACCGAGCGGCGAAGCTTAGGCGGCAGAGGAGGCGGGGATACCCTCGGAGGGTTTTTCAGGGCCGACTGTTGTATTATGAAATACAATTGGAAAGCCACGCGGAAAAGGCCGGGGCCGAGAACATGGTTTCGCCGCCGAGGAACAAATGGCTCGAGGTTTGCCGGAGAGCCGACACATCAGAGCAGCTCTTTCAGCTCACCGCGGATGGCGTTCAGATGGTCGCGCATCCATTCGCGGGCTCCCCGGCCGTCCTCGCGCTCGAGGCAGGCCGTCAGCTGCTTCAGGGTGCGGATCGAATGCTCGCGGTAGTCTTCCGAGATCCGGCCGGTCTTGAGCCGCCCGTGTTGCTCGGCCACGCGGGAAAGCAGCGGGGTCAAAATCTCGACGAAGGCCCGATTGCCCGAGGCTTCGCAAAGCCGACGATGGAAGTCGAGGTCCGCGGCGAGAAAAGCGGAGTAGTCCTGACCGACGCGTTCGATCGTCTGAAGGCTACGCCGCAGCGAGGCGAGCTGGCTTGCTTCGATACGCTCGGCGGCAAGCTCCGCCGCCCGGCACTCCAGCGTCTCCCGCAGCTCGAGCAGGTCGAGGAGGCTCTCCGCCTGAAAGGCCGCACGCACGGCGGCCGCCGTGGGGTCCGATCCTGGGATTTCCCCGGCGATAAAGGTCCCCTTTCCTTGAAAGACCTCGACAAACCCCATCACCGATAGGGCGTTCAGGGCCTCGCGCACGGAGGAGCGGCCGACTCCGAATTGTCGCGCCAGTTCGCGCTGCGCTGGAAGCTGCATCCCGGGGGCGAGCTCGCCGGACTTGATCCGCGAGAGAAGCTGTTCAACCACCTTGTCGGGAGCGCTGCTGCGCGGAATCGCCTCAAACTGCATCCGGCTTTTCTCCCCGCCGACATCCTCGGTCAATGTGTTTGCTGAATCCGAAAAGAAAAAAGACTTCTGGTGTTCAGACCATTTTACCAATTAAAAAACTTTCCCGGACCGGTCAAGGGTTGAAAAAAAATGAATCCAAATCGTTACTTGACATATGAGGCAGCGTGGCGTTAGAACTCATCAGCTCTTCAGACCAGATCACGCTCATCCAAGATATTCGGTAACTTGAAAAAATCGACGTCTCCAAGATCAAGCCGGGCTAAAAGATCAACTGAAACGAAAGGTGAATCCAGAAGAGATGAATCCAAGCCATAGCCCAACCCGGCGAGATGGAATCTTGGGCAGGCTTTGAATCCGCAGAAAGATCCCGGATCATGGAAACCGCGTCAGCCCCGCGCATTTACGACTTGCCCTCTCCGCTCGGGACGATCCGAGGGGCCGGATCTTCCCCGGCGGGGTTGGTCTTCAACATCATGCGCTGCGCGACTCATGACGGTCCCGGGATCCGCACCACGGTCTTTCTCAAAGGATGCCCCCTTACCTGCCTCTGGTGTCACAACCCGGAGCATCGTCTGGATCTTCCGGCGATCCTCTGGGATGCGGGTCGCTGCATCGGCTGCGGCACCTGTGTCGCCTCCTGCCCGACAGGTGCCTGTCTTCGGAAAGCAGGGGAAATCGGGATCGATCCATCGTGTTGCCGCCGTTGCGGCCGCTGTGCCGATGCCTGCCCGACCGAGGCTCTCGAGAGGCTCTCCCGCGGGCTCGACATAGCGGAATTGCTCGAGATTCTCGAGCGCGATCGGCCTTTCTTCGAAGAAGGCGGCGGCGGGGTCACCTTTTCCGGAGGCGAACCCTTCGACCAGCCCGCATTTCTGCTCGCAGCCCTGGACGCCTGCGGCGCTCGGGGTTTCCACCGCGCCGTCGACACCTCGGGATACGCCGAACCCGCGCTTGTGTCCGCGGCAGCCGGAATGACGGAGCTTTTTCTCTTCGACCTCAAGCTGGTCGATCCCGCAAGGCACCGCCGCGCCGTCGGTGTCGACAACCGCCTCATCCTGCAAAATCTCGTTTCTCTTGCGGAAAGGGAGGTCGATCTGATCGTCCGCATCCCGCTCATCCCCGGCGTGAACGACGGCCCCGACGACCTGGCGGCCGCCGGAGCCCTCATCGCCCGTCTTCCTCGGCGACCGCCGGTCGACCTGCTTCCCTATCACCGCACGGCGGCCGGCAAGTACCGGCGGCTCGGGCTTCCCGTCCCGCTGCCGAACACCGAGACTCCCTCCGCCGAAGCCGTAGTAGCGGCCGCCCGCCGGCTTTCCGCCTACGGGCTCGAAGTACGGATCGGAGGTTAGCGATCATGACGCCGCGGATCGAACGCCTGCGTGCCCGAAGTCTCGAGGCCCCCGTCACCCTGTCGATCGAGCGTGCGCTCCTCGTCACCGACGCGGCCCGCCGTTACTGGGGCCGCCACTCGACCCCCGTTTTGCGCGCGCTGATCTTCCGGGATCTTTTGGCAAAGAAAACGATCTTTCTGGGCGAAGACGAGCTGATCGTCGGCGAACGCGGCCCCGCGCCCAAAGCCGTCCCCACCTTCCCCGAATGGACCTGCCACAGCCCGGAGGATCTGCGGGTCCTCGACTGCCGGCCCCGCACCGCCTACCGGATCGCGCCCGAGGACCGAGACGCGTTCCTCGCCGCGATCCGCGCGTTC
>CAZQUP010000177.1:0-3132 GCA_964596545.1 uncultured Desulfatibacillum sp. | reverse complement strand
CGATCGCGACCGATAGCGTCTCCCCCTCCTGCCAGGGCACGCCGAAGAGCTTTTTCTTCCAGGCGGCCGAAGGGATGAGGCCGCGGGCCTCGTTTTCGAGATCGATCCCCGTCCGGGCCCCGAGCCCCATGGCCTTGGCGTACCAGGCCAGCCGGTCGATCCCCAGCCTCAGCCCGGCACGGTAAAAAAAGACGTCGCAGGACTCGGCGATCGCCCGGCGCACGTCCACGCGGCCGTGCCCTTCCTTCTTCCAGCAGCGGAAATCGCGGCCGGCGAAGGGCAGAAACCCCTCGCAGTCGAAGGTCGTCGCCTCGTCGATCACCTTTTCTTCGAGGGCGGCGAGCGCGGTCACGATTTTGAAGGTCGACCCGGGCGGGTATTCGCCCTGGAGGGCCTTGTTTTCGAGCGGCCGGTGGGGATGGCCCGTCCAGGTCTCCCATTGCTCGGGACGGACCCCGCCCACGAAGGCGTTCGGGTCGAAGCCGGGCGAGCTGGCCAGCGCCAGGATCGCGCCCGTCGCGGGATCCACCGCCACCGCCGCCCCCGCGACCTGTTCCAGCAATTCCTCGGCACGGCGCTGCAGCCGGGCGTCGAGCGTGAGCACCACGTTTTTCCCCGGCCGGGGCGGAACCGTCTGCAGCACCCGCATCACCTGGCCGCTGGCGTTCACCTCCACCTGTCGGCCGCCGGGCTCGCCGCGGAGGAAGGGCTCGTAGGCTCGCTCGATCCCCGTCTTGCCGATGAAATCACCGCCGCGGGCGAGCGGCCAGCTGCCGCTTTTCAGCTCTTCGCCGGTGATCTCCCCCAGATGGCCGACCACATGGGCGGCCAGCGGCCCTTGCGGGTATTGGCGGCGCAGGCGCACCTGCACCGAGACGCCGGGCATGTCCACCTTGCGCGCCTCGATCACCGCGAGCGAGTCGCGGCCGATGTCCTGCCGCAGGAGCACGGGACGGAAGGCCGCCAGACCCCGCAGCGGCCGGACTTTGTTCAGGAGATCCTCCTCGGGCATCTCCAGGCGGCGGGCGAGCTCGAGCGCCACGCGCTCCGGGTCTCCCGCGTCGCGGGCGGTGAAGCTCACGTCGAAGGAGGGCCGGTTCTCGGCGAGCACCGTGCCGTTGCGGTCCAGGATGAGCCCCCGGGGGGCGTCGATCGGTTGCAGGCGGATGCTGTTGTTCAGGGAAAGCCGGAGGTATTCCTCCCCCAGGACGAGTTGGAGATAGAGCAGCCGCATGGCGAGCAACACAAAAGCCGCGACGGCGACGACCATGAAGAGAAACAGACGCCGCCGGAAGGTCTCGGGCTCGGTCGGGTCGAGGAAGCGTTTCATGACGACCCCGCGAGAGCGGTGCGTCGGCGACGGCGGGCGGAAAAACCTTTTTCCAAGCCGACCATCAACGCCGCCAGCGGCAGTCCCGTCAAGAGCGCCCAGCCGAGCTGTCCCCCCGTTTCCCGCAGAAAGTCCCGCGCCAGCGGCCGCGCCTCGCCGGCAAGCTCCATCACCAGAAGAAAGAGAAGGTTCTCAAAAACCACTGCGGCGAGCAGCAACCCCGCGATCACCCCCGGGGTTTCCGCACGCAGCACCCGACGCAAGAGCCTCACTCCGAGAAAGCCCCAGAGATACACGGTGACGAAGACGCCGAAGGGCGCACCCGAGAGGTGATCGAGCGACAGGCCGACGAAGAGCACCGCGGGGAGTCCCAGCCGCAGGGTGACGAACAGGGCGAGATGGATCACCCAGAGGAGCAAAAGATCGTAAAAACCGCCCCCCCCTCCGAGCGCCGGGACGACCACGGTCTGCAGGAGGACGAGCAGCCCACCGGCGGCGAGGATCGCAAGCGTTTTCATCGCCGCGCGGGGGGAGGCCAGACGGCTTTGGGTCGCGAATCCACGATCACGAGCACCTCCTCGAGTTTGTCGAAATCGGCCGCGGGTTTGACGCGCACTTCCTTGAAGACGTCGCTTCCCTGGAAATCGATCGCGCTCACGGTCCCGAGAAGGAGCCCCTTCGGGTAGACGCCGTCGAAGCCCGAGGTCACCACGGCGTCGCCCACCTGCACGTCGTCCGCATGCTGCAGGTAGTCGAGCAGACATTCGGCGCCGGAGGTCCCCTTGAGCACCCCCCGGGCCCGGCTGCGCTGGACGAGGGCGTCGGCGGCGCTGTTGTAATCGATCAGCAGGAGCAGCCGCGATCTCCTCGCGCTCGCATCCAGGATCTGCCCCACGACCCCCCGCGCGGTGACCGCGGGCAGGCCCTTGCGGACTCCGTCCTCCTCGCCCTTGTCGAGGATGACCGTCTTGAACCAGGCCGCCGGGTCGGCGGCGATGATCCGCGCGGCGACGACCTCGCCGGGGAGTGTCGCCTTGAAGTCGAGGAGTTCCTTCAGACGTCGGTTTTCGAGCTCGATCTCGCGCCGGCCGGCCTCGATCCCTTGCAGCTCTTGCAGGCGCCGCCTCAGCTCGCGGTTTTCCCGCACCGCGGCGACCGCGCCCAGGTAGTCCTCCCCGAGTTCACGGAGCGCGCCGATCGCCCGACTGGTCAGCGCTTGAAAGGGGGTGACGATCTCCAGGAAGATCCCGAGGGGTGAAGCGGAGACCGAGCGTTTGGAAGCGGCCGCGATCACCAGCAGGTTGACCGCCAGGAACACGATGCCGCCGCACACGAGGATCGTTCGTCTGGAGAACATCCCCAACCGACCCGGGCGCTCAGTGGATGACGATATCCTTGAGCAGGTGCAGGCTGTCGAGGGCCTTTCCCGAGCCGAGCGCGACGGTTTCCAGCGGACGCTCGGCCACCGTGATGGGCAGATTGGTCTCGGCCCGCAGGAGCTTGTCCAGGTTCTTGAGCAGGGCGCCGCCGCCGGTGATGACGATGCCGCGGTCGACGATGTCGGCGGAAAGCTCGGGCGGGGTCTGCTCGAGGGCGATTTTCACCGTTTCGACGATGGCGTCGATCTGCTCGGCGATCGCCTCACGCACCTCCTCGGAGTCGATCGAGAGGATCTTGGGGATGCCGCTGGCGAGATCGCGGCCCTTGACTTCGATCGTCTCGAGGTTTTCGGGGTCGGGATAGGCGTTGCCGATCGTGGTCTTGATCGCCTCGGCGGTACGCTCGCCGATCAGCAGGTTGTA
>CAZQUP010000176.1:0-3159 GCA_964596545.1 uncultured Desulfatibacillum sp. | reverse complement strand
CAGACCGTGCACCGCTGCGGGGACCGCACCGCAGGATCCGGCGGTGGGAGCGGCGACGATCGTCCCGAAAGCGCTTTTCACCTCCATGAGGGCGGCGGTGTAGAGGAGCATCCGGTTGAGGGCGCCGGCCTCGATGAGCCCTCCCTGCGACAGGGCCGAACGAAAGGCGGGGGCTTGGGCGGGAAGGATGCGGTCGGGATGCTCGGTGCCGGCAATGCCTTGGCCGATCGCGCGGGCAAGGATTGCGGCGATCCGTTGCATGCGCCGGAGGATCTCATCCTCGGGGAGGCCGCTGCGGGCGCTTTCGTAGGCCGCGGCGAGCCGGGCGAGATCGAGGCCCCGTTCCCGGTTCCAGGCGAGCATCTCCGCGCAGGAAAGAAAGGGGACGCGGATTTCCGGACCGGTGAGCACAGGGAGAACGGGCCGGAGGGGACGCACCCAGCGCACGCCGGGAAGGCGAGAGAGTTCCCGGAGGGCGGTTTCGGGCGGAGGCCCGGGCGTCCGCATTTCGATCAGTATGCCGGGTTTTCCGTCGTGGATGAGGACCTCGGCACCGGCGGGAAGACCGACGGGCAGATCCGCAGCGCGGAACCCTCGGTCGGCCGCCAGCAGGGTCACGTGGCGGTCGCCGCGAAGCGAGACGGAAATGCCGTCGATCGCCGCCACCTCGACCATGCCACCGCCGGTGGAAAGGGCGATCATCTCGTGATGCTCCCCTTCGCCCTCCAGGCTCAGCCGGTAGGTGTTCGGGTGAGGATCGCCGAAGGAGCCGACCCGGATCTCGGTTTTGATTCCCCGACGCGCGAGTTCCTCCGCGGCGTCGGCGAGGCGCTCGTCGTCTGCTTCCCAGCCGAGCAAGCCGGCGAAGAGCCCGATGTCCGAACCCTGTTCCGCGTGCGTGTGGGCAAGCGAGCCTGCGGCGTCGAGCTCCAGGCGCAGCCGCTTGATCCGTCCGGCCAGCAGATCGTGCGCCAGGCGCCCGATACGCACCGCGGCCGCGCAGTGCGAGCTCGACGGCCCGCGCATGACCGGACCGATCACGTCGTTGAAGATGCTCGGGGGTGGGTCCATGTCGCCGTTTTCCCTATTCGGGGCTTGGCCTCAGCCGCCGCGATGCGCCGTGCGGCGGATGATTTCCTTCTGGATGCCGGGGTCGAGGTCCACGAAGAAGTCGCTGTAGCCCGCCACGCGCACGAGGAGATCGCGGTATTCGCGGGGGTGCTCCTGGGCCCGGCGGAGGGTGGCGTCGTCCACGATGTTGAACTGTACGTGATGTCCGTTCAGGCGGAAGTAGGTGCGGATGAGCTGGGCGAGTTTGGCGAGATCACGCTCGCTTTTTAGAAACTCGGGCAGGAAGCGCAGGTTGAGCAGTGTTCCCCCGCTGCGCGACTGGTCGATCCGGGCGAGCGAACGCAGCACCGCGGTCGGCCCCGAGCGGTCGGCCCCCTGGACGGGAGAGGCTCCGTCGGAAACCGGTTCGCCTGCATGACGGCCGTCGGCGGAGGCGGCCAGCATACGACCGAAGTAAACGTGGCAGGTGGTCGAAAGAAGGTTCAAGTGCCAGTGTCCACCGCGTGTGTTCGGGCGGCCGTCGATCGCCCGGAGCAAGGAGCCGTAGACGCGCTCGAGCAGCCGGTCGGCGCGCTCGTCGTCGTTGCCGTAGCGGGGGGTCCGGTTCCGCAGCGTCAGCCGCAGGGGCTCCTCCCCGGCGAAGTCCCGGGCGAGCGCTTGGACGAGGCGGGCAAGAGACAGGGCTCCTTTTTCGAAGACCTGGGTGCGGATGGCCGAGAGGGCGTCGACCGTGGTCCCGATTCCGACACAGGCGATGAAGGAGGAGTTGTAGCGCGGGCCACCGTCGGTATAGTCCCGGCCGCGGGCGATGCAATCCCGGATCAGAACGGAGAGAAAGGGCGCCGGGCACATCCGGGCGACGATGCGCTCAATGCGATGGCTTCCCCGGACCTTGAGGTCGACCGCCCAGCGGAGCTGCTCCTCAAACGCGCCGTAGAGCCGATCGAAACCGGGGAAGGTTTCCGCCCTGCCCGTGTGCGAGCCGATGGCTTTCCCCGTCCGGAGGTCGCAGCCGTCGTTCAGGGCGAACTCGAGGAGCTTCGGCACGTTCAGATAGCCGGTCAGGATGTAGGCCTCCTTGCCGAAAGCGCCCGTTTCGATGCAGCCGCTCGTTCCCCCTTCGCGCGCGTCCTCGAGGCTTTTGCCCGCGGTGAGCAGTTCTTGGACGACGAGATCGGCGTTGAAGACGGAGGGCCAGCCGTTTCCCTCGCGGATCACGCGGCAAGCGGCGAGAAGGTAGCGCTCCGGGGTGATTCGGCTCAGGTGCAGACTCGGCTGGGGCTGAAGCAGCCGGAGCTCGGAGGCCACCTCGAGGATCAGCTCGGTCAGCTCCGAGGCCCCGCTTGCCCCCTCCGGGGTCAGCCCGCCCAGGTTGACCTGGGTGAAGTCGTTGTATGTGCCGCTTTCGCCCGCGGTGACGCCGACCTTGGGCGGCGCGGGATGATTGTTCACCTTGATCCAGAAGCAAGAGAGCAGCTCCTTCGCCTGCTCGCGGGTGAGGGTGCCCTCGCGGAGCCCGCGATCGTAGAACGGCTGCAGGTGTCGGTCGAGATGCCCCGGGCTCATGGCGTCCCAGCCGTTCAACTCCGTGATCACGGCGAGGTGCACGAACCAGTAGGCCTGAAGGGCCTCCCAGAAATCCCGGGGGGGATGGGCGGGCACCCGGCGGCAGACCGCGGCGATGCGCCGCAGCTCCGCTCGTCGCACGGGATCGGGTTGGCGGGCCGCCTCCTCCTCGGCCCGCGCGGCGTGACGTCCGGCGAAGGCGATGACCGCCTCACAGGCGATGTCCATGGCGCGGAGCTGTTCGGCACGGTCCCCGGCCTCGGGGTCGGTGAGATCTTCCAAGGTCTCCAGGCTCGCCGCGATCTCGGCCTGAAGATCGCGCAGGCCGCGGCGGTAGATCCAGCCGTCGAGCGCCGTGTGACCCGGGGCGCGCTGCTCCATGAACTCGGTGAAGACCCCGGCTTCGTATGCCGCGCGCCACTCGGGCGTGACCTCCGCGAAGATGCGCTCCCGAACGGTGCGCCCCTCCCAGAAGGGGATCACCTCGGTCTCGTAGCGGGCGATGTCCTCGGGCGCGATCCG
>CAZQUP010000175.1:0-3174 GCA_964596545.1 uncultured Desulfatibacillum sp. | reverse complement strand
AGCTTGTCGTCGCCCTGGGCGAGGGCGGCCATGCGGATACGCTCCATGACGGAGTAGGTGTACTCCAACCCGTAGCCCAACCCGCCGGTCGTGGGGTCGATCAGCATCCGCTGCGGCGGGACCCCCAGGTTTTCGAGGAGGATGTTGATCTGCTTGGCGAGGTTGACGTCGATCGGCGAGGAGGCGATGACGAAGTGCCCGAAGCCCATGGCCGCCGCTCCGATCGCCTTGTGGTTTTTGTCCTCGACCGGCCCGAGGATGAGATTCATCCCCTGGCAGGCCTCGGCGATCTTCTTGAGGACGGCCTCGTCCTTTTCCACGTTGGCGCATCCCCAGACGATCAGCGGCACCTCGACCGCCGCACGCACCTTCCGGACGGTTGCGACCGCCTCCTCCGCCGAGGCGTTGCGGCCGTTTGGATCGATGCTCTTCAGCTGCAACGCGATCAGCTCCGCTCCGTACTCCGCGACGCACTTTTTCGCCCAGGCCGCCGGGTCGGCGAGGACGCCCCGAAAGGGGGCGAGCGCCGCCTCGGGCCAATCCTCCGGTTCCATGTCCCAGACCTCCATCGCCACGCGCGGAGGGTGGGGCATTTTCCCCTCGAACTGGTAAAAGGGGTAACAGCTCTCGCCGCCGACGGTGACGGCCTTCGGGCCGTCTCCCAGCGTGATCTCCCTGATCCTGCCGCTGTAGGATTCCTTGAAGAATTGCCAGCCCAACGTTCCCTCCTTTGGCATGTGAACCGGTTCGCTTGACGGTCCTCGCCCTTTCGTGGGTTCACCGGTCGATGGGAACCGCCCTCGGTGAATTCAACTTTTCTTCTTCAGGATCCCCGGAATGAAAAAACGATCGCAAAATCGGCGTGTAAGGATCACCCTTTAAAAGATGGAGGGTCTATTTGTCAAGTGCGCAGATACGCGCCGTTTCCGGGCTCTTCTCGGATTTCGCCGCGGCGCGCGGCGAGTCTCGCTTTGACACGTGGAAAGCGGTCGATATCGGTGTGGGGCAGAAACAGGGCGGCGATGTAGTTGTCCATGTAGGAGGGGGTCTCGGAGAGCTCGAAGTTCGTCATGCGGCGGACGACCGCCACCACGTCGCGGCGCACGCGGTTGGTGAGCGAGGCCATCTTGGCCCCCAGAAGCGAGCCGTTCCCGAGATAGGTGACCCGCGCGGGGTCGATCTCGGGCAGAAGGCCGATCGTCATCGCCTTTTCGAGGTCGATGTAGCTGCCGAAACCGCCGGCGAGGATGATGCGCTCGATGTCCCCCACGCCCAGGCCCACCTCGCCGAGCAGCGTCATGCAGCCGCTGTAGATCGCGCCCTTGGCACGGATCAGGTTTTCGATGTCGATCTCCGAGAGGGTGATGTCGCGCTCGATCTGGGTCTCCTCCCGCCGGGCGATCACGTATTCGCGGCAGCCGTCGGCCTCGCGGATGCGGGGGGTGCGGAGCGCGGGGTCGAACTTGCCGCGGTTGTCGATCACGCCGGCTTCGAAGAGCACGGCGACCGCCGAAATCAACCCCGAGCCGCAGATCCCTTTCGGCCGCACCCGACCGATGGTGACGATCATCGGCTCGAGCGTGGTCGGGTCGACCGCAACCTCCTCGATCGCCCCTCGCGCGGCCCGCATGCCGAAACGGATGCCGCCTCCCTCGAAGGCCGGGCCGGCCGAACAGGCGGCGCAGACGAGCCAGTCGCGGTTGCCGATCACGATCTCGGCGTTCGTGCCGACATCGAGAAACAAGGTGAGCGCCTCGGAGCGGTAGAGCCCCGAGCCCATGACCCCGGCCACGATATCGCCGCCCACATAACTCGAAACGCAGGGGTAGACGAGAGCCGTTACGTGGTCGCCCACCTTGAGTCCCACATCCCGCGCCTTGAAAGGGGGATAGATCGACGCCGCCGGGACGTAGGGGGCGCGCCGCAGCGGCCGGGGGTCGATGCGCAGCAAAAGCTGGGTCATGGTCGTGTTGCCGGCGAGCGCAATCGTGGCGATATCCTCGGGATCGACCCCCGAGCGCCGGATGAGCTTTTTGAGGATCGTATTCAGGGTGCCGACGACGACCTCCTGCAGGCGCTCGAGGCCGCCGGGCTTCTCGGCGTAGACGATACGGCTGATCACGTCCTCGCCGTAGCTGATCTGGGCATTGAAGTCGGCATGCTCGGCGAGCGTGGCCCCGGTCGCCAGATCGATCAGCTCGCCGCAGACGGTGGTGGTGCCGACATCGATCGCCACCGCGAACCCGCTTCGCGTCGCATCGCCGGGCTGAACGTTGATCAGCCGCGTGCGGCCGTCTTCGCGCACCGGCCGCACGAGGGTCGCCGTGACGCGGAAGCCGGCCTCGCGCAGCACGGAAGGCAGCTTGCGGATCACGGGAAGATCCACCTCCAAGCGGTGCTCGCCGCGCTCGCGGGTGAGGTAGCCGATCAGCCGGCTGGCGTCGGGCTGGTTGTCCCGGGCCGAGGGCGGCGGAAGCTCGAGAAAAATCTTTTCCACGGGGGCGAGGAACAGGCCTTGTTCTTTGAGTTCTTCGAAATCGAAGCGCTGCACCCGGGCCGTGCGCCGGGGCGGCGGCCGGCGGGCGAGCACCCCGGCGTCGAGCGCCGATTCGACGGGGATGCGCACGCGGCAATCGCCGGTGACGAGCGCCTGGCAGGCGAGCCGGTAGCCCTGCGCGAGATCCTCGGCGCTCAGCTTCTCCGAAACCCCGCCCTCGACGGCTCCCTCCTCGATCCGGACCCGGCACTTGCCGCAGACGCCCTCGCCCCCGCACGAAGCGTTGATGTGGACGCGGGCGTCGAGGGCGGCCTGAATGATCGAGGTTCCGGGAGCGACTTCGATTTCGATCTCGTGCGGCAGAAAGGTGACGCGGCAGGACATGCGGCGGAAATTCCTCCTTTCGCCCCCTCAGGGGGCGACGGGATCTTTGAAGTGGGCGCGCAGCGTGACCATGTCGCCCTCGATCGCGGTCGTGACCCGGCAGGAGAGGCTGTTGAAGAGCCGGATCATGCCCGTGTTGGCGGCCGAGGTGTAGGCGTAAAAGCCCGCGATCCCGTGCTCGCGTGCGGCGGCTTCGAGCTTCTTGAGCAGCAGGCGGCCCAAGCCCATGCGTTGGTAGGGGCGGCTGATGGAGAAGGCGATCCCCAATCTCGCCACGTTCCTGACGTTCGTGA
>CAZQUP010000174.1:0-3193 GCA_964596545.1 uncultured Desulfatibacillum sp. | reverse complement strand
TTCCGGCGCAGGGACCTCTCCCCGCTCGGCTTCAGCAGCCGCGTGCGCTCGCTGTGACGCAAAAAGCGGATGCCCAGACCCGCCCCGGCATGGGCGCCGGCGATCAGGCCCGGAATGTCGGCGGCCACGAAAGGCTCGCCGCGCGGCGGGTGCACCACCCCCAGGATGGGTGAAAGCGTGGTGAAGGGGTAATCGGCGATCTTGGGCCGCGCGGCGGAGATCACGCTCAGGAGCGTCGATTTTCCCGCGTTCGGAAGACCGACCAGTCCCACATCGGCGAGCAGCTTGAGCTCGAGGCGCAGCCGCCGCTCTTCGCCGGGTTCGCCCGGCTGGGCGAAACGGGGCGTGCGGTGGGTCGCGGATTTGAAATGGGCGTTTCCCTTACCCCCGCGGCCGCCGCGGACGGCGATGAAGCGGTCTCCCGATCGCTTGAAATCGTAAAGGATTTCGCCGCTTACCGCATCCCGGACGATCGTTCCCGGAGGCACCGGGATCAGCAGATCCTTACCCTGGGCGCCGGTACGGTTGCGGCTTCCGCCGCGGGTCCCCGAAGGGGCGGTGAACTCGTGTTTGTAGCGGAAAGGATACAGAGTCCGGCGTTCCGATGAGGCGACGAGAATCACGTCCCCCCCTTTTCCGCCGTCGCCGCCGTCCGGGCCGCCGCGGGGGACGTATTTCTCCCGGCGGAAGCTGACGCAGCCGCTTCCGCCGTCGCCGGAACGCACGGTTATGAGGACTTCATCAAGAAACTTCACTCGGAGGCATAGACGCTGATTCGCTGGCGGGATCGCCCCAGACGCTCGAAGGCGACGACCCCGTCGATTTTGGCGAAGAGGGTGAAATCCTTTCCGACTCCGACGTTCTCCCCGGCGTGGAAACGGCTGCCGACCTGGCGCACGAGGATGTTTCCGGCGCGGACGGACTGACCGCCGAAGATTTTCACCCCGCGACGCTGACCGGCGCTGTCCCGGCCGTTGCGGGAACTTCCGGCTGCTTTCTTGTGGGCCATGACACGAACTCCTTCAGGCGGTGCGGGCCCTGAAAGAGGGCCTGCGGCCGCGGATTCAACGTGAGGTGGGTTTAGAAATCCGCCGGCTCACCGGCCGGAGCGAATCTCAGGCCTCGATGCCGTCGATCCGCACGGCGGTATAGGGCTGGCGGTGTCCCTGCTTGCGGCGATAACGCTTGCGCCGTTTGTATTTGAAGACAAGAATCTTGCGCGCCCGGTCCTGCTCGACGATGCGGGCCTGCACGCGGGCGTTGGCAAGCAGCGGCCGGCCGACGGTCACGTTTTCCCCTTCGCCGATGAGCAGCACCTGGTCGAAAATGACGGGTGCTCCCACCTCGCCCGGGATTTTTTCCACCCGGAGCGTTACCCCGGGCGCCACTTTGTATTGCTTGCCGCCGGTAGCGATCACCGCGTACATGCCGACCCTCCAAAAGTTGATGATTCCAAAAAACCGCTAAATGTTAGATGAGGCGCAAAAAAAGTCAACAGAAAAATCGACGGCGACCAGGAGGGGTGGAATTCCGGCGACCCGGCCGCACCTGCCCCCCTCGCCGCGGCTCCCCCCTACCCCGGAGCCTGCCGAGATTGAGGGCGAGCGACGGGGCGGAAGGAGAGGTTTCACCCAAGGGGTCGCTGTCGGCCGCAGAAGGCTCAGTTCGGCGTTCGGAACTGAGCCTTGAGCCTTCCCACGGCGATCACGTCCAGCCGCAGGAGGCGCCGCGGGGTGCGGATCGGCTCGCCGTTCACGCGGACGCGCGGCCAGCGGGCCGCCGGGGTCAGGTGCCAGCCATCCTCCTCGCGGTTGATGACCGCCGCCAGCTTCGGCACAAGAAAGCCGCGGACGACGAGGTCGGCGGAGGGGTCGCTTCCGATGCGGAAGGGCCTGTCGGTGAGACGGACCTCCCGCCGCGGCCCCTGGATCACCTGCAGCAGGGGAAGGCGGGCGGGGTTCGACCCTCCCCGGCGAGGAAGCGGCCGACGGTTGCGGCGCAACAGTTCGCGAAAGGCGGCCGTGTCCATCTGCATCGTTTCGATGATCGAGGGCGTCTTCGGCTCGGGTCCGCCCTGGGATCGCGGGTTCTGAAAGGAAAGCAGATGTTTGCCGATGCCGATCTCGTCTCCGTCCTCGAGCCAGTGCGCCCGGATCGGCTCCCCGTTCACGAAGGTGCCGTTTTCGCTCTTGAGATCGATCAGGAGAAAATCTTCCCCGATGGCCTCGATCTTGGCGTGGTGGAAGGAGACGGCGAGGTTGTCGATCACGATGTCGCTGCCTTCCTCGCGGCCGATGAAAAATGTGTCCCCCACTCCGATCGGAAAGCGCTGGAGGATTCGTCCCTGGTAGCGCAGCTCGAGAACGGCCATCGGCGCTTCTCCTTTCTCCCCCCTTACATATAGTCTTGGAGGTTCCGCAGGCGGTGATTCATCTCCGCCTGTTCGCATTCGAGCAGGGCGATGAAGGCCGCCGGGTCCGCCATGCGGGCGGGGTCGTAATGGACCGCCGTGCCGGCGAGGCGGCATCCGGCGGCTTCGGCCTCCTCGCCGGCGTTCAGGCGGCGCAACAAGCGGCGGGTGGCGAGATGGGCTTCGCGAAAGCTCGTCATGGGCAGGACGGCGACGAAAAGTCTGCCGTGGACCACGCCCAGCCAGTCGGTCGTGCGCAGCTCGCGGCGCAAGGCGCGAAGCAGGGCGAGGGTCTCCTCGGAGGAGACCCCGGCGCCTTTTCCCCCGGCCCGCTTTCCCGGCCGGTAGAGCCAGAAGGCGATCGCACTCAAGTCCGTCCCGTAGCGCCGGGCCCGGGCCATCTCGACTTCCAGCAGACTGCGGGTCTGGCGGCGGTTGAACAGGAATTCCTCGAGCGGCCGTGCGGCCGCGCGGGCCCGCCGACGGGCGGACTCCATTTCGGAGAGGAGGCGGGCGGCGTCGTTTTCGTCGAGCCCTTTCTCCCGAAACGAGGCGTGCAGGCCGGAGAGCACCGACTTGAGAGGGTGGTCGGCGGGCAGGCTTTCCTCGAGCGTGCGCAGCAGGCTTCGCCGGGGCTCCCCCGACGCAGCGACGGCGGTGCGGGAGCGGGAGATTTCCTCGCAAACGGCGCGGACCGCCGCATCCAGCCGCTCGGCCAGGCGCGCCTCGAAGGCGGCGATCACGCGGTCGTCGGCGCCTTCGGAGCGCAGGCGATCGGAGATG
>CAZQUP010000173.1:0-3213 GCA_964596545.1 uncultured Desulfatibacillum sp. | reverse complement strand
CGGAAGGCGGTCCATGTTGCGGATACCGCCCAGGTTCCCGTCGAGCTTCTCGCGCTCCTTGGAGAGCTTCATCCGTTCTTTTTTCGGAAACAGATTGATCGAACCGTCGTTGTGAATGGTGTTCAGGTAATTGAGGCGTTCGATGCTCTTGCGGATGGTCTGGAAGTTAGTGAGCATGCCGCCCAGCCAGCGGTTGTGCACATAGAACATCTCGCAGCGGTTGGCCTCTTCGTAGATCGCCTCCTTGGCCTGCTTCTTGGTTCCCACGAAGAGCAAGGATTTGCCGTTGGCGACGGTCTCCGCCACGAAGTCGTAAGCCGTCTTGAACATCTTGACGGTCTTCTGCAGATCGATGATGTAGATTCCGTTTCGCGCTCCGAAGATGTAGGGCTTCATCTTCGGGTTCCAGCGCTTGGTCTGGTGCCCGAAGTGCACCCCGGCTTCGAGCAGCTCCTTCATCGTCACGTACGCCATGGGTTTCTCCTTTCGGTTGTTTTCCTCCGCCGCCTTCGCGCAGGCCTCCACCCCGGAGCCCGGGGCACCGGGAGGCATAATCCGGCGGCGTGCGGGATAAAAATCAAGGCATTGTTTTATAAACCGCTCCTTATACTTCACTCGACGAATTGCTGGCAAGATCTTTTTTCGTAATCCGGAGCACCCGATCCCGCCCGGAGAGGTCCTGCAGGCAGTCGACCTCCACCCGCCGGACGTTTTCGGCCGCAAGCCGCTCAAGCGCCTCACGCTGGTCGTCGCCGATCTCGAGGATCATGACCCCGCCGGCGGCGAGCAACGGCCATCCCCCGCCCAAAATCACGCGGTAGGCCTCCAGGCCGTCCGGCCCGCCGTCAAGGGCCGCCCGCGGCTCAAAAAGGGCGATCTCCGGCTGGAGGGCCGCGATCCGGCCGCTCGGGATGTAAGGGGGGTTGGCGACGATGAGGTCGAAGAGCCCCGTCCCCCGCCGGAGAGCCGAAAACCAGTCTGCGGCCCAGAAACGGATCCGCCCGCCGCAGCCGTGGCGGAATGCGTTTCGCCGCGCGATCCGGAGCGCGGCGACGGAGCGGTCGGTGGCGAAATAGCGGTGCCGCGGCGCCTCCCGGCAAAGGGCGATCACGATGGCTCCCGAGCCGCAGCCGAGTTCGAGCACGCGCCGCGGATACGTCGTCGTCCCGCCGCCCAGAACTTCGAGGGCGGCCTCGACCACGCGCTCGGTTTCCGGCCGCGGGATCAACACCTCGGAGGTGACTTCGAGGTCAAGCGTCCAGAATCCCCGTCGCCCCGTGAGATACGCGGTCGGCTCGCGGCGCAGGCGCCGCTCGACGAGCTGCCGGAAGGCGGCCGCCTCCGCCGCCGTGAGTCCCCGCTCCGGATGGCGGTAGAGGTCCCCGCGATCGCAACCCAGCACGAAGGCCAGAAGCACCTCGGCGGTCAGCCGGGGGCTGTCGATTCCGTGATCCGCAAACAAGCGTGCGGATTGCTGAAGGCTTGCACCCGCGGTGCGCGGCGGATCAGGGTTCGCCGGGGGATTCATGCTGCAGGGCCTGCGCCTGGAAATGGATGACCAAGGCGTCGATCAGCTCCTGGATCGCCCCTTCCAGGACGCTCTCCAAGCGGTAGAGGGTCAGGCCGACGCGGTGGTCGGTGACGCGGTTCTGCGGGAAGTTGTAGGTCCGGATGCGGCCGCTGCGGTCGCCGGTGCCGACCTGACTCTTGCGCTCCTCGGCCCGCCGGCGCTCCTGCTCCTGGATCTTGAGGTCGAGCAGCCGCGAGCGCAGCACCTTGAGCGCCTTGTTTTTGTTCTTGAGCTGGGATTTTTCATCCTGGCAGATGACCACCAGCCCCGTGGGAAGATGGGTGACGCGCACCGCGGAGTCCGTCGTATTGACGCTTTGCCCTCCGGGACCTCCGGAGCGGAAGACGTCGATCCGGAGTTCCGCGGGGTCGATGGCGACATCGACTTCCTCGGCCTCGGGCAGCACAGCCACGGTGACCGCCGAGGTGTGGATCCGCCCCTGGGTCTCGGTGACCGGCACCCGCTGCACGCGGTGGATGCCGCTTTCATACTTGAGCAGGCTGTAGGCGCCGCGGCCCTGAATCCGGGCGATGATCTCCTTGAAGCCGCCGACCCCCGTGGCGTGCGCGGAGAGCACCTCGACCTTCCAGCCCCGGTCCTCCGCGTAGCGGCTGTACATGCGGTAGAGGTCGCCCGCGAACAGGGCCGCCTCTTCGCCACCGGTCCCGGCGCGGATTTCGAGGATGACGTTTTTGTCGTCGTTGGGGTCACGCGGCAAGAGCATGCGGCGCAGCTCCTGCTCGAGTTCCCCGCGCCGCGCGGAAAGCGCCGTGACCTCCTCGCGCGCAAGAGCGCGGATCTCGGGGTCGCCGTCTTCGGAGAGCGCCAGCGCCTCCTCGAGACGCGCTCCGGTTTCCTTATAGGCGCGAAAGACGCCCACGATGCGCCCGAGCTCCGCGTGCTCGCGCACCGCCTTCGAGTAGGCGTCGCGGTCGGCGAGGGAGGCCGGGTCGCTCAACCGGCGCTCGAGCTCCAGGAAGCGGCTTTCAACCCCTTGCAATTTTTCCAACATGGTCGGCTCTCCACCGGCGGCGGCGCATCACCGGATGCGCCGCCGTCCCGCCGGCGACGTGGGGGAAGTTTCGGGGATGGGGACCTGCCGGGCTCCGAAGGATCCGGGGGGCCCGGCTCGTCAAGGCGGGTCGCCGGGGCTAGGCGCTTTTCGGCGGGCTCTGGAACTTTTCGTACTTCTTGCGGAAGCGCTCGATGCGGCCGGCCGTGTCCACGAGTTTCTGCTTTCCGGTGAAGAAGGGATGGCAGCTCGAGCAGATTTCCACGGTGATGTTCGCCTTGGTGGAACCGGCCTCGATGACATTGCCGCAAGCGCAGCGGATTTTGACCTCCGGATGGTACTCCGGATGAATCTTCTCCTTCATGGTACACGTCCTTTCCGGACTTCGAACGCCCGCTCAGGCGTTCATGGAATTCAAGAATTCGCGATTGTTGCGCGTCCCTTTCATTTTTTCAAGTAAAAATTCCATGCTGTCCACGGTGTTGAGCGTCGTGAGCAGTTTGCGCAGGATCCAGACGCGGTTGAGGACGTCCTCGGGGAGCAGCAGTTCCTCTTTGCGCGTGCCGGAGCGCTTGATGTCGATCGCCGGGAAGACCCGTTTGTCGGCGAGCTTGCGGTCGAGTTGGATCTC
>CAZQUP010000172.1:0-3246 GCA_964596545.1 uncultured Desulfatibacillum sp. | reverse complement strand
CATCTCGTGCAGGAACAGCAGCGCCTCCACGAGCTCCAGGCCAACTTGAAGATCGAGCTCGCGCGGCTGAAGTCCCCTCAGCGGATCGCCCGCATCGCGTCCGAGCAGCTGGGGATGACGATGCCTTCGGCGCGGCAGATCGTGGTGCTGCCATGAGACGGGAGTCGAAGCGGAACCTGCAGCTGCGGCTGTGGCTGTTGGGCTTGATGTTCACGGCGGCACTCGCCGTCGTCTGCGCCCGAGCGGTGATGCTCCAGGTGGTCGACGGCTCGCGCCTTTCGCGCAAGGCGGCCGATCAGGTCGAAGGCTCGCTGCGCACGGCCGGCAAACGCGGGACGATCTACGACCGCCGCGGTCAGGAGATGGCGGTCAGCGTGAACGTCGCCTCGATCGCCGCGCGGCCCGCCGAGATCGTCGACCGCGAGGCGGCCGTACGTGAACTGGCCGCCGTGCTGCAGCAGCGGCCCCAGGAGATCCGGGAGAAGCTCTCCTCGCCGCGCCGGTTCGTCTGGATCAAGCGCCAGGCCACCCCGCGCGAAACCGAGGCCCTGCGCCGTAAGAACCTGCCAGGAATCGAGTTCGTCACCGAGACCAACCGCTTCTACCCCAACCGCGCCCTGGCCGCGCATGTCCTCGGCTTCACGGGGGTGGACGGCCGCGGGCTCGAAGGGGTCGAATTTTTCTACGATGCGGTCCTGCGGGAATCGGAGGTGAGTGTGCGGGTCCTCAAGGACGCGCGTCGCGCGGGTTTCCTGACCGAGCTTCCGTCGGGCCGACCCCCGGACGGCCGAAACATCGTCCTCACCCTCGACCACGGCATCCAGTTCCTCGTCGAGTCGGCGCTGCACGAGGCGGTCGCCGCCAGCCGGGCCCGCTCCGGCATGGCGATCGTCATGGAGCCGGCCACGGGGGCGATCCTCGCCCTGGCGATCAGCCCGTCTTTCAACCCCAACGCCTACGAGGAGGCTCCGAAAGCGCTGTGGCGCAACCGCGCGGTGACCGACCCCTTCGAGCCGGGCTCGATCATGAAGATTTTCCTCGCCGCCGCGGCGCTCGAACACACCCCGCTTTCCCCGCGCTCGACCTTCCACTGTGAAAACGGCCGCTACAAGATCGGCAAACACACGGTGCACGACGTCCATCACTACGGCGTCCTCAGCCTGCAGGACATCATCCGTTATTCGAGCAACATCGGAGCGGCCAAGATCGGCGGCACGGTCGGTCCCGAAAAGCTTTACGAAACCTTGAGCCGCTTCGGCTTCGGGCGCAAGAGCGGAATCGACAGCCCGGCGGAGACGAGCGGCATCCTGCCCCCTTACAAAAAATGGGCGGAGATCGACACGGCCGCCATCTCCTTCGGCCACGGAATGTCGGCCTCGGCCCTACAGCTGGCGACCGCCGTCTCGGCCATCGCCAACGGCGGGGTGCTCATGAAACCTCGCCTGGTGAGTGCGGTCACCGACGCCGAGGGCCGCCTGCTGGAACGCTTCGACCCGGTCGCCGTCGGCCGGGTCATCCGCCCGGAGACCGCACGCACCTTGCGCGAGATCCTGCAGAGCGTGCTCCAACCCGGAGGGACCGGGGTGCTCGCCGCGCTCGAAGGCTACTCCGCAGGCGGGAAAACCGGGACGGCGCGCAAGGTCGACGAGCGCGGGCAGTACGCGAGCGACCGCCACCTCGCCTCCTTCATCGGTTTTGCCCCGGTCGAAGACCCGCGGATCACCGTGCTCGTGGTCATCGACGAGCCTCGCGGCCAAGTCTACGGCGGAGCGGTCGCCGCGCCGGTCTTCAAAAAAATCGCCCAGGCCACCCTGAGCCGGCTGAACGTGCCCCCGAGCCCGTCCGCCGGCGGGAAGCTCCGTGTGGCGATCGAGGGCGGAGGTCGTGGATGAGGCTTTCCTCGCTGATCGCCCGCCTCGAGCCGCTCGCCGTTTCCGGGCTCGCCGACGAAGGGCCGGAGATCGGCTCGCTGCATTACCGCGCCCAGGAGACGGCTCCCGGAGGCGTTTTCGTCGCCGTGCGCGGAACGGCGGCCGACGGCCACCGCTTCATCCCCGAGGCGCTCGCCCGCGGAGCCGCGGCGGTCGTGGCCGAGGAAGCCCTTGACCTTCCCGTCCCCCTGGTCCGCGTCGCCGACACCCGGCGCGCGCTGGCCGAGCTCGCCGCGGCCTTCTACGGGGATCCGGCGCGCGAGCTCACGCTCGTCGCCGTCACGGGGACCAACGGCAAGACGACCACGAGCTATCTCCTGGAGAGCATCCTGGGCGAGGCGGGCTGCCGCGTCGGCGTGATCGGGACGATCAACATCCGCTGGGGGGGCAGGATCGAGGAATCGCCGGTCACGACCCCCGAGTCCCTCGACCTCCAGCGCACGCTCCGGCTCATGCGCGAGGACGGCGTGACCCACGTGGTGCTCGAAGCGTCCTCGCATGCGATCGAGCTCGCCCGCATCCACGCCTGCCCGCTCGACGTCGCCGTGTTCACCAACCTGAGCCAGGACCACCTCGACTTCCACGGCGACATGGCGCGTTACGGGGCGGCCAAACGCCGGCTCTTCCGCGAGTATCTCGCCTCCGGCCCCAAGGCGGAGCGGGCTCTCGCCGTGATCAACACCGAGCATCCCTTTGGCCGGGAACTCGCCGACACGCTTCCCCGGGTCGTGCGGGTGGGGGCCGACCCCGATTGCGCCGTTCGCGGGGAGATTCTCGCCTGCGATCTCTCGGGCCTGCGGGGCCGGATCCGCTTCGCGGGCCGCGAACTCGCGATCGTTTCGCCCCTCGTCGGGCGCCACAACTTCGAGAACATCCTTTGCGCCGCGGGAGCGGCATGGGCGCTGAACCTCCCCGCGTCGGCCGTCACCGCGGGCATCGCCGCACTCGCGCGGGTTCCCGGCCGTCTCGAAGAGGTCGCCCCCGGCGACCCGCGGCGGGTTTACGTCGACTACGCCCACACCCCGGATGCGCTCAAGCATGCGCTGGCGACGCTGCGTGGCCTGAAGGGAGCGGGAAGGCTCCTTTGCGTCTTCGGCTGCGGCGGGGACCGCGACCGGGCCAAGCGGCCGCTCATGGGAGAAATCGCCGGCCGTCTGAGCGATTTCGCCGTGCTCACCTCCGACAACCCGAGAAGCGAGCCGCCGGAGGCGATCCTCGAGGAGATCGTCCCGGGGCTCAGGGCGGCCGGGGCTGTCGAGGTCGGCCCGGCCGAGGCGGGCGCGGCGGGCCTCTCCCGCGTCTTCGTCCGCGACGC
>CAZQUP010000171.1:0-3323 GCA_964596545.1 uncultured Desulfatibacillum sp. | reverse complement strand
TCGGCTTCGTCCTCGTGGATTACTGGATCGAATCGCAAGGCGAGAGGCTCTTCCGCAACGTCTCCGAGGGGACCGCTTTTCTCGTGGATGCCGCGGGCTATCTGCTCACCAGCCGCCACGTGGTCTGCCCCTGGCTCGAGGACCCGCGCTTCGATGCCGTGGTGCGCTACGCCCGGGACCGGGGGATCGAGATCCGACTGGGGTACCGCCTTTACCTCTGGTTCGAGGGCGAACGGGCGTTCAACCTCGCCGGCCGCCTGATCGATAGCCCGGATCTGCCGGACATCTATTTTCTCGAGAACGCTTATTCGGTCGACGGCCCTCGGCGCATCGAGATCGCCGGAGTCGGCCGCCCGCCGCTGCGCGCCCGCCAGCTGCTGCGCTCGCCCCTGAAAGACGACTTCGCCGTCATCCGCGTCGATCCCCTGCCGCCGGGGCTGCCGCCCTTGCCGCTCGACTCGGCGCTCGATCCTCGAAAGCTTCCCAAGCTGAAACGCGTCATCGCCCTGGGGTTTCCGCTGGGCAGCCGCACCCAGGTCGATACCGTGAACGCGAGCGTGGTTCGCGGCAACGTGCGACGCGGCTTCGAGACCATGTTCCAGATCGACGCTTCGCTCCACGGCGGCAACAGCGGCGGACCGGTCATCGACGAGCGCGGTCGGGTCATCGGGATCGTCTCCGCCGTGGCCGTCGATTTCACCCAGGGGCTCGTCCCCATGGTGACCCCGGTCTGGGACATCGGGCTGATCCTGCCGATCCCGCAGGCCGTGCGTTTGCTGCTCGATCTCAAGGCCGGAGGAGTCAAGTGGAACGGGGTGCCCGATTTCGCCATCGAGGCGAGCCTCGCGGAGATCCGGGGCGCGGCCGAGGCGGGGCGTTGGGTCGAGGCGCGGGCGCTCGCCGACGAAAAGCTCGGCCGCGGCCTGCAGCCGGAGCTGGTCGCCGCCTCGGGCGTGCTGCACCTGGCGACCGGGAACTTCCGCGGGGCGCGCGAGCGTTTCCGGCAGGCGATTTCTCTCGACCCCGAGGACGACGGGGCGCGCTGGATGCTGGTGCTGACCGACCGCCTGGCGGGTTCGCGCGAAGCCGAGGCCGAACGCCGCCGGCTCGAAGGTGCGGATTGGAAGAGCCCGGCCGAGTTCCAGGGCTATCTGGTGCGCGTCCTGGGGGGAGGCGAAGAACTGCCGGCCGCCCTGGACGGCTGGACGACGGCCGGGGAAAAGGCCTGGCTGCATTTTCTTGCGGGGATTCTCGAGCTCGAGCGCGGTCGCCCCGAGACGGCCGAGGTTCATCTGGAGACGGCCTTGAAAGCGGTCGAGCTGGAAAGCTGGGAGCGGTTTCTCATCCGAGCCAAGCTCGACGAGGTCCGCAAGCTCCTTCGCCGCGGGTTCGCCGCCGAGGCGGAGCGTACCCCCCACCGCCGCCGCGTCGAGCAGGTCGAGGAGGAGATCTCCCGCCTGGAGGCGGAGAAGAAACGACGCCGCCCGGCGCTCGCCTCGATGCGCGCCCGGCTGGCCTACAGCGGGCTGCCGCATGACGAGAAGCGCACCCTCCTTGCCGCGCTGTACGCCGCCGAGCCCGAGAACCGGCAAGCGCTCGGCGCGCTGGCCTTCGCCGAGGCGGCCGCGGAGGCCTTCGAGGAGGCGCTCACGCACGGCCGCGCTTTTCTGGAAAGCGGGGTGCGCGAAAACGCCCTGCGGATGAGTTTGGGGCTGCTCGAGGCGGGGATCCTGCGCCGACTGGGGCGCGAGGAAGAGGCCCGCAACCGGCTCACCGGCTTTCTGGAAAGTACGCGGGATTCTTTCTTTGATGCCGTGGCCGAGACGTTGCTCGGGCGGAAGTCCGAGGAGGCGCTGCGTACCGCGGCGGGGGATGCCCCCGAGCAGGTGCTCGTCGCCTTCACGGCGGCCGGCTTCTGGGCCGAGGGCGCCGGGGATCGAAAAGCCGCCGGACGTTTCTACCGCGATGCGATCGGCTCTTTCCTCGACACCTGGGTCGAGTACGACTTCGCCCTGGAGCGCATCCGCCGGTTCAAGCGCGCGGAGGATTGAAGCCCCCGGCGGAAAAAAAGGGGGAGTCCGGATTCCGCAGCGGGATGTTTCGACGGCACGCGCGGCATTTGGTGAAAGGAGCGGAGGATGAAAAAAGTGGTCCTGGTCGCCTTCAACGGCGAGCCGATGTGTTTCGTGCATGTGCTCTTGAACGCGCTGGACATGAAGGCGAGAGGATTCGAGGTGCGGCTCGTGATCGAAGGGTCGGCCACGCGCCTGATCGGAGAGCTCGATCACCCCGATAAGCCCTTCTCCGGGCTCTATCGCCAGGTGCGGGAGCAGTCGCTGGTCGATTGCGTATGCCAGGCCTGCGCAACCAAGACCGGTTCTCTGGAAGAAGCGCGGCGTCAGGGCCTGCCGCTCTGCGCCGAGATGGTCGGCCACCCCAGTCTGGGGCGATACTTGGAGGCAGGCTGGGAAGTGATCTCCTTCTGAGGCCTGCGTCCTCGTTTTTTCTTGACGTGGGGGTTTTTAGACATTAGAGTGGTTCCAATCCGCTCTTTCAAAGAGCAGATTCTGAAAAGGTTGGATGAAAACATTTTGCAGCGTGGGAAAAGCCGCCACTCTTCAAAGTGTGGCGGCTTTTCTGCTGTCGTCGTAATCCGCCTTTGAAAATTCTGAAGAAAGGAGGATTGCGACGATGATGCAAGGTAAAGTGAAGTGGTTCAACGAGCGCAAGGGCTTCGGTTTCATCGAGGCCGAAGATGGAAACGACGTGTTCGTCCATTTCAGCGCCATCGAAGGCAGCGGTTTCAGGACGCTCCAGGATGGCCAGCCTGTCCGCTTTGACGTGCAGAGCGGCCCCAAGGGCCTCTCCGCGGTCAATGTTCAGGCGGTGTAATCTCTCTCACGTTCGCGGCGCCTTCCTGCGGGAAGGCGCCGCATCCTCGAATCCACCTCCGTTTTTCCCCGATCTCCCCAGGGGTCCGGCCTACGTACTCGCCGTCGGACTCCGATCCAGAAAGGCATCAGCATGAACAAACGGCTCTATATCGGCAATCTGGCGGCGGAAATCACCGCCAACGATCTTACGCACAATTTTTCCACCGTCGGCACCGTGGTCTCGGCGGTGATCATCAAGGAGCGTTATTCCAACGAGAGCAAGGGCTTCGGCTTCGTCGAAATGGGAAGCGAAGAGGAAGCGCGCCAGGCGATCGCGACCTTCAACGGCGGGGAGCTTCAGGGAAGGAAAATCATTGTCAGCGAGGCGCGTGAGCCGCGCCGCGACGGCGAAAACGACCGTCCCGGCGGCTTCGGCCGCGGCCCGCAAGG
>CAZQUP010000170.1:0-3342 GCA_964596545.1 uncultured Desulfatibacillum sp. | reverse complement strand
ATCCTGCTCCAGGATCTCGGCTCCACCAACGGCACCTGGGTGAACGGCCGGCGCCTGGGCGGTGCCCCGGTCGTCTTGAAAGACCGGGACCTCGTAAGCTTTGCGCGCTGCGGGTTTCACCTGCTCGAGCCCGCCTCCCTGCACACTATGCTGCACCCCCCGCGGGAACCCTCTTCCGGCCTCACTGGATGAGCCGGACCAGATGTGAGACGGGGACGAACTCGATCTCCGCTTGCAGCCGCGGCAGCTCCCCCCGCAGCACCTCATAGGTCGCCGGGTGGGGGTGCGCGATGGCGATCGCCTCGCCCTGGCGCCGGGCCAGGCGCACGAGCGACGCCAGCTGGCGGCGGATGAACTCGGGCTCGGGCCGGTGGTCGAGGAAGACGTCCCGCCGGCCGAACGGAACCTGGAAAAGCCGCGCCGCCGAAGAGCAGGCGCTGTCATCGGTCGTGCGGCTGTCCACGAAGAAGAGGCCGTGCCGCCGGAGGGCGGAGAAAACCTGGTTCATGCGGTCGGGGTCGGCCGTGAGGCGCGATCCCATGTGGTTGTTCACCCCGCGGACGTAGGGTACGGCTTTCAGGTTTCGCTCGACTTCCTCGAGGAGTTGATCGGGCGTCATCGAAGACAAAAGCGCCCCCGGCCCCGGCTGGATCGCCGGGTACTCGAGCGGCTCCATCGGCAGATGGAGCAGGATCTCCCGGCCACGCTCGTGGGCGAGGCGGGCGAGCGCCTTCTGGTGCGGGCTGTGAGGCAGGACGGAGAAGGTGAGCGGAGCCTCGAGAGCGATCAGCTTCTCGGCGAGCGGCCGATCGTAGCCGATGTCGTCGATGATCAGGGCGACCCGGGGAAGCCCCCTGGGAACGGGCGCCTCCGGAGGCGGAACGGTCGGCAGCGCGGCGAGGAGTTCCCCCGCGGCGGGGGTCGGGGAGCGGGGGCGCTCTTCGGGCCGCGCCGGGGCGGAGGAGAGCTTGCGGCCGGGGCCACTGACCGCCGGCGGTGGAGCCGCCGATCCGGGAGCCGAAGGGGAAGAGAGGCCCGGGGCGACGGTACGCGCCGGAGGGGACCCTTGCGGCCCGGCGGGGGGCCCAGGAAGCGGTGCATCCCCCAGAAGAGGGCCGCCGTCAGGATCACGAAGAACGCCGCCACGGCCAGTCGCCGCGGCCAGGGCGGGAAGGGCTTTTTCCGCGAAGGTTTTCTTCGCCGCGGCCGCCGGCGCGCGGAGGACGGCGTCAAGGCCATGGTCGGGGCTCAGCGCCGGGCCTGGCGCAGCACGTCGTGGCCGATCAGGATTTCTAATGCCCGCATGATCTGGTTGTCGTTCTGCAGGGCTTCCACCTGGAGCGGGCCGACCCGCGATTCGGCCTCTTTCAAGCGTTTTTTGGCGTCGTCCTCGGGTTTCGCCGGGGGCTTTTCGGGCCGCGGCGGGCGCGTGGCGCTTTCGTCCTCGAGATGGTTTTCGAGGTCTTTCTCCTTAACGGTTCCCTCCTCGCCGCCGACGGTCTCGGATTCGTCGAGACGCCGGAACTTGAGCACGATGTCGGGCTCAATGCCTTTGGCCTGGATCGAGCGCCCGCTCGGGGTGTAGTAGCGGGCGATGGTCAGCTTGACGCCGGAGCCGTCGCGCAGCGTTTCCACGGTCTGCACCGAGCCCTTGCCGAAGGAGGTCGTGCCCAGGATCAGGGCGCGCTTCTGGTCCTGAAGGGCGCCGGCCACGATCTCCGAGGCGCTTGCGGTTCCGCCGTTGATCAGGACCACGATCGGGTAGGTGCGGGGGGTGCGCGAGGCGGTGGCGCTGAAGACCTTGGTGTTGCGTTTGTCGCGTCCCTTCATGGAGACGATCGTCCCCTGGTCGAGGAACTCGTCGGCGATGCTGATCGCTTGATTGAGCAGCCCGCCGCCGTTGTTGCGCAGATCGAGGATCAGGCCTTTGAGCGGCGGGTCCGAGGATTCGAGCTTCTCGAGCGCCTTTTCGAAATCCTGGGTCGTCGTCCCCGTGAAGTTGGAAATGCGCACGTAGCCGAAGCCGGGGCGGAGCAGGATATGCTTCACGCTCAAGATCGGGATTTCGTCGCGGGTGATCTCGAAGTCGATCGGCTTCTTCACCCCTTCGCGCAGGATGGTCACGGTGACCTTGGAGCCCTTGGGCCCGCGCATCATGCGGACCGCCTCGCGCAGGTCCTTCGTGAGCTGGCCGTTCACCTTGATGATGCGGTCGCCCGGCTCGATCCCCGCGCGGTGGGCGGGGGTGTCCTCGATCGGGGAGATCACGGTGACGAAGCCGTTCTGCATGGTGATGTGGATGCCGATCCCCGTGAACTTGCCCTTGGTGTCGATCT
Source organism: uncultured Desulfatibacillum sp. (assembly GCA_964596545.1). GTDB lineage: Bacteria > Desulfobacterota > Desulfobacteria > Desulfobacterales > SpSt-501 > SpSt-501. The sequence continues at coordinate 1,006 of CAZQUP010000170.1, read as the reverse complement.
GGAGGTCTTCGTAGGCGTCGGGGGGGAGCAGCGAGGAATGGGGATCGAGTCCCTGGAGCATCCCCTGGATGGCCTTTTGGATAAGATCCTTGGGGTCGACCTCGTCGACGTAGTCCCGCTGGATCAGCTCGAGCACGTCGGAAAAGATCTTGAGCTGCTCGTAGAGCTGTTCTTTGCCGGCGGAATCGGCGCGCTGAAAAGCGGCGCTCGCCATCCAGGCGGTGAGCGCGATCAGCATGATGACCCACAGGCGGACGGGTCGGTGGATCCTGGGTTTCATGGTCGGCCGCTCCTTGCCGGGGGGCGATCCTCCCCCGGCCGCTTTCCCGGTTACTGCCGCGGGAACCATTCCAGGGGGTCGAGACTCCGCTCGCGATGCCGCAGTTCGAAGTACAGGCTGCTTCCCCCCAGGGCGCCCGAATCGCCGACGGTGGCGATGACGTCGCCGGCCGCAAGGGGGCGATCCGGGGCGGTGAAGAGGTCTTCGAGGTGGGCGTAGAGGGAGTAGAAGTGATCCCCGTGGTCGATGATGATCATGTTGCCGTAACCGCCGAACCAGTCGGCGAAGAGGACGACGCCGTCGTGCACGGCCCGGACCGGCTCGCCGCGCGCGGCGGCGATTTCGATTCCCTGATGAGATCCGGCGGAGGAGAACCCCGGTCGAGGCTGCAAAACACGCCAGTGGTCTATGGTACCCTGAAGCGGAAAGAGAAGCAAGCCCTTTGCTTCCGAAAAGGGCGGCCCGGGGAATGGGGGCGAGAGCCCCTGCCCGGCGGGCCGTCCTGCGGGGCGGCGGCGGATCTCTTCTTCGAGCCGCTCCCTTGCCTCCGCGAGCCGCACGGCGGCGCTGCGGCGTGCATCGCGGTCGCCGCGGATCTTCGTGAGCAGCCGCTCGCGCGCGGCGGCGGCTTGCTCGAGGGCGCGGACTTCCTGCTCGGTCCGCACGAGATTCCCCCGCAACCGCTCGCTTGCGGCGGCGATTCCGGCCTCCAGGGCGGCGAGCGCC
>CAZQUP010000169.1:0-3414 GCA_964596545.1 uncultured Desulfatibacillum sp. | reverse complement strand
GGGAAGATCGGGGTAGAAGTAGTTCTTGCGCGCGAAGCGGCTCTCGCGGGCGACGGCGCAGGAGACGGCGAGCGCCAGGCGCAGGGCGAAGTCCACGACCCGCTTGTTCAGGACCGGCAGCACCCCCGGCAGCCCCAGGCACACCGGGCAGACCTGGGTGTTCGGCGGGGCTCCGAAAGCGGTCGCGCAGGAGCAGAAGATCTTGGTCCGCGTCTTGAGTTGGGCGTGAACTTCCAGCCCGATCACGGGCTCCAATTCCATATTCTTTCCTTCCCGGCCGGGGCTCGGAGCCGGCGGGTCATTGTCGCGGAGAGCGTAACCCGAGTCAAGAGAGCCCCTCCTCCTCGACGGCGAAGGGCTCGCAGGGCTCCGCGGGGGCGTACCAGCGGAAGAAATGGTTCATGATGAACTTGACCGTCGCTTTGTCGACGTGGAAGTTCTCGCGGCCTTCGGCGAACCAGCTCCTGCCCAAGATCGGCCGGTAGAGGGTCGCCATCTCGAAGGCCGGAAAATAGAAGACGTTTTCATGGCGGCCGACGAACTCGTCGGCCGCGGCCCGAAGCGTGCTCTTCGAATTGCAACTGGCGCTCAGGACATCGGCGTCGCGGCGGAAGGTCGCCCAGAGGTGGACCGGCGAGACGGTGACGAGGATGCGGCACCCCGGATTGTGGGCGGAAAGAAGGGCGTGGATGCGCTCGAGGTTCTCCAGGTTTTCCGCGACCCGGCTCACCCTGAATTCGTAGCGCGAAAGGTCTCCGCCCTCGTTCACGTAGGGCCCGCCGGGCAGGCTGATCACGGAGCCGTCCTCGCGGTCGCGCCAGATTTCGGTCAAGCCCAAGGTGAGGATCAGCAATTCGGCCTGCGCGAGCGCGCGCCGCGAGTGCCCGCGGTGGCGCGCGAAATCGGCCTCGGCCTCCTCAAGCGTCTCGTAGAGCACGGCGCGGCGGAAGGGGTCCTGGATGCGGCCCGAGACCGGGGTTGGCCACCAGCGGCGGGCGGGGTTCCAGTCCCCGAAGCTGTACTCCACGATCTGGCGCATGCAAAAAGTGTTGTAGACCCGCTCCCAGGCCGCGCTCGCGTGCACCGCGGCGGGGTGGTGGGCCTCCTCCTGGATGTAGGCGAAGCCGCGCTGCAGCAGCCGGCGCTTGATCTCGCGCGCAAAGCAGCTTCCCATGGAGGCGATCCGCGTCCGGCGCGTGATCGTAAGGCCCAGATCCGTAGGCCGGGGGTAGTCGCCGGCGGCGGGGGGATTGTCGTAGGAGCCCGGCCAGACCTGCCAGGGCTCGAAGCGGTGGACGGGGTGAACCTCGGAGCGGGCCATGAATCCTCTTGTCGGATGATGGAAACCCTCTTCTCCGCCGGGCCCTCCGGGAAGGGCCGGCCAGGGTCCCACTATAGCAGAGCAGCGGGCTCGAGGGAAGAGCGCGAATTGACAAGATCCCCCGAATTTCACTATAAAATCCCATTTTCCGGCGCCTTTTCGAGCGGAGACCCGCCCATGGCCCGCAACGCGACCTACAACATCCTCATGTACTCGCACGACACCTACGGGCTGGGCCACATCCGCCGCAGCCTGGCGATCGCCGTGCACCTGCTCGCCCCGCGGCTGAACATCCTCATCTTGACCGGCTCCCCCATCGCCGGCCGCTTCAGCTTTCCCGAGCAGATCGATTTCGTGCGCATTCCCGGCATGATCAAGCGCACCAACGAAGAGTACCTGCCGCTTTCGATCAAGATCACCCCGCGCCACGCCCTCGACATCCGCAAGAGCATCATCACCGCCACGGTGAAAAGCTTCCAGCCCCAGCTGTTCATCGTGGACAAGGAGCCCTTGGGGCTCAAGCGCGAGGTGCTCTCCGCCCTGCAGTGGCTCAAGCGCTCGCGGCCGGGGACGCGCACGGTGCTCGGCCTGCGCGACATCATGGACGACGCCGCGACGACCCGGCGCGAGTGGCGGGAAAAGGGGGCCTACGCGGCGCTCGAGGAGCTCTACAGCGAAATTTGGGTCTACGGCGAGCAAAACCTCTACGACCCCGTCCGGGAGTACGCCATCCCCGAGGGCCTCGCCGCCCGCTTCCGCTTCACGGGCTACATCCCGCGGAAGATCCCCTCGGCCGAAGCCGTGCAGGGGCTGCGGCGCGAGCACGGGATCGGGGAAGAGGAGCGCCTCGTGGTCGTGACTACGGGCGGAGGCGGAGACGGCTTTCCGGTGATGGACGCCTTTCTTTCCCTGCTCGAGGCGCAAGGCGGGGCGGCCCCCTTCCGCAGCATCCTGATCACCGGCCCTTTCATGCCCCGCTCCGAGCGCAAGGCGATCGCCCGGCGCGCGCGCAAGGTGGGCGCGCGCATGTACCACTTCTTCCGACGCATGGAGACGCTCTTCGCCGCCGCCGACCTCGTCGTCTGCATGGGGGGCTACAACACCCTCTGCGAGCTCTTGAGCGTGGGAACTCCCGCCCTGGTCGTCCCGCGGGAGACCCCGCGCCGCGAACAGGCGCTGCGGGCCCAGGCCTTCCGGGCGCGCGGCTTGATCGAGCTCGTCGCCTGGGAGGATCTCTCCCCCGAGATCCTGCGGGAGCGGATCGACAAAATCCTCGAGGACCCGGCGCCGCTGCGCGAGGCGATCGCCCGCTTCCCCTTGACCGGAATCGAGGTCATGAGGGAGCGCCTGCGGGAGTTCCGGGGCCTTGCGGCCTGAGATGCCCGCCGACGCCCCCTCGCTCCGTCCCCCGGTCCTGGGGATGGTTCTCAAGGGTTATCCCCGGATTTCGGAAACCTTTATCGCCCACGAGATCCGCCTGCTCGAGGAGGCGGGGCTCGCGATCCGCATCCTCTCCATGCGCCCGGGCCGAGAGGCGATCGCCCATCCGGTGATCGCGGCGATCCGCGCGCGGGTGGATTACCTGCCGGAGACCTTTCTTCCCCACGCCCACCGGCTGCTTTCCCGCAACCTGATCCTCGGCCTGCGCCGCCCCCGTCGTTACGCGGCGGGCCTGGGGCTCGCCCTGAAGCGGCTCCGGCGCAGCGGGAACCCCGCCAGCCTGAGGCACTTCCTCCAGGCGGGCTGGCTGGTCGAGCGGCTCCTCCCCGGAAGCGGGATCGTCCATCTGCACGCCCATTTCGCCCATTCGCCGGCCTCGGTCGCGCTTTACGCGGCCGCGCTCGCCGGGCTGCCCTTCAGCTTTACGGCGCACGCGAAAGACATCTACACCACGGACCCCGCGCAACTGCGGGAGAAGATCGCCCGCGCCCGCTTCGTCGTCACCTGCACGGACTACAACGCGCGCCACCTCGGGCGCATCGCCGCCGGGCTCCCCACCCCCATCCACCGCCTCTACCACGGGATCGACACGCGCTTTTTCGATTCCGGCCCCCAGTTGCGTTTCGCGGCCCGCCCCCCTTATCGCCTCCTCA
>CAZQUP010000168.1:0-3465 GCA_964596545.1 uncultured Desulfatibacillum sp. | reverse complement strand
ATCTCGGCCCACGGCTTGACGCGCTGCTTGAGCTCCTCGAGGTCGCTGTCGATCAGGGCGAGCCCGATCGCACGCATGCCCTTTTCTTCCGACTGGACCGACTCGAGGCCTTGCCCCGCCGTCACCCAGTAGGGCACCATGGTGCCGCTCGTCACCCATCCCGCCGGCTGCGATGCCCGGAGCACCGGCGCCCCCGGCCGGGCGACCCCGCGGTCGATCAGGGCGACCGGGCGGAGAAGACGGGGCAGAACCTCGAGCAGACTGAAATCCCGCGCCACGAAACGGCGCCAGGCTTCGAACTGCCGCGCCAGCGGCCGCCGCCCCACGAAATCCCCCTTGAGCGGTGAGAAGCTCACGGCGGCCCGGGCGGCCGCGCAGGCGAAGACGGGGATCGGCTTTCCTTCCGGATCCAGGCCGAGCTCATGACCATAGAGCGGAAGCCCGGCCTCCAGGCGCAGGGTGTCGCGCGCCCCCAGGCCCACCGGCACGGCCCCGGCGGCGACGAGCGCATCCCACAAGGACAGCGCGGCCTGCGGCTCGCAGAACAGCTCGAAGCCGATCGGCTCGCCCGTATAGCCCGTGCGGCTGATCCACAGCGGCGCTCCCTTCCAAGTGGCCCGGCTCAGGCGGTTCCGGAAGGGTTCGGGAAGGGATCCGCCCTCGAGCCGGGGAGCCAACAGAACGCGCGACTCCGGGCCCTGCAGGCTGAGCATGGCCAGCTCGAAAGTCAGGTCCGCAAGCCCGACCGCGGGAAAGGCGCGCGCCCGGGCACGGAGATGATCCCAATCCCTTTGCCGGTTGGAGGCGTTTACGACAAGCAGGTATTCGGCGGGCGCGAAGCGGTAGAGATAGGCGTCGTCCAGGGCCCCGCCTTCGGCATCGGGAAGCAGGGTGTAGTGAGCCTCGCCCACGTTGAGCGCCGCCGCGTTGTTGCTGAGGACCTGTTGCAGGAAAGCCAGGGCGTCCTCGCCGGTGACCCGGAAGCGGCCCATATGCGAGACATCGAAGATCCCCGCGCGGCGCCGGGTTTCCAAATGCTCCCGGACGATTCCGTCGGCGTACTGGACGGGCATCTCCCAGCCCGCAAAGTCGGTGAAGGCGGCCCCGAGCGCCCGGTGGCGCTCGTAGAGGCAAGTCCTGCGGCTCATCGGAACCCTCCGTGCTACCGGCGCCCGGGGCCGGCTCGAGAAAGGCGAAGCGGATTAAACCGCGGATGCCTCCCTCTGTCAAACCGGGGGCGAGACCGGTGCTCGACTTTGGCGCGGAAATGGGGTAAGCCCAAACCCAATCCCGTTCCGGACCCGCCCGGGAGCCCACCGCGTACCCGGAGATCCGAAGCAAAGGAAGCCGATCCATGACCGTCGAGACCACCGTGCGCTGGATTTCCGAAAATCACTTCCTCGGCATCGACTCCGGCCGGCACGCCGTCGTCCTCTCCGGGCAGGCCGAGGCCATCGGCGCCAAGCCCTCCGAGCTGCTCCTGATCGCCCTCGCCTCCTGTTCCGCCGTGGACGTGGTCGAGATCCTGCGCAAGAAACGGCTCGATCTGACCTTCTTCGAGGTGCTCACCCGGGCCGAACGCGACCCCGAGCCGCCCTGGCCGTGGCGCCGGATCCATCTCCTCTACCGGCTCTCCGGCCGGAGACTCACCGGCAAGGCGATCGAGCAGGCGATCCAGCTCTCCCAGGAAAAATACTGTTCGGTCGCCGCCACGGTGCGCGGGGTGGCGGAGCTGTCGTGGAGCTATGAAATCCTCGGCGGGGAAGGCGGGTCGGTGGATGAGCTAACCGGCTAATTTGAAATCAGAATTTGACTATCCCGGCAAACCGCGTTACACTGCCGGGAGTCGGGTTCCAACCCGGGCCTACTTCGCGCCCCCTTCAGGACGATCAATATCCGATGCCGGCCGATGTCCAAAGCGCACGCGTGGATACCACCTTCCGGCTCTTTCAGCTGGTCAGCCGTCTGGAGCGGGATCAGCAGTTCCATTTGCTCAAGCAGCTCACCGGCGAGCGGATCACGCTGCACCTCCTTAAGCAGATCGTCGAGATGCCCGAAAGCGAACAGCTTCTCCTCCTCGAACGGCTCGGCCAACTCGTCGAAGGCGAGGCCGAAGAAAGAACGCTGCGGCTGCAGGAGGGCAGCGAGCTGCGGATGCGGGAATACCCCCGCAAATCGTGCCTGATCAACGCCGATTACCGCGTCCGCGGCCGGGAATGCCGCAGCTACATCCTGGACATCAGCATCGGGGGTGTTTTCATCGAAACCCAGGACCGCTATGCCGTCGGAGAAGAGGTGATTCTCAATTTCAACCTTCCCGACCAACCCCAACCTTTCTCCCTCCGCGGCCGTATCGCCTGGAGCGGGCCGGAGGGATTCGGCGTGAAGTTCGACCAGCTTCCCCCTTCCCAAGGAAGCGCGATCCGCCGTTACGTGGAGCAATCCCGATGAAACTTCGCCTGCTGATCGCCCTGGGCTGTTTTCTGTTGCCGGGGCTGTCCTACCTCAACGCCGATGTCTTCCGCTGGGTGGACCGCGAAGGGACGGTCGTCTTCGGCAACCGTCCGCCGGCGGATGCGCGCGATGTGCGTCTGCTGTTCCGAGAAGATCCCGCCGCCCCCGCCGCGTCGGCCGACCCCGCCGCCGGCGAATCAAGCATCGAAAGTCTGCTCGAGGAGCTGGAAGCCGAGAAGGCACGCGAAGAGGAGGCCCGCCGCCGGGCCGCGGCCGTGCGACAGGCCGCCCCGCCGACCCGGGAAGAAATGATCGCACGGGAGCGGGAAAAACTCGAAAAAACCATCGCCGAGCTGGAAGAACAGCCGCTCGAGTTCTTCGGCTCCCAGAAAAACAAGCGCACCCGCATCGGCTACTACCGCTACCGTCTGGAGACGCTGCTTGCCGATCCGGAGCGGTATTTCTCCGTCCCCGAGCCCTTCGAGGGCAACATCAAACCTCAGGCCCAGGAATAGGCGTTTCTCCATGCATCCATCCGATCGCGACTCCAAGGAAGGCTTCGTCATGAGCTCCCCCCCCCCCGAGAGGGAAGATGCCGAGGAAGGCTACGGCTACGGCCGCGCCCCGGCCGGCGGCGGGGAGTGGAAAAAGACACTCAAACCCCTCGTCTTCGCCGGCGCGGGGCTGTTGGTTCTGATCGTACTCGCGCTCATGTTCCTGACCGCCTCGCCCCGAAACGCCGAACGCGAGGGGTTGAAAAATCTCGAAACCCGGCTGCGCGCGCTTGAAGAGAAGTTCGCCCGACTCGAGGGGCCCGACTCCGCGCTCGCCCGGATCGAGCGGCGGGAGAAGGAAATCCAGGCCCTCTCGGAGCGCATCACCCAGCAGGAAGCCTCCTGGAACCGCAAGTTCGAGCAACTGGCACGCGAGGCCTCCCGCTCCCCCGCTCGGCCCGCGGAAGCCGCCCCGCCGCCCAAGGCGCCGGAGACGGCCGTCGCCAAACCGGGGCCC
>CAZQUP010000167.1:0-3467 GCA_964596545.1 uncultured Desulfatibacillum sp. | reverse complement strand
CGTCCCCGTGCTTGCAGCCCATGAGGAAGACCCCGTCCATGCCCTGGGAGAGCGCATCCTTGATCCAGATCACGTTCACCGAGCCCAGGCAGCGCACCGGGATGAAGCGCACGTCGGCGTTCCAGGAAAGCCGGTTCAGCGCCGCGATGTCGAGGGCGGGATAGGCGTCGTTTTCGCAGACCAGCCCCAGGATGCGCAGCGGCGGCTCGTCGAAATCGTCGGTCGAGGGCACCTTGATCGCCTTGACCATCGAGCTCACCGAGTCGATGCTGTAGTTGGCGAAGTTGATGATCCGCTCGGGGCAGGCCCCCATGCAGGTGCCGCAGCGGCGGCAGCGGGTGGGATTGGGCTTGGGGGTACCGCGTTCGTCGTCGTCGAGCGCGCCGAAGGGGCATTCCTGGGTGCAGCGCTTGCACTGGGTGCAGCGCTGGAAGAAGAAGTCGGGGTAGCTCATGTCTCCGGAGCGCGGGTGGACCGAGACCCCGCGGTGGACCGACTCCAGACACTGGATGGCCTTGAGCGCCGCCCCCGTGGCATCCTCCATCGCCTCCTCCGCGGTCATGCTGCGCCGCACCCCGCCCGCGGCGTAAATGCCCGTCCGCTGGGTCTCATAGGGGAAGCAGATGTAATTCGAGTCGGCGTAGTCGTCGAAGATCGCGTTGTCCCGGAAGCCCGGCCCCTGCCGGTAGGCGAGGTTGATCACCGGGTCGTCCTTGGTCGCCGGAACCATGCCGGTCGCCAACACGACGAGGTCGGCGGGGATCCGGATCGGCTCTCCCAGAAGCGTGTCCTCGGCCTCGACCACGAGGCCGCGGCCGTTTCCGGACACGCCGGTGACGTTCGCCTTGGTGAGAAAGATGCCGGGATCCTGCTGCACCGCCTTGTAAAAATTCTCGGTCAGCCCGGGGGTGCGCATGTGCTGGTAGAGAATGTAGGCCTTGCCGTCGGCGTAGTCCTCGCGCACGTACGTCGCCTGCTTCAAAGCGACGAGGCTGGTGACCGAGGCGGCGTAAGGGAAATCCCCGTCCCCGCCCTGTCCCGGGCTCTGGATGAAGACCACGGATTTCGCCTCCCGGCCGTCGCTCGGGCGTTGGATCTTCCCCTGAGCGGCGAGCTCCTCGAACTGCTCGTTGGTGACGACATCGGGAAGCGCCCCGAAGCCGAGATGGGCGAACTCCCCTTCGGCCGGCCGGTAGGGACGCCAGCCGGCCGCCAGCACCACGGCGCCGAATTTTTCGCCGTTCGGATCGAAGGTCAGGATGTCGACCTTGCCCTTGTTGAATTCCTTGTAGCGCTCGAGCAGTTGGTCGGCCTCGAGCTCCTTGCCGTTCTCGTCGACGCGCATCTCCGGGGGGAGAGGATAGGGGACGTCGAACTCGATCTGCTCGCCGGGTTTCTTGAACGTGACGGTGAAATCCCCGGGCTGGCCCGCGATGCGTGCGACCACCGTGTTCGTGCGTACCGTGATCCGCGGTTCAGCCTCGAGCTCGCGGAGCTTGGCCTGCAGCACCGGAGCGATCGGCTTCTCGTAAGGGTATTCGAGGGGCAGCTGCTTACGCCAACGGCGCGCATGCCCGCCGAGGGCGTCCTCCTTTTCGACCACGACCGCTTCGTAGCCGGCGCGCGCCGCCTCCAGCGCGGCCGTGATGCCGGTCAGGCCGCCTCCGATCACAAGGATCCGCCGGTTCAAGGTCTCCAGCTTGTAAGGCTCGGGGGGCTGGATCTTTTCGACCTTGGCGAGCGACATCTTCAAATAGTCGGCGGCCATCATCTGGACGTGATCGATGAAGCTCTCGTCGTCCTTCTGCTCCGCCGTCGGCGCCGGCCAGACCGAGCGCGGGTGGGACCAGACCACATGCTCGCGCAGGTTCACCCGCTCGACGATGCAGCCGTCGAAGCGGAAGGTGTCGTGGAGTACGCGGGGCGAGCAGGCGGCGATGACCAGCGTATTGACGCCCGAGGCGACCTCCGCCCGGAGCATTTCGAGCCCCTCGCGGCCGCAGAGAACGGGCGAGGTCTTGACGGCATAGCCCTCCTCGGAGGCGACCGCGCTCAGCTTTTCGATGTCGAGGGCCTCGGCGATGCCGCAGCCCTGGCAGATGTACACACCGTATTTTTTGTTCATGATCGACCTCCTACCGTCGCACTACGGTCTGGATCGCTTTGAGCGCCATCCCGGTCGCATTCTGGTTCGAGGAGACGACGTCGGCCGGTTTCGCGGCGCAGCCCGCCGCGAAAAGGCCGGCCTCGGGCGCATGGCGGATGAAGCCCTCGGGGGTCGTCTGGACCGCGGCCGGCGGCCGGTGCACGGAGGCGGTCGGCTGCATGCCGGTCGCCAGCACGACGAGCCCGACCTTCTGTTCGATCTTTTCGCCGGTCACGGCGTTCTCCGCGACCACGGTCAGATCGCCCGTCTGCGGATCTTCGGAGACCTGGGCCACCTTGCCCTTGACGAAATGGACCCGCGGGTCCTGCTTGATCCGGTCGTAGAAGCGCTCGTAGCGGTAGCCCGGGGCACGCAGGTCGATGTAGAAGATGTAGATCTCGGCCTCGGGGCATTTCTCGCGCACGTACGTCGCCTGCTTGAGGCTCGCCATGCAGCAGATGTAGGAACAGTAGGCAAGGTGGTTTTCGTCGCGCGAGCCGGCGCATTGGACGAAGGCGACGCTCGCCGGCGGCTTGCCGTCCGAGGGCCGTTGGATCGCCCCCGCGGTGGGGCCGTTCAAGGACGCCATGCGCTCCAGCATCATGTTCGTCACCACGTTCTTGTGCCGGCCGAAGCCCAGGTTGTCGATCTTCTTGGCGTCGTAAGGCACCCAGCCCGTGGCCCCGACCCCGGCCCCCCCGTTCAACTGCAGGCTCTTGGGCTTCATTTCGAAATCGACCGCCTCGTAGCGGCAAGCCGCCTTCACCCGCTCGGCGTCCTCGGTTCCGAGAATCCGCGGGTCGATCACGTAGCGCGCGGGAAAGGCCATGGCGAAGGGGAGGTACGCCGCCTTCACCGTCTTCATCCCGAAGTCGAATTCGCTCGGGATCTCCGTCCGGCAGGCTTCGGCGCACGCCCCGCAGCAGGTGCACTTCTCGTTCACGTAGCGGGGCTGCACCCGCACCGCGACGGTGTAATCCCCGGCTTTCCCCTCGATCCGTTCCACCTCGGCCATCGTCAGCACGTGGATTCGGGTTGTCCTTGATCCGCCGGAAGTTGATCTCCAACCCGCAGGTCGGCGGGCAGAGCTTCGGGAAATACTGGTTCAACTGGGCGACCCGGCCTCCCAGGGAGGGGTTCTTCTCGACCAGGAAGACCTCGTAGCCGACCTCGGCGGCCTCGAGCGCGGTGGTGAGCCCGCTGATGCCGCCGCCGACGACCAGAATGCTGCCGCTTGCCGGGGCTGCTTTTTCCTCACTCATGCCGGTCCTCCGTCCAGGGCCCGGGGATGTTCCCGGGCATGGGGTTCGACCGGGCGCCG
>CAZQUP010000166.1:0-3539 GCA_964596545.1 uncultured Desulfatibacillum sp. | reverse complement strand
GCAGGGGACTGAAAATCCCCGTGTCGGCAGTTCGATTCTGTCCCTCGGCACCAGTTGGTCTCAATCAGGAAGAGGGGTTGGCCGTTGCAACGGTCAACCCCTCTTTCTTTGGGTCACTTCCTGTCTGTACAACGTGTACGATTTCTCTCTGACCTGCTCGAGAACAGCAATGGCTTACTTCTCCGGATCAGCGATGGGGTACAGGTACAACTCTAAGGATGACGAACAGGGCCGAGAGTTCAAAAAAGTGGCACCACAACCTGCCTGCCCTGAAAGATTTCCATATTACCCGTCTGGGAGATGCAGCATGGATTGCCTTTGCATCGACTGGGCTAATCGCTCCTGAGGATTAGAATTCCTTGGGGATGTATTCCTCGCCGCTTGCGGCGAAGATTTGAGTTGTGAGCGAATACATCCACAAAAGCCATAACGTAAACAGTGCTGATCTATCATGCGGTTGATTCCGTGATCAAAGAGATCTGTTTGGATATCGAAAAGCGATACCAGATGAAATTTTTGGAGATTGGGACAGATCAAGATCATGTTCATTTTTTGATACGATCAGTGCCGACCTATAACGTGACCAAAATTGTGACGATGTTGAAGGGCCTGACGGCCAGGGAGGTGTTCTATCGCTGTCCCCAAGTCAAAAAGAAGCTGTGGGGCGGTGAGGTTATGACCGACGGATATTATGCAAGTTCGTCGGCAAACATAGGGATGGAAGCACCGTAGGCGGCTTTGTCAAAAAACAAGGCGCAAAATATCAAAAGTTGAGGATCGGCGGTTGTCTCTGTCGTAATATCCCGCCCCTTGGAGCGGGGATGGTTTATTTTGTTTTCGCTGATTCCCCCATGTTGACCCGATTTCGCAAGCATCCTCCATTCCATCCTGCGGGCAACGGCGCAAGCAGCGATTTGTCCAGCGCTTCCTTGCTCTGTCGCCGATTGAAGATGAACCTGCTGAACGCTTCCGATGGGAATCCGAAGCGGGTTCGGCCTCAGACCCTTTTTTCGTCTTGAGCCGTCGGGCGGCTCCAGATGCGCTGCCAGATCCAGGCGAGTGCGCGGAGGTCGCGCGGGCTGCGAACCCTCCGGGCGGGTTCGGGGAGGGGCAGGGGGTCGATGTCCGCGGCCACGCGGAAGCGAAACGTGTAGTGGGGCTCCATGCCCATGCGCAGATCGGTGATCACGATTCCGCCCCCTTCGCGGCTCACGCCGTAGAAGCCGTGCGTGAACCATTGCAGCCGGCGCACCGGCCGATGGTCCGCAAGCCCGTGGAGCAGCTCGGGGTTTGCCGGGTGGTGCGCCATGCGGATGTCGCGATCGCCGTCCAGGATCGAGTGGTAGCCTTCGGCATAGGTCCCCTCGTTCACGGTTACGATGCGCCACAGGAGCGTGTTGAAAGCCGTGGGCGAGCTGAGAAGCGCCGTGTAGGGGATCGCCTGCCGGGCAAGGGAGGCGCGCACCCTGCTTTCGACGTGGAGCTTCGCTCCCAGGCTCCAGAGGAGATAGAGGCTGCTCAGCGCCAGCCCGAGAGCGTTCAGCCGGTGGCCCCGGGGGGTGCGATGAAGGAAAAGGGCGGCAAGAACCCCCAAGATCAGGGGCAGGGAGTAGGCCGGGTCGATGATGAAAATGCTCGACCACATCACCGGCGGCGTGGGAAGCGGCCAGAAGATCTGGGTTCCGTAGACCGTGAAGCAATCCAGGAGCACATGCGTCGCGAAGGCGAGAAAGACGAGCCAGACCCACCGGCCGCGGTGCCCGGAGGTCGAGGGCTGGAGCCTCAGGATCAGCCGCACGACGAGCGGGGTCGCGGCGGCCAGAACAAAAAGCGAGTGGCTCGGACCGCGATGCCAGGTCAGGCGGTCCACGGCATCCGTCAGGGGGACCAGAAGATCCAGATCGGGAAGCAGCCCGCAAAGCCCTCCCCAGAGGGCCGCGCGGCGGCCGACCCGGCGGCCCATGACCGCCTCGCCCACGGCGGCTCCCAAGGCGACTTGTGTGACCGTATCCATGTTCGACTCCGAAAAGGCGGACAATTTTCTTTTACCATAAGATCCGGCGGGGCGGCGCGAAAGACCCCTCGCCGCAGCGGGCAGGCCGCGACGAAGTCGTGGCCGTTCAAATCCGAGGAAGGAATCCTTGGGGATCCCTCAGCGGTCGAAGCGCGAAGAGCATTCCCCAGGCGACGAGCGCCAGAGCGGTCAGGATGAGGAACGTGAGCCGATAGCTTCCGGTCACATCGAAGAGGTGCCCGGCGAGGACCGGACCGACGGCTCCCCCCGTCGTGCCGAAGCAAGCGACGATGCCGAAGACCGTCCCATGGTGACGGATCCCGAACCATTCCGCGGCCAAAGGGGAGATGGCGGTGAAAAAGCTTCCGTGGGCGAGGCCGTAGACCGCGCCGAAGAGGTAGAGCAGGACGGGGCGGTCGGAGAGCTGCAGCCACAAAAGGCTTCCCAGCAAAAGGCAGAATCCGATGTGCATCACGGCCTTGCTCCCCAGCCGGTCGATCAGCACCCCTCCCGCCAGGCGTCCCAGGATGCTCACCGCGCCGATGGTCGAGAGAACGCCGGCGGCGGGGATGGCAGGGATGCCCCAGTCGCGGGCATAGGGAACGATGTGCAGCATGACGACCATGAGGCAGGAAACGAGAATCAGGTTCATCGCGCAAAGGATCCAAAACGGGGCCGCCCGGAAGACCCGCATCAAAGGAACCCCGGAGGCTGCGGTTTGGATGGCCGGAGGGGCCGGCGCTTCTTCCTCCGGGTCGGAGGCTGTTTCCCCCGGGTCGCGGCGCAGGAACTGAGCGATGACGATCAAAATCACCGCCACGGACAAGCCGACGATCCCGATCGCCCAACGCCAGCCGAATTGCACGATCAGGGCGCTTGCGGCCAACGGGACGACGAACTGCCCGAGACCGGTCCCGGCCTTGACAATCCCGGTCATGAGGCCGCGACGGGCGGTGAACCAGCGGGCGATGGTCGTGAGCGCCAGCACATCGACGGCGCTCAGCCCCATGCCGAAGACGAGGCCGAAGGAGAGGTAGAGTCCTCCGAGGCTCGAAACCTGCGTCATGAGGGCGCAGCCCGCACCGAGAAGAAGCGCCGTCCCCGTGAGCAGCAGGCGCGGGCCGAAGCTGTCGTTCAGGCGGCCGACGGCCATGCCGAAGATCCCCATGACGAAGAAGGCGCCGGCGGGGGCGGCGGCGATCGCGGCCCGCGGCCAGCCGAACTCCTCCATGAGCGGGTTGAAAAAGACCCCGAAGGCGATGTAGGTCCCCACCCCGAGGGCCTGGATGGTGAAGCAGAAGGCCGTGGTGAGCAGGGCGCTGAAGGGAAGGGCGGCCATGACCTGCCCTTGATGACACGGCGCGGTCGAAAACTCAAACGACCGCCGCGGGTTTGCGGGGTTCGGCCCCGGCCGAGGCCTGCGAGCGCCCGCAAGCGGCTTGATCATGCGGGAGGTGGGGCATGGCGATCCGGGTCGTGAGGCCGGGAAGCCAACGGCGGGAGGGGGAGGGGCTCAGGATCGGGA
>CAZQUP010000165.1:0-3610 GCA_964596545.1 uncultured Desulfatibacillum sp. | reverse complement strand
CCTCGACCCAGGCGTCGCCGGGGCCGATAAGGACGAGCCCCAGATGGGCGAGCGGGGCCAGATCGCCGCTTGCCCCGACGGACCCTTTCTCGGGGATGACCGGGACGATCCCGCGGTTGAAAAGCTCGATCAGCCGCTCGACGGTCTCGAGGCGCAGCCCCGCGTGCCCGAGGGAGAACTCGCGCACGCGCAGGCCGATCACGGCCCGAACGGTTTCCTCGTCGAGCGGGGAGCCCACCCCCGCAGCATGGCTCATGAGGATGTTCTCCTGCAGCCGTTCGGCATCCGCAGTCGAAATGGCGACATCGCTTAACGCGCCGAAACCGGTCGTCATGCCGTAGATCTTCCGGCCTTCCCGGATCCATCCCTCGAGCAAGGCGCGGCCGGCGCGAATCTTCTCCGCGGCCGCAGGGGAGAGGCCAAGCCGCGGCCTCTGCCGCGCAAGCTTCACCAGGTCCTCGATCGAAAGCGGCGCTTCGCCGACGATCAGCTCACCCATGGACAATCCCTGCCTCCTTGTAGCGCTCATGCAGGTCGATCTTAGGACGCTCTCTCCGGGTTTGTAAAGAATACCCGGCCACAGCCGGGCACTGTTTCCAGGCTGCCCACAAAAAAAAGTTGCAACTCTATATCTTGGGGGTTAGAATACACTGAAATACAATTTTTGGGCGGGACGCTGCGTTTTTCGGCACCGCCGAATTCAAACGCCAAAAGGAGGAAAGACATGCCGACTGCCAAGAAGACGACCGCCAAAAAACCTGCGGCCAAGAAAACCACCGCCAAAAAGACCACCGCCAAAAAACCTGCGGCCAAGAAAACCACCGCCAAAAAGACCACCGCCAAAAAGAAATAATCCCGAAGATCCCGCCCACGGGTTTTTCCGCAAGACCCGGCCCGCCTCCCCGCCGCGGCCGGGTCTTTTTCGTCCCCCCGCTGCGCCCGATCTTGCAAAAACGGGCGCGCCCGGGTACCGTCGAAGTAGCCTTTCCCCGCCGGCGCCTGGGCATGGAGCCAACCGGGGCTCAAGGCATGAACTCGCGCCTCCCCCGAAGGGGATCGCCGCGGAAAAGGAGTGCCGATCATGAACGGATGGGGCCGGATTCTCGAGTGCGTCCCCAATTTCAGCGAGGGCCGCAACGCGAACGTGATCGATCGCCTGACGGCCCCTTTCCGGAGCCGGCCCGGCGTCAAGCTTCTCGACTGCCAGAGCGATGAAAACCACAACCGCTCGGTGATCACGGTCGTGGGCGAACCCGAGGCGCTGGCTGCCGCCGTGCTCGAAGCCATGGAGGCGGCGATCGCCGCGATCGATCTGCGGCGTCACCGCGGCCAGCATCCGCGCCTCGGCGCCGTGGACGTCGTGCCCTTCATCCCCGTGAGGGGACTCGCGATGGCCGAGGCCGTCGCCGTCTCCCGGCAGGTGGCCGAGGAAGCCGCCCGCCGCTTCCGGCTGCCGGTCTTTCTCTACGAGGAATCGGCGACGGCCCCGCACCGCCGCAATCTCGCCGACATCCGCAAGGGGCAGTTCGAAGGGCTGGCCGAAAAGCTCCGCCGGCCGGAGTGGCAGCCCGATTTCGGACCCGCCGAGGCCCACCCCACGGCCGGGGCGACCGTGGTCGGGGCGCGCATGCCGCTCATCGCCTTCAACGTGAATTTAGGCTGCGACCGCCTCGAAGTGGCCGAAGAGATCGCCCGGCGCGTGCGCCACATCGGCGGGGGCTTGCGCTTCTGTAAGGCGATCGGAGTGGCGCTGCGCGACCGCGGCATCGTTCAGGTGTCGATGAATCTGACCGACTACACGCGGACCGCTCTCTACCGCGCCTTCGAGCTCGTGCGCATCGAGGCCGAGCGCTGGGGGGTCCCCGTCGTGGGAAGCGAAATCGTGGGGCTCGTTCCGCTGGCGGCCCTCGTCGATGCCGCCGCTTACTACCTGCGGCTCGAGGGCTTCCGCGCGGAGCAGGTCCTCGAAAGCCGGATTTACGAATGAGCGGACCGACCGCAGGCGGAAACCGACCCGGGGACGGAAACCTGATCGTCGAGAACGCCGCCGAGATCGTCACCTGCGCCGCGGGCCGCGCCGCACGCGGCGGTGCGGCGATGGCCGACCCCGGCGTCCTCTCCGGGGCCCGGATTGTGATCGAGGCCGGACGCATCACCCACCTCGGACCCGCCGACCGGGTGCAAGCCGAGCTCGCCGCCCGCGGAACAGCGGTGAATCGTTTTCCCCGCCTCGATGCCGCGGGACGATGCGTTCTGCCCGGGTTCATCGACGCGCACACCCACCTCGTCTTCGCCGGCGACCGCGTCGATGAATTTTCCCGGCGGTTGGCCGGCGAAGGCTACCTCGAGATCCTGAGCCGAGGCGGCGGGATCCTGAGCACGGTGCGCGCCACCCGGCGTGCCTCGCGCGAGGAGCTCGTGCAGCTCGGGCTCGCGCGGCTCGACGCCATGCTCGCCCACGGGGTGACGACCGTCGAGGCGAAGAGCGGCTACGGCCTGGACCGCGAAACCGAGATTCGTCAGCTCGAGGTCGCCTGCGAACTCGACCGCCGACACCCGGTGGATGTGGTCGCGACGTTTTTGGGCGCTCACGCCGTTCCCGAGGAATACCGCGGCCGGCCTTCCGCCTATATCGACTTCCTGATCGCCGAGGTGCTCCCCGAGGTGGCCTCCCGCCGGCTCGCCCGCTTCTGCGACGTCTTCTGCGAAACCGGAGTCTTCTCCCCTCAAGACGCCCGCAGGATCCTGCGGGCGGCGGCCGATCTCGGGCTGGGGATGAAGATCCACGCCGACGAGATGAGCGCGCTGGGCGGGGCCGAGCTCGCCGCTGAACTCGGGGCCGTCTCGGCCGACCACCTGCTGCACATCTCCCCCGCGGGGGTCGCGGCCCTTGCGCGGGCGGGCGTGGTCGCGGTCCTTTTGCCGATGACCGCCTTCAGCCTGCGCGAGCCTTACGCTCCGGCGCGGGCCATTCTCGAGGCGGGCGGAACCGTCGCCCTGGCGACCGACTTCAACCCCGGAAGCTGTTGTTCCGAGTCGATCCCCCTGCTCGCCGCGTTAGGGGCGGTCGCACTGGGGCTAACGGCCGGGGAGATCGTGACCGCGCTCACGATCAACGCCGCGGCCGCCTTAGGGCTTGCCTCCTCCATCGGCAGCCTCGAGGTCGGAAAGCAGGGCGACCTGGTCGTCCTGGATGCCCCGTCCCACCGCCACCTTCCTTACCGACTCGGCGTCAACCTCGTGGAACGGGTCGTCAAGCGGGGGAGGATCGTCTTCGACAAACGAAATCCGGGAGGAACCGCATGCTCGCCGAACAATCGATCCTGAAGTATCTCGAACGGACCGCCAGCGCCGAACCCGTCCCGGGAGGCGGCAGCGCGGCGGCGCTTTGCGGGGCGCTCGCCGCCGCGTTGATCGAGATGACCGCGCGTCTCACCCTCGACCGCAAGGGCTTCGAGGCCGTGCGGACCGAGATGGCGGCGATCGCGGAGACGGCCGCCCGGCTGCGCAGCCGGCTCGCCGAAGCCATCGAACGCGATGCCGACTCCTACCGCGGGGTGCTCGCCGCCCTCCGCCTGCCGAAAGGCACCCCCGAGGAGCGCGCGGCCCG
>CAZQUP010000164.1:3171-3735 GCA_964596545.1 uncultured Desulfatibacillum sp. | reverse complement strand
ACGGTCCGCTCGATCGCCTTCAACAGCGGAGACTCGGTGAAGAAGGGCGACGTGCTCGCCGTCATCGGCTGATCCGGGGAGGGGCCATGAAAATTCACGAGTATCAGGCGAAGGAGCTCTTCCGCCGCTACGGCATCCCGGTGCCGGCCGGCGAGGTGGCCTTCCGCGTCGAGGATGCCGTGCAGGCCGCCGAGCGCATCGGCCGGTTCCCCGTCGTGGTGAAGGCCCAGATCCACGCCGGCGGTCGCGGCAAGGGGGGCGGGGTGAAGCTCGCCCGCACCTCCGAAGAGGTGCGGGAGGCGGCACGGCTCCTTCTCGGCATGACCCTCGTCACCCCCCAGACGGGGCCGGAGGGCCGTCGGGTGGGCAAGGTGCTTGTCGAAGAGGGGCTCGACATCCGCAAGGAACTCTACCTCGGGATCGTCCCGGACCGCGCCTCGGCCCAAATCGTCCTCATGGCGAGCGAGGCCGGGGGCATGGAGATCGAGGAGGTCGCGGCCGCCGACCCCGAAAAGATCCTGCGCGTTGCGGTGAACCCGCTGCTCGGTCTTCAAGGCCACCATG
>CAZQUP010000164.1:2429-3150 GCA_964596545.1 uncultured Desulfatibacillum sp. | reverse complement strand
CGGACTCCGGCTCCCCGCGGCGGCCGTCAAGGAATTCTCCTCCCTGGTGCAGAACCTCTTCCGCCTCTTTCTCGAAACCGACGGCTCGTTGCTCGAGATCAACCCGTTGGTCCTCACCGCGGAGGATCGGTTGTTTGCCCTCGACGCCAAGGTCGCCTTCGACGACAACGCGCTCTTCCGTCACCCGGAGCTCGCCCGCCTGCGCGACCCCGACGAGGAGCACCCCCTCGAAGTGGAGGCCTCCAAGCACCACCTGAACTACATCGCGCTCTCCGGAAACATCGGCAACATGGTGAACGGGGCGGGGCTCGCCATGGCCACCATGGATCTCATCCAGCAGGCGGGCGCCCGGCCGGCCAACTTCCTCGACGTCGGCGGCGGGGCGAGCGCGGAGATGGTGGAAAACGGCTTTCGCATCATCCTCTCCGACCCGAACGTGAAGGGCATCTTGATCAACATCTTCGGCGGCATCCTGCGCTGCGACACTTTGGCCCGCGGCGTGGTCGAAGCGGCGCGCAAGACCGGGATTCAGGTGCCGGTCGTGGTGCGCATGGAAGGTACGAACGTCGAGGAGGGGCGGCGCATCCTCGCCGACTCGGGGCTCAACCTGATCACCGCGGTCGATTTGCGGGACGCCGCCCGCAAGGTGGCCGAGCTGGTGCGCTGAGCCCCGCTCGGACGGCGGGACCGACGCCGCCGCCCGTTCGGGGTGCGGCGGCGA
>CAZQUP010000164.1:0-2414 GCA_964596545.1 uncultured Desulfatibacillum sp. | reverse complement strand
ACCCCCGTGAGCATTTTCGTCAACCGCGATACCCGTGTCGTCGTGCAAGGAATCACGGGAAAGGAAGGCCAGTTTCACACCCGGCAGTGTGCGGCCTACGGCACCCGTGTCGTCGCCGGCGTCACCCCCGGCAAGGGCGGTCAGGAGGTCGAGGGGATCCCCGTCTTTCACACCGTCGAGGAAGCCGTGCGCCGCACCGGGGCCGATTGCAGCCTGATCTTCGTTCCCCCGCCTTTCGCCGCGGAGGCGATCTGTGAGGCGGCCGATGCCGGGGTGCGACTGATCGTCGCCATCACCGAAGGCATTCCCGTGCTCGACATGATGCGCGTGAAAAACTACCTCGCCGGAAAACCCGTGCGGCTGATCGGCCCCAACTGCCCCGGGATCATCACCCCGGGGGAGGCGAAGATCGGCATCATGCCCGGGGCGATCCACAAGCCCGGAGGTCCGATCGGGGTCGTCTCCCGCTCCGGGACCCTCACCTACGAAGTGGTCCACCAGCTGACCCGGGTCGGCCTCGGACAGACGACCTGCATCGGGATCGGCGGCGACCCGGTCAACGGCACGAGTTTCGTGGACTGCCTCGCCGCCTTCGAAAACGATCCGGAGACGCGCGGTGTCGTCCTGGTGGGAGAGATCGGCGGGCAGGCCGAGGAAACGGCCGCGAAGTTCGTCCAGGAACGCATGAGCAAGCCGGTCGTCGGCTTCATCGCCGGTCTCACCGCGCCCCCGGGGCGGCGCATGGGGCATGCCGGGGCGATCATCAGCGGCGGATCGGGTACGGCCCGGGCGAAGATCGAGGCCCTGCGGACGGCGGGCATCCACGTCTGCGAGGATTTGGGCGGGTTGGGCGAGTTCTGCCGCGAAGTCTTCCGCTGACGGCGGGCCGGAGAGCGGGTCCCCCCTATGCACGAGATGGGCATCGCGCTCGAGATCCTCGAGATCGCCCGCGCGTCGATCCCCGCCGATCTTCCCTCAGCCCGTGTCGCGCGGGTCAACCTGCGCGTCGGCAAGCTCGCCGCCGTGGTGCCCGAGAGCCTACGCTTTTGCTTTGAGATCGCAGCCCGGGAGACTCCGCTTGCGGGCGCGGAACTGGTGATCGAGGAGATCCCCGTTTCCGCCCGCTGTCGAGCGTGCGGGGAGCACTGGACGGTGACCGAGCCCGTCTTTCTCTGCCGCGCCTGCGGCGGGGGGGCGGTGGAGATCCTTTCGGGCCGGGAACTCGACATCGTCTCGATCGAGGTCTTCGACGAATCGGAGGGGGAGGATGGCTGAGAAGGCGCCGTTGCGGGAGGTCCGCGTCGTCGGCCGCGTGCTGGCGGTGAACGAGCGCATGGCCGAAGAAAACCGCCGCCGTTTCGCCGCGCGGGGGATCTTCGTGGTCAACGTCATGAGTTCGCCCGGCTCCGGCAAGACGAGCCTGCTGCAGAAAACACTCCAGGCGCTCGCGGCGCGCGTCTCCGCCGCGGTCATCGTGGGCGATGTCGCCACCACCCACGACGCGGAACGCCTGGCGGTGACCGGTGTGCCCGTCGTTCAGGTCAACACGGATGCCTTCGGCGGGGACTGCCACCTCGCGGCGCACGTGATCGAGAAGGCGGCCGAAGATCTCGATCTCGGGGCGGTCGAACTTCTTTTCGTCGAAAACGTGGGCAATCTCGTCTGTCCGGCCGAGTTCGACATCGGCGAGGACGTGCGCGTGGTGGTGTTGAGCGTCACCGAGGGCGAGGACAAGCCCGTCAAGTACCCGGCGATGTTCCGAACCTGCCATGCGGCCATCCTCAACAAGATCGACCTCCTGCCGCATCTGGACTACGACAAGGCGAGGGCTCTGGCCTTCATCCACCAGGTGCATCCCGGCATGCCGGTGTTCGAAACTTCGGCTCGTACGGGGGAAGGGCTGGAGGCTTGGATCGGCTGGTTGCTCGAAGGCCTTGGCCGCAAGCGCGCTTCCGGTCCCCGCTGAACTTCCGTTTCCCCGCCGTCCTCGCCATCGCCCGCCTACACCGGCTGGAATTCGCGGCTGCAGGCAGGGGCGCCCTCCTTCCAGAAGGGCGACATTTCCCGCAGCCGGCCGATGATTCCGGGGAGGACCTCGAGCACGCGGTCGACTTCCTCTTCGGTCGTGAAGCGGCTCAGGCTGAAGCGGATCGAGCCGTGCGTCGCGGTGAAGGGCACGCCCATGGCCCGGAGCACATGGCTCGGCTCGAGCGAACCCGAGGTGCAGGCCGACCCGGAGGAGGCGCAGATGCCGTGCTCGTTCAGCAGCAGCAGGATCGCCTCGCCCTCCACGAATTCGAAGGAGACGTTCAGGGTGTTCGGCAGACGGGCGGCGGGGTCCCCGTTGACGAGCGCGCGGGGGATGCGCTCGAGGATGCCGCGCTCGAGCCGGTCCCGCAGGCGGCGCACGCGCT
>CAZQUP010000163.1:0-3755 GCA_964596545.1 uncultured Desulfatibacillum sp. | reverse complement strand
CCTCGACCTCGTTGATGAACTCGAGCACCCCCTCGGGGATCACGATCACGCCGTAGTTCTTGCCGACCGCCGCGCGCTGGACGATCGCCTCGCAGATCAGACGCGAGAGGTGCCGGAGCGTCATCCCGTAGGCGGTGTAATCGGTCGCGTTCTCGGCGCGGGACTTCTCCAGGCGCTCCTCGTCCACGAAGTCGACCAGGTCCTCGCCGATGATCGTAAGGTTGGGGTGCGCCTGGAGGGCCACCTCGAGGGCGAGGTGGCTGGTGACACGGCCCATCACCTTGCAGACATGGTAGTACTTGATGTCGGAGCTGGCGTCGTTGCACAGCCCGGCGATCGCGCCGGCGAAAGCGCGCGCGGCGGTGTGGAAGCCGAAGGACACCGCGCAGAGGACGTTGCCGGCGTCGTCGCGCACCTGGATGTCGCCGTCGATCGTCTTGGGCACCCCGATCACCTGGATGCCGTCGTCATAGAGTTCCTGGGCGAGAAAGGCGGCGTTGGTGTTCGAGTCGTCGCCGCCGACGATGACGAGCGCGTTCAACCCCAGATCGCGGCACGTCTGCCGCGAGAGTTCGACCTTCTGGCGCGTGTCGATTTTCGCCCGGCCGGTCTTGATCATGGTGAACCCGCCGAGGTTGCGGTAGCGGTCGACCATCTCGGTCGTGATTTCGATCGCCTCGTTTTCCACCACGCCGTCGGGTCCGACGAGAAAGCCGAAAAGACGGTTTTCGGGGTTGGCCCGCCGCAGGGCGTCGAAAAGCCCGGCGATCACGTTGTGGCCGCCGGGGGCCGGACCGCCGGAGAAGACGATGCCCACGCGCCGCGGCGCGCGCCAACGCGCCGCGGCTTGCGGGTCCAGCCGTTCGACGCCGCGGAGAATCTGTACTTTGTTGCCGATGATTTTCGGCAACTTCACCTGCGCTTCGCGGTCGATGGTGAACCGAAAGCGGTCGGTCGGCTCGAGGACCGTGAAGGGCGAGAGAAAGACCCGGCATACGGGCGGCTTGAAAGCCAGCCGCTCGAGAAGTTCTCGGCTTTTGTCCTCGAGAGCGGCTTGGGCTTTGGGGTGATCGAGGAGGGCCTCCGGAGAAAGAGAGGACTTGTCGGCCATACCCGCATCCTTCCTCACGAGGGATTTCTTTTCCTGGGAAATCGGACCGAGAATAACGGGATGGTTTCAGGGAAGTCAAGCTTCTTCCGCAGTCTAACCTCAGGGAATGACTTGCCAAAACCCCTGGAGTGGACCCTATATATTGTATCTCCAACCCCTCCGCCCACCTCGGATTGTGTTTTTTGCTTTACACAATAGACCCTCCCTGTTAGAATTCGACACATCCTTGCGAAGACCGGTCGGCGGCCGGGCATCCGTCACAGGGGAGATGTCCTTTATGAAGCTGAAAAAACTAGAAATATGCGGTTTCAAATCCTTTTGCGATCGGGTGACGATTGAATTTCCGCCCGGGATCACCGCCATCGTCGGCCCCAACGGATGCGGCAAGAGCAACCTCGTGGACGCGATCCGCTGGGTGATGGGGGAGCAGAGCGTCAAACAGCTCCGCGGCAAGGCGATGGAGGACGTGATTTTCGCCGGTTCCAACGGCAGACCCCCCCTCGGCATGGCCGAGGTGACCCTGACCCTGATCAACGACAACGGCAGTGTTCCCGAGGAGTTGAAGGATTTCACCGAAATCGAGGTCACCCGAAGGCTCTACCGTTCGGGCGAAAGCGCCTACTTGATCAACCGCCGCCCCTGCCGTCTGAAGGACATCCACCATCTCTTTCTCGGCAGCGGTGTCGGAACCCGCTCCTATTCGATGATCCAGCAGGGCAACATCGGCGCCTTCACCGAGGCCGGCCCCGAGGAGCGTCGCGCCTTTATCGAAGAGGCGGCGGGGATCACGCGCTACAAGCAGCACAAGGCCGAGGCCCTGCGCAAGATCGAGGCGACGCGTCAGAATCTGCTGCGCGTGGCCGACATCCTGCTCGAGCTCGAGCGCCAGATGGGAAGCTTGAAACGCCAAGCGCGCAAGGCCGAGCTTTACAACCGCACGCAGGCTCGCCTCCGCAACCTGGACGTCCGGCTCGCCGCTCTGCGCAGCGACGAGTTGTCGGCCCGCATGGAGGAGGCCGACCGTCTGCTTGCGGAACTGCGCGATGCGGACCTTGCGCAAGCCGCGGAACTGCAGCGCCTCGATGCCGCCGTGGAAGAGATCCAGTTCGAGCGGCTGCGGAAGAACCAGGCGATCGGCGAGAGAAAGGAAAAGCGCTTCGAGCTCCAACGCGACGCCGACCGCTTGGAGACCGACCGTCGGCACCGCCGCGAGGAGCTCGAGCGCCTCGGCCGGGAGATCCGCGAGCTCGAGGCCGCCCGCGCGGAGCTTGCCGAAAAGGACCGCCGGCTCGAAGAGGAGATCGAGCGGGAAGAGGGCTTAGGGGAAAACCTGCGCCGCGAGCTCGAGCTTCTCCGCCAACGCCTCGAAGAAGGGCGGGGACGCGAGGAGACGCTGGCGCGGGAGTTCGAGGAAAAGAGCCGCCGGGTCGAAGAGCTCCGCCGCGAGCACCTCGATCTCGTGAACCGCGAAGCCCGGTTGCGCAACCTCCACCAAAGCGCCTCCCAGAACCGCGAGAGCCTCAAACGGCGCCAACTGCGCGCCGCGGAGGAGGAGACGAGGGTCCGCAGCGAGCTCGCCCAGGCCCAGGAGCGCGAAAAACGCGCGACGGCCCGGCTCGAAGCGGCCCGCCGCGCGATCGCCGATCACGCTGCCGCCGCCGCCGAGCTCCGCACCCGGCTGGAGGGAAAGTCACGGGAGCTCGGAGCGCAGGTCAAGCAAGTCCAAGGACTCGAATTCGAGCGCAACGGCCTGCGCTCCAAGCTCGCGGCGCTCAAGAAAATGGAGGAGTCCTTCGAGTGGTACCGCGACGGCGTGCGGGCGGTGATGAAACGGGCGCAGGCCGCCCGTGCAGGCGGAGAGGATTCCGCCGGCCCCGCGGGCGGCGTAATCGGCCTGGTCGCCGACCTCTTCGAGCCCGAAGAACCTCTGACCCAGGCCGTCGAGGCCGCACTCGGCGAATCCCTGCAGTATGTCCTCGTCGCCGGCCGGGAGCACGCCCTCGAGGCGATCGAGCATCTGCGGCGCGGCAACGCGGGCCGCTGCGGCTTCGTCCCCGTAGGCGCGCTGCACGAGACCTCACCGCCCGCCGGCGAAGTCGAACCCGAAGGACTGCTTTTGCGGCGGGTGCGGGTGAAGCCGGGCTTCGAGGCGATCGCGCGAGCGCTGCTCGGCAACGTCGTTCTGGTCGCGTCGATCGAAGAGGCGATCGCGCGCTTCAAGGAAAACGGCCGCGTCCAAACCTTCGTCACCCCCCAGGGGGACCTTCTCTCCCCCCGCGGCTTCCTGATCGGCGGGGGCCGCGAGGCCGCGGGAGGAATTCTCGCCAAAAAGCGGGAGATCCGGGAACTGGAGCGCCAGGGCCGCGCGCTCGACGAGACGATCGCGGAGCACCGACGGAAACTCCAGGAACTCGAAGCCGCGGTGCGCCGCCTCGACGTCGATCTCCAGCGTCGCATCGAGGCGAAGCAGGCGGCGCGGGAAGAGGAGATCGAGGCCGAAAAGGCGCAGTACAAGGCCTCCGAGGACAAAAGAAACCTCGAACGCCGGCTGGAGGTGGTCCTCCTCGAGCAGGAACAACTCTCCGGCGAGGCGGGAGATTTGGACGATGAGATTCAGCGCGCCGACCGGGCCCTCACGGAGCTC
>CAZQUP010000162.1:0-3768 GCA_964596545.1 uncultured Desulfatibacillum sp. | reverse complement strand
CCCGGCGCCGGGGACCGCGACGGGCCGCCGCCCAGCGCGCCGGCCCCGCCGGGTGGCGCAGGGTCGCGCTGAGACCGCTCGCCGTCAGACGGAGCAACGCCCGGAGGCTGCCGACCTCCCGGACCTGTCGCAGGTCGGAGAAGTATTTCCAGCGCGCGCTGTCCCCGTAGACATAATCCACGATCGCCCGCCGCACCGCCTCGTCGTCGTCCTCGAAACGGCAGCCGACCCTCACCCCCCCGGCGAAGGGCTCGATGCGCACCAGCCGTAAAGGCAGATGGTGCATGCGCCCGCCGCTGTCCAAGGCTTCGAGCTCGAGACGCCCGGAGAGGAGCAGCGAACGGTCGGCGATCTCGAAGCCGGCGCCGGTCACGGAGAGATCCCGCAGCACGGCGTCGATCCGCGTCCCCCGTCGTCGGTCGACGAGGTGTACCCCTTCCTGCGGTGTGATGCGGTGCGTGCGGCGCAGCTGGCGGCGCTCCCAGACGACTCCCAGGCAGCAGATCACGAGAAAAAGGTTGAAGGTGTTCCAACACAGGCAGATGACGATCGTGTCGATCAGGGCGGGCCGGTTCAGGAGCAGGATGGCCCCGGCGCTGAAGGCGAGCAGGTTGAACAGCAGCATGACATAGAAGGGCGTCGCCAGATGCGTGAGCGTGTCGTGCTCGAGCGAGGCGGTCTTGGGGGTCACGCGGAAACGGGGGGAGCGCGGGCGCAGGAAAACCGACACCGCGGCCGGAATAAGGTAGATGCTCTGGATGATCTCGAAGAGCTCCGAGGTGAAGGGGTGGCGGAAACGGCCGTAGAGGCGGTTGGCGACAAAGTAGGAAGCGACGAGGTGCGGTACGGCGTAGGCGAGCACCTGCACGAGCGAGGCGTTGTAGACCCGCAGGTTCAAGACGAGGAACATGAGGGGGGAGAGAAAGAAGACGATGCGCGCGAATCCGAACAGCCAGAAAAGACAGGCGTTGAGGTAGCACAGGCGCTGGGCGAGGCTCAGACCCGGCAGCCGCAGGGGATTGCGGAGCAAAAGAATCTGGATCATCCCCTTCGCCCAGCGGCTGCGCTGAATGATGAAGCCGTCGAAGGATTCCGGCGACAGCCCCATCGTCATCGCCTTGTTCAGGTAGAGGCTTCTCCAGCCGGCCGCGTGCAGCTGGAGGGCGGTCCCGGCGTCCTCGGTGATCGTATCCTCGACCAGGCCCCCGATCTCCGCGAGCGCCCGACGACGGAGCAGCGCCGCCGAACCGCAGAAGAACGAGGCGTTCCAGAAATCGAGACCGAGCTGGATCGCCCCGTAGAACATCTCGTTTTCGCCCGGGCTTTCGCCCGCCGTCCCCAAGTTCTTCTCGACCGGGGTGGGGTTGATGAAAAAATGCGGCGTCTGCACCGTGGCCAAGCGCTCGTCGGCGAGGAAAAAACCGACCGTGTTCCGCAGAAAATCCCGTGTCGGGACGTGGTCGCAGTCGAGCACCAGGATCAGTTCCCCCTGAGGCCGGGGTTCTCCGAGGCCGGGGTTGTGGTTCGGGGCGCTCCGTCCCCCCCGGCCGTTCTCGACCGCCATCCCGAGAGCGGCGTTCAAGTTTCCGGCCTTGGCGTGGATGTTGCGCTCGCGCGTCAAGTAATGCACCCCCAGCGAGGAAGCGAGCGCCTGCAGTTTCCGGGCGCGTTCCCCTGCGGCCGCGGCCCGCACCGGGTCGGGGTCGTTGCGGCGCTGGGTCGTTCCCCCGTCGTCGAGGACGAAGACCGACAGTTTCTCCCGCGGGTAATCGAGCTGCGTGCAGGCGGTCAAAGTGATGCGCACGATCTCGAGCGGCTCGTTCAGGGTGGGAACCAGGACATCCACCGTGGGCCATCGGCCGCGGTCCTCGGGCAGCGGGGCCGGCCGCCGTTTCAGGGGGGCGACATTGACGAAGAGTCCGATCAGGTGGGTGGCGATCCCGTAAGTCTCGGCGAGATAGAGCAACAGGAGAAAGATCACATCCGCGGGGCCCGTGTAGGCCAGGGTTTCGAAGGTGCGGAAGGCCCAGTAGCGCAGGCTGAGAAACGCCCCGAACAGGATCAGCGCCAGACGGCCGAAATCCCCCGTGCGCGGAACCAGGCCCCCGGCGAGCCCCATGGCGAGCAGCAGCCCGAGGGCGAGCTTCATCTGGTTCTCATCGGCGAGCGGGAAGGCGGCGCTCACGCCGAGAAGGGCGAAGAGCAAAATCGCCGTCCCGGCCAAGACACGGGAAGACGGGCGCGCGGGGTCGAGGGATCCTGCCGGGGAAGGAGCCGGGTTCATGCCGGCTCCTCGAGGGCGTCTTGCACCGACGGAGGAGAGGCCTCCGCCTTCCAGAACACGGCCACGAGCTCGACGGCGGAGGCGGTCAGGTTTTCGATTTCCACCCCGCCCGGGGCCTCCCAGCGAAGCGCCCCGCCGGCACGGAGCCGGCGGCGGCTTCGTCCGCGGCGGACGCGGACCTCGCCGTTCAGGAGCACCAGGTGCAGGGTCTGGTCGCTCTCTTCCCCGACGCGGGCGCAAGCCCCGGGGTCGATCGACAGCCGGCAAATCCTCCCGGCCGGTTGGGCATCGAGCCATGTCTGCGTGCCCCACGGGTAGGCGACGGCCAGATGGCGTTCGGCCTCGGGTCGTCCCCGCCGTTTCAGCTCGGCGACGATCTCTTTGACGTCCCGGCTCGAATCGAGGTCGGAGACGAAGAGCGAGTCCGGGGTTTCGACCACCACGAGGTTCTCGATCCGGTTTACGGCGATCAGCCGGCTGCGCCCGAGCACGAGGCAGCCGTGCGCGTGACGGGCGACGACGTCCCCGTCGAGCACATTGCCTTCGGTGTTCTTGGGCAGGAAATCGTAGAGCGATTTCCAGGAGCCGATGTCGCTCCAGCCGAGATCGACCGGGAGGACCACGCCGCGGGAGGTCTTTTCCATGACGGCGACGTCGAAGGAGACGTCGGGAAGCCGCGCGTAGTCGGGGCCGGCGATCGACGCCGGACGCCGGCTGAGAGGTTCGAGAAGAGCGGTCAGCTCCGGGGCGTGGCGGCGGAACTCCTCGACCGCCGTCGAGGCGCGGAGGGCGAACATGCCGCTGTTCCAGAAAAAGGTGCCGGCCGCGACGTAGCGCCGTGCGGTTTCCAAGTCGGGTTTTTCAACGAAACGCCGGATGGGGGGCGCCTCGGTCTTTTCCGCTTCGGCCTCGATGTAGCCGTAGCCGGTCTCGGGGTAGCGGGGACGGATCCCGAAGGCCACGATCCGGCCGGAGGCGGCAAGCGCCATCGCCCGGGAAAGCGCCTCGTGGAAAGCTTCACGCCGGGCGATCACGTGATCGGCCGGGAAGATCCCCAGCACCGCATCGGGGACCTCGCGCAGGATCTCGAAACAAGCCCGGAGCACGGCCGGGCCGGTGTTGCGCCCGAGGGGTTCGGGGAAGATACGCCCGGCGGCCGGAATGCCGATCGCCTCGAGATGGCGGGCGACCTCGAGCTCGTGGGCCGCCCCGCAGACGACGCGCACGGCGTCGGCCGGAAAGGGGGGCACCAGCCGCCGCAGCGTGCTCTGGATGAGCGAGTCGCCGCCCACCAGGCGGGCGAGTTGCTTCGGGTAAAGTTCCCGCGAAACCGGCCACAGGCGGGTGCCGCTGCCCCCGGCCAGCAGCACGGCGAACACGGGCAGGCCTTCGATCTTCACGCGATCCTCCCCATCCGGGCGCGCAGCTCGGGTGCCGCGGCTCCGCCCCCCTCGCCCCCGCCCGGCGGGCATCGCGTCTCGACG
>CAZQUP010000161.1:0-3846 GCA_964596545.1 uncultured Desulfatibacillum sp. | reverse complement strand
GAGCAGATCAATCGCGCGGTCGCCGAAATGGACCGCAGCGTTCAACAGAATGCCGCCGGAGCCGAGGAGTCGGCGGGTGCGGCCGGCGAAATGAGCCACCAGGCCGAGACCTTGAGCGGCATCGTCGGGGAACTCGTGGCCCTGGTCGGCGGCGGAGCGTCGGCCGCTGCGGAAAAGGCGACTTCACACCGCCGGAAGTCCTCGGAAGGACTCTCCGCCGTGGAGCCGGTCAGCGAAAGCGCCGCGGGCTGAAGGGCCGCGGGTCGATGTGCGGTGCGGCTCCCGTCACCAGTTCGGCGATTAGTCGGCCGGTGGCGGGAGCCGTCGTGAGTCCGAGCATCCCGTGGCCGGAGGCGATCCAGAGGTTGCCCCACCCGGGGACCGGGCCGATCAGCGGAAGGTCATCGGGGCTCATGGGACGCAGGCCGGTCCAGGACTCGCCGGAACCCTCCGGAGGTCGTTCGAGTCCCGCCGCCGCGGCGCGCGACAGGGCATTCAGACGCGCGGGGTTCAGGGAAAGGTCGAAGCCCGCGAACTCCATCGTCCCGCCGAGGCGGATCCCGTCGGCGAAGGGGGTTACGACGACGCGTCGGTCGTAGAGGTAGCAAGGAATCGCCGGGGGCCGGCCGCTGCGGGGAAAGGTGCGGCTGTAGCCCTTGCCCGGCTGAATCGGCGAGCGCCATCCCGCCCGCCGTGCGAGAAGCGTCGTCCAAGCCCCCGCGGCCAGGATCACCTGGTCGGCCTCGCGATCACCCCACGTCGTGCGCACCGCCTCGATCCGCCCCCCTCGACGACGGAACCCC
This sequence comes from uncultured Desulfatibacillum sp., assembly GCA_964596545.1. GTDB lineage: Bacteria > Desulfobacterota > Desulfobacteria > Desulfobacterales > SpSt-501 > SpSt-501. Next base: position 3,043 of record CAZQUP010000161.1, on the reverse strand, counting down.
AAGACAGTACATCCTTCGCGGAGGACGACCCCGGCCTCCAGGGCCTCTTGCTTCCACGACGCCAAAAGCCGTTCGGGCCGTACATGAAGATCGCGGCGGTGCCACCAGCCCCCCGCCAGGTCCGTGCGCAGGGCGGGTTCGACGTTCCGCAAACACCCTGCGGGCACCGGCTCGGCCGCACATCCCCACGCCGCCAGCAGGCGGTCGGTCTCCTCGTAGCCGCGGAAGGCCTCGGGGCTTTCGAACACGAGCAGCACCCCGCGCCGTTCCTCCCCGGCCCGGATCGCCCGGCGGGCGAAGAACTCCTCGTAGAGGGCGATCGAACTCGAAAGGATCGCCGCCCGCGCCGCTATCGCCGGGAAAAGCCGTGCGGGACGGCAACTGCGCCAGAAACGGAGAAACCAGGTGAGGCGCGCAGGATCGGTGGTAAGCCGCACGGCGAGCGGCGAGCGCCGGCGCAGGAGAAGTTTCAGTTCCCGTCCGATCGCGCCCGGATGGCAGAGAGGCACAAGGTCGCTTCCGAAAAGCAGGCCGCAGTTGCCGCGGGAAGCCCCGGCGCCCAGGGTTTCCCGTTCGAGAAGCTCGACCCGGCATCCGGCGCGGCGCAGGAAGGAGGCGCAGGCGAGACCGATGACGCCCCCTCCGACGACGAGCACCCGCTCGGCCTTCAAGGTGCGGCCATCCTTTTCCACCGCACCGGCCGCCGCGGTTGACTTCGGTTGTCGTTTCTGCAAGAACTCGCGCGGCTCTCCGTTCGGACCCTCGGCGTTGCGGCAGCGCCCCTAAGGAACCCCATGCTCGACTCCGATACCCTGATCACCGGTCTGATCATCTTTTTCGCCCGTATCGGCGATGTCTCCCTCGGCACGGTGCGCACGATCATCACCGTCCAGGGCCGCAGCGCCGCCGCCTTCTTTTTGGCGATCTTCGAAATTCTGATCTGGATCTGGGTGGTGAGCACGGTCGTCCAGCAGGTGCGCACCCAGCCGCTGCTCGCCCTCTTCTACGCCTTCGGTTTCGCCACCGGAAACCTCTTGGGAATCGCCCTCGAGCGCAGGATCGCCCTCGGCCACATCGTGCTCCGGGTCTTCACCCGGCGGGCCGGAGGGGAGATCGCCCGACGCTTGCGCGCCGAGGGGCAGCCGGTGACCCTCTTCCACGGCGAGGGCCTGCAGGGCCCGATCGAGGAGCTCTACATCGCCTGCCGCCGACGCGATCTTCCGCGCTGGCTCGAGACGGTCTCGCGGGAAGATCCCGAAGCGTTCTGGGTCACGGACATGCCGCACGACATCTGCCGCTTCCCGCGGGCGGATGGAGCGACACGCGGCGGCTGGCGCTCGGTCTTCAAGCGGAAGTAGACGGGGAGGAACCGGCGTACGGGTCCTCACGCCGCGGCAGGCCGGCCCGCATCGAGGCGATCAGCCGCTGCTTCCGCTGCCACATCTTCTCCGACAGCGAAACGTGGTAGATGTGAGGGTTCATGAGCCGCTTGACCCCCGGGTCAAGCCGCTGCACATCCGCCCGGCGCCGGGAGCGCAGATCCTCGAGGGCCGGACGGGGCGAAAGCCGTCGTCCTTCTTGAAGCACCTCCTCAAGCAACGGTTCCACCGCCTGGATCTCGTCGCGGCGCATCCTGCGCTGGAGACTCGCCTCGTTGGGGTGCCGCAGGACGAGCTCCTCCTGCACGGTGGGGTCTTCCTCGCGGGTCGCCACAAGATCGGCCGTCGCCTTGCCCCGCCGGTCATAGAGGCGCCAGACGCGCTTGTCCCCGGGGATGGGGATCTTCGAGGGGGACTCGGAGAGTTTCATCGCCGGGACCCATTTCCCCTCGCGCCGCAGCGCCACCAGCTTGTAGACACCGCTCAGCGCGGCGTCTCCCGCGGAGGTCACCAGCCGGGTCCCCACCCCGTAGGCGAGACGGCCGAGGATGCGGTCGGCGTCCACGCCGTTGCGGCCGGCCTCCTCGGCGATCTGGGTGAGGATCTGCCAGATGTTGAGTTCGTCGAGTTCGTTCGAAAGGAAAATCGTCGTGTCGGGGAATCCGGCCGCATCGAGCATCCGGGCCGCCTGCAGGCTCAGGTGCGCCAGATCCCCCGAGTCGAGGCGGATCCCCACCGGCCGGTGCCCCCGACGTCGGAGCTCCTCGAACACCCGGATGGCGTTGGGAATTCCCGACCCCAGGGTGTCGATCGTGTCCACGAGCAGTACGCAATCGTCGGGATAGGTCGCGGCGAAAGCGCGGAAAGCGTCGAGTTCGCTCATCCCCATGGCGAGAAAGGCCTGCACCATGCTGTGAGCGTGGGTTCCTTTGGGGGGAAGGCCCAGGACATGGGAAATCCCCACGTTCGAGGTGAAATCGGCCCCCCCGATCAGGGCCGCCCGCGCCCCCGCGATCACGCCCTTGCCGTGGCCGCGGCGGGCTCCGAACTCGATGACGAGTTGGCCGCGGCCGCTTTCGCGGATGCGGGCCGCCTTGGTCGCGATCAGGGTCTGATAGTTCAGCTGGTTCAGAAGCGCCGTTTCCAGCACCTGGGCCGCCGCAAGCGGGCCGGTCACCACGACGAGCGGCACGTTGGGGTGGACGACGCGTCCTTCGGCGACGGCACGGAGTGACAGGGCATCGAAGGACCCGTTGCGCTCGAGCCAGGCGAGGAAATCGGCGGCGAAGAGCGGTCTTCCCGTCCGTCCGGTCTGGGCGCGAAGGCAGTCGATCTCGGGCGGTCCGAACCGGGCCTCCGCCATCCAATCGAGCAGCCAGTCCAGACCGGCGAAGACGCAGAATCCCGCCTTGTGGGCCCCGTAATCCGGGTAGTCGCGAAAGAAGTAGTCGAACTGGGCGGGGGTCTCGTGCAGGCCCTGGCGGAAATACATCTGGGCCATGGTGAGCTGGTACTCGTCGGTGAAAAGGATCCCTTCGGCCAGCTGCTGCTGTTCACGGTTCATGGCCGGCGGCCTCCCCGCCTAAGGGCCTTGTCCCCCGTTTTCAATCGGAGATGAGCCGGTTGCGGTTGCGCGGCGCGTCGCGGGTGGTCACCCAGACCCG
>CAZQUP010000160.1:0-3868 GCA_964596545.1 uncultured Desulfatibacillum sp. | reverse complement strand
GGGCTGGGAGGATGTCGCCCGGCGGCGCGGCGAGGCCCGCGGCCGCGGAGCCGAGGGGCTGATGCTCAAACGCCGCGATTCCCCTTACGCCGTGGGCAGGTCTCGGGGAATCTGGTATAAATGGAAAGCGGAGCCCTACCGGGTCGACGCCGTGCTCACCTACGCCCGGCGGGGTCACGGCCTGCGCGCCGGGCTGTATACGGATTACACCTTCTCGGTGTGGGATGCGGACCGTCTCGTCCCCTTCGCCCGGGCCTATGCCGGGCTCGACGCCGCCGAGATCCGCGCGGTGGACCGCTTCATCCGCGCCAACGCCCGCGAGCGCTTCGGCCCGGTGCGGGCGGTGAAACCGGAGCTCGTCTTCGAGATCGTTTTCGAAGACCTCCGCCGCTCGGAGCGCCACAAGTCCGGGGTCGCGGTCCGCTTTCCGCGCATCGCGCGCCTGCGGCGCGACAAGCCGGCCGAGGAGGCCGACACGGTGGAGACCCTTCGGGCTTTGATCGCGCAGAAAGAAAAGACGCCATGAAACGAACCGACATCCGCGGGCTCTTGGACCGCGAAACCGGCCTCGATGCCGTGCTTGTCTGCGGCTGGGTGCGCACCCGCCGCGATGCGAAAGGGCTCTCCTTTCTCGAGCTGAACGACGGCTCCTGCCTGCGCAACCTGCAGGTGATCCTCGAGGGCCCCCTGGCCGAGGAAGGGCTCCTCAAGCGCCTCACCCCGGGCTGCGCGGTGGCGGTCGAGGGGGCGCTCGTCGCCTCGCCGGCCGCCGGTCAACGTTGGGAGCTCCGGGCGCGAGGGCTGGAGGTGCTGGGCGAGGCCGACCCGGAGACCTATCCGCTGCAGAAGAAGCGTCACCGCGACGAGTTTCTGCGCGCGATCGCCCATCTGCGGCCGCGCACGAACAAATACGGCGCGCTCTTCCGCATCCGCTCCGAGGCCGCCTTCGCCGTGCATCGCTTTTTCCGCGAGCGGGGCTTCTTCCTCCTGCACAGCCCCATCCTCACCGGCTCCGACTGCGAAGGGGCGGGCGAGCTTTTTCGGGTCACCACGCTCCGGGAACCGCCCCCCGCCGCGGCCGGTGAAAACCCCTTTGCGGAGGATTTCTTCGGCCGCGAGGCTCACCTCACGGTCTCCGGCCAGCTCGAGGCCGAGCTCTTCGCCTGCGCCCTCGGCCGGGTTTACACCTTCGGGCCGACCTTTCGGGCCGAGAACTCGAACACTCCGCGCCACGCGGCCGAGTTCTGGATGATCGAGCCCGAGATGGCGTTCGCCGATCTCGAGGACGACCTGGAGCTGGCCGAGGCGCTCGTGAAGGAGCTCGTGCATCACCTGCGGGAGCACTGCCGCGAGGACCTCGAGCTCTTCGCCCGCTGGGTCGACCCCGAACTGCCGGCCCGGCTGCAAAACCTGGTCGCCCGGCCCTACGAGCGCATCCCCTACGCCGAGGCCGTCCGCATCCTGCAGGCCTCCGGGGAGCCCTTCGAATTTCCGGTGCGGCCGGGCGCCGACCTGCAGACCGAACACGAGCGTTTCCTCTGCGAGCGGCATGTCGGCCGCCCGATCTTCGTCACCGACTACCCGAAGGAGATCAAGCCGTTCTACATGCGCGTGAACGACGACGGACGCACCGTGGCGGCGATGGATCTCCTGGTGCCGCGGGTGGGCGAGCTCGTCGGCGGCAGCCGGCGGGAGGAGCGGCTCGCGGTCCTCGAGCAACGCATGGAGGAGACGGGGCTGCCGCGCGAGCCTTACTGGTGGTACCTCGACATCCGGCGCTACGGCACCGTTCCGCACGCCGGCTTCGGGCTGGGCTTCGAACGTTTTCTGATGCTCGCGACCGGGGTCGCGAACATCCGCGACGTGATCCCCTTTCCGCGCACCCCACGCAGCCTGGAATTCTGATGCCGCCCCCGGACGAAATCGGCGGCGACCGGCTCGTCGGCTTTCTGCTCGCCGGCGGGAGCATTCGCGGGGCCGTGGTGGACGGCTCGCGGCTGGTCGCGGAGATGCGCCGCCGGCACGAGCTCGGGGTCCTCGAAACCGTCGTCTTGGGCCGCGCCTTCCTCGGGCTGGCCCTTCTCTCCTCCGGACTGAAAGGGCGGGATCGCCTGGCGCTGCAGATCAGCTGCACCGGCCCGATCCGGGGGTTGAGCGTCGAGGCGAACGCCTCCGGGGAACTTCGCGGTTTCCTCGAGCAGGTCCCGATTCCGCTTGAGGGCCCCCTCGAGGACCTGGACCTCCGCCGTTTCTTCGGCGCGGGGCTGCTCTCCGTCACCCGCGTGATCGAAGGGGCCCGACGGCCGTTCACCGGAAGGGTCGAGCTGGCCTACGGCAACCTGGCCCTGGATCTCGCCCACTACTGTCTGGTCTCCGAGCAGATCCCCACGGCCTTCAACCTGAGTCTCCCCCTCGACCGCGACGGGGCGGTGCCGGGGGCGGGGGGCCTCATGCTGCAGGCGATGCCCGAGGCCAAGGACCGCGTACTCGCCGACCTGGAGGCGATCGTCTCCGCCTTGCCCTCGCTGGGGGAACGCTTCGCCCGCGGCGAGTCCCCCGAGGCGGTCATCAACGGCGTCTTCGCCCCGTGGAGGCCCGCCGTTCTTCACTCCCGCGCGATCGTCTTCCGCTGCCCCTGCCACCGCGCACGCATCGCGTCCCTGTTGCACCTGCTTCCGATCTCGGAACTCAAGGAGATGCGCGACCACGGTCCGTTTCCGATCGAGATCCGCTGTCGCAACTGCAACGCACGCTACCCCTTCGGCCGCGAGGAGATCGCCCGCATCTACGGCAGCCGCTATCCCGACAATTGAAGGCGCGGAAGGGAGGGCCCGTGGAGAATCAGCCGGAAGGTTTGGCGGAGGACTTCTGCTTCAGCCCCTGCACCATGCGGTCGACCGTCATCCCGCCCGGCACCGCGGCGAGGGGATTGATCGCCAGCAGCTCTTCCCAGGCGCGGATCGCCCCGGCCTCATCCTTCAGGTCGTGCAAGAGGACGATCCCCTTGTTCAGCCGCGAAATTTCGTGGCGCGGGTCGATCGTCATGGCCCGCTCGAAGCAGCGCACCGCCTCTTCGGGGTTCCCCTCCCTGCGGTACATGACCCCCATGTCGGTCCAGACGTCGGCGTTGTCCGGGTCGAGCGCCAGCGCCCGGCGGTAGGCCTCGATCGCCTTGCGGGGCTGGTCGGTGTCGAAGTAGAGGTTGCCGAGTTCGACCCACGCGGAAAGGCCGGCGGGGTTGCGCGCGGTCTCCGCTTCGAGCTCGCGGATGCGCTCGGCCATGGCCGGAGCGGAAGGAGCCGCGGCGGTCGGAGGCCCGGATCCGTTTTCGCTCTCCGAGCGCCAGACCCCGAAAAGGACACCGCCGAAGAAGCCCACGGCAAGGGCAAGAAGGGTAAAGAGGAAAAGCGTTTCCTGACGCACGAGCTTGGCGCCCTCCGGCGATCCGCTTCGGGTTTCGGGGAGGAGGTTGGTGTTTTTTCGGGCCATGATCCTCCTATGGGGCGGCTGGGGCGGCTCAGCGCCGCACGGTGCGGGCTTCGATCCCCTGCGCCGCCAATTCCCGCCGCTGTTTTTCGGCCGAAGCCGCGTCGGCGAAGGCCCCGACCACAAGCCGCCAGGGGCTTCCCGGCTCCTCGAGCAGGTAAGCATCCCATCCCCGAGCGGCCATCTGCTCCCGCATGACGGCGGCTTCCCGCGGGTCGGAGAACTCGCCCACGAGATTCCCGAAAGGCGTTTTCACAGGCACCGCCCCGCCGATCCCCAGCTCGCGGCGGGCCGCCAGCGCCTCGGGAAGGCTGCGGTAGGCTCCGAGAAGAAGCCGCCACCACGTCCCCTTCTCGCCCAGCTCGGCCTGGACCAGGTAAGG
>CAZQUP010000159.1:0-4133 GCA_964596545.1 uncultured Desulfatibacillum sp. | reverse complement strand
CATGATCATCACCGGGGGTGAGCACGTCTACCCGAGCGAGGTCGAAGAAGTCGTGGGCAGCCACGAATGCGTCTTCGACTGCGCCGTAGTGGGCGTTCCCGACGAGAAATGGGGCGAAAAGGTGACCGCCGTCGTCATTCCCAAGCCGGGCGTGGATCCGCAGCGCATCACCGCGGAGGAGATCCTGCGCTGCTGCCGCGACAAGCTCGCCGGCTACAAGCGGCCCAAGGAAGTGATCTTCCTCGCCCCGGAGGAGATGCCCCGCACCCCCACCGGAAAGATCCTGCACCGGATTCTCAAAGAGAAACTGCGCACCCCGAAGCGCTGACCCCGAGGAGGTCGTCCCATGCTGAACAAGGCCTACATCCCTTACAAAGGCTATTTCAGTTCCCCCTTCGCCCGCTGGCAGGGCACGATGGCGAACGAACACGCCATCGTGCTCGCGGCCGAAACGACCAAGCGCTGGCTCGCCGAGAAGCGGATCGACCCCCGGACCTTCGACTATGTGTTCCTGGGCCTCACGGTCCACCAGCACCAGGGCTTTTACGGCGGCCCCTGGGCGGCGGCCCTGATGGGGGCCACGGGGGTGCCGGGGATCTGGGTGAGTCAGGCCTGTTCGACCTCCACCGTCGCCGTTTATTCCGCAGCCATGGGGGTCGAGTGCGGCCTTTTCCAAACCCCCTTCTGCCTGATGACCGACCGCTGTTCCAATGGACCCCACGTGGTGTGGCCCAACCCGCTCGGTCCCGGCGGGCAGGTGATCTCGGAGAACTGGATGATGGACAATTTCAACCGGGATCCCTTCGCCGGGCAGGCGATGATCCAGACCGCCGAGAACGTGGCCCGTGAGGAGGGCATCACGCGCGAAGAGTGTGATGCGGTGACCCTCGAGCGTTACCGCCAGTATCGGGAGGCGCTCGCCAACGACCGCGAATTTCAGAAGCGCTACATGTTTCCGGTCCTGATCCGCGTTTCGAAGAAGGAGACCGTCCTGCTCGAGGCCGACGAGGGCGTGATGGAAACCACGGCCGAAGGGCTTGCCCGCCTGAAGCCCGTGCTCCCGAACGGCGTGCTGACCTACGGCAGCCAGACCCACCCCGCCGACGGCCACTGCGGCATCATCGTCGCCGAGCGCGAGCGCGCCCGCTCGCTCAGCGCCGACCCCGCCGTCGAAATCCGGGTCGTCTCCTACGGCTACGCGCGAACGAAGCCCGCCTTTATGGCGGCCGCGGTCTACCCGGCGGCGAAAATGGCCCTCGACGCGGCGGGGATCGAAGCCGGACAATGCGCGGCGATCAAGACCCACAACCCCTTCGCCGCCAACGACGTCTTCCTGGCGCGCAAGCTGGGAATCGACGTCATGCGCGGAATGAACAACTACGGTTCCTCTCTGATCTACGGCCACCCCCAGGGGCCGACCGCAGGACGTTTGATCATCGAGGGGATCGAGGAAGTGGTGAGGAAAGGCGGAGGGTATCTGCTGTTCGCCGGCTGCGCCGCAGGCGATACCGCGGCCGCTCTCGTGTTGCGGATCGGATGACGTCCGTCGACCGGCGAAGGCCTCTGCGGCCGCCGGAGGCACCCGGCGGCCGCAGGCGTTTTCCGCAGGACGTGCGGCGCCGGACGTCCTTTACACGGGAATCATGACGACCGGAACGGTCGTGCACTTGAGGACGCGCTCGGCCACGCTGCCGAAGTTGAAGTGGCCTTCGCTTCCGCGGCTGGCCATCACCACAAGGTCGATCTTCTCCCGCTCGATTACGCGCAGGATCTCCTTGGCGGGTTCGCCCACGGCGATATGGCGGATGTAGAGAGGGCATTCGTTCAGAAACTTCTCGCAGATCTCGGTCAGTCGCCCTTCGGCGGTCGTCTTCTCCCACTCCTGCATCTTTTTCCATTCCTCGGGGTCGAACTGGCCGTAGTGGGCGCCGAAGGCGGGGTAGTCTTTCATGACATAGAGGATGTGGATTTCGGCCCCGAATTTCTGGCTGAGCTGGGTGACGAGCGGAAGCGCGGCGGCGGCGTTTTCGGAGAAGTCGGTCGGCCAGAGAATCCGTTGAATCTCCATCGAGGGCTCCTTTCCTCGCGAGGGAATCGAATCGCGGCGCAACATAGCACGCCTGCCCGATCGGTGCAACGCCGCCCGGGGGCGGATCCTCCTATCCGCCTCCGACCAGGAGCATCAGGCGGACCCGGTCTCCTTCGCGGAGCCGCCGCGTGGGAAGCTCGCCGCGGCCGACGAAGCCCTCCTCGTTCAGAAGGATCTGAATTGTGAGATCGAGTTTTCCCTCGCGGTCGAGAAGCCCTTCCCGCGCCCGAGGCCCGAAGCGGGAGACGATGTGGGCGATCAGATCCGCAAGAGTCGCCTCCTCCGCGAGCTCGATTTCGGCTCTCTTGCCGAGCACGGCGGCGAGGGTGGGCAGCCCGAGGGTTTCCACGATCACCTTCATTCATCCTCTCCCGAAGCGACGCATGAGGGCGGAGTACTGCTCGCCGGCCTCACGCATGCGCCGGCAGCTCAGACGATCCGCCTCCACGTAGTCCACGGCCTTCATGTCGCAGAAGCGCACGCACTGGGGCTCGCCCTGGCAGAGGTCGCACTTGAAGACGCGTCCGCGCTCCGCATCCCAGCCCATGGCCCCGAAGGGACAGGCTTGCACGCAGAGCTTGCAGCCGATGCAGCGCTCGTAATCGATGCGCACGCAATCTAGACCTTCGTCCCGCGAAATCGCGCCTTTCGGGCAAACGGCGAGGCAGGGAGCCTCGCGGCACTGCTGGCAGCGCATGGGGAGATAGAAGCCCTCGTTGTCCCACTTGACGACATGGATGCGGGCGAGCGCCGGATTGCTCACTCCGTCGTGTTTCACCGAACAGACGATTTCGCAGAGCCGGCAGCCGGTGCATTTCTCCGGGTCGGTGATCAGGATTTTTTTCCCCATCGGATCCCCTCCTCGCGGCTTCGCTTCAAGCGGCCGGCTTGAGTTCGGCGATTCCGAGCCGCGCGAGCGTCTCGGGGGTCGGAACCCCGTTTTCGTCCCACCCGTAGAGGCGGTAGTACTCGTCGAGCATGGCCCGGAATTTCTCGCGGTCGATGCACTTGCCGCGCGCCACGGGAAGCCCCAGACGCGTGGGCTCGTCGAAGTACCGGTCGGGCAGCCAGTCGTCCCGGCGCGTCATGCCCTCGCGCAGGTTGAAGAGACGCTCGATCGTGTAGCAGCGCTCGGCGATGTCCCAGATCTCTTTTTCGCTGAATTCCAGGCCCGTGTTCAGGTAAATCAGGCGCGCGAATTCCTTGAACTGGGGGTGGTTCGGGCTGAGGAACACCGTATGGTATTTGCAGACGCCGAGGGAATCGACCGCCATGTAGACGAGCTCCTGCCACTGGACCATACGCGGTTTGCCCTCGTACTCGGAGTAGCTGTTCGTGAGGGGGCCGGTGTAGCCGTCGGGGTTGCGGTAGACCCGCTCGAGCACCGCCAGCGGGAGGTTGTAGAGATCGATGGCCGGGCGGCCCCGGAGGTGGTCGGCGCCCCGGCTGGAGACGGCGATGTTCAGGGCGAGCGCCGGGGTGGGGCGTTCGTCGGAGTGGAGGTTGCTCATGCCCTTGACGTGGATCAGGTAAGGCAGGCTCTGCGGTCCGATCCTCTCTGCCGCCCGGAGCGGGCCCTCGGCGAGGATGTCCCCGATGTCCCGGCGGAAGGCGATACGTTTGACGAGTTCGATCACCGCCTCGTCGTCCCCCCAGGCGAGTCGGAGCCCCGCGGTTTCCCTCTCGGTCAAGATGCCCTTCTCGAAGAGCTCCATCGCCCAAGCCATCATGCTGCCCACTTCGAGCGTGTCCATGCCGTAGTCGTTCACTAGGTGGTTGCCGACCAGAACCGTGTTCAGGCTGCGGCAGCCGACCTCGGCACCGAAGGCCCCCTGACTCGTATACTCCGGACCCTGGGCGTAGGTCCCGGCATAGGGCCCTTCGGGAATGATGTAGCGATGGCGGCAGTGCACCTGGCAGCCGAAGCATCCGTCCAGCCCGATCGAGACCTTGTCGAGGTTTTCGCACTCGATGTCTTCGCTGTTCGGCAGCTGGTTGTACTGGAAGTTGCGGCAGCGCACGAGGCCCGTCGTGTTGGTGACCC
>CAZQUP010000158.1:0-4199 GCA_964596545.1 uncultured Desulfatibacillum sp. | reverse complement strand
GCTCGACCCGCGGCGGGTGATCGCCGAGGCGCTCGCCCGCGAAAACGCCTGCTGCCCCGGGGCGGCTGCGGCGGCGGTCGAGGCCGGAAGACGTCTCGGCGCCCGGCGGGCCCACGTCGTGGGCTACGCCACGAGCTACGATCGTCACCCCGCCGACAGCTTCGTCGGCTATGGGGGGGTGGTGTTCTGATCCGCGGCGGGGGAGGCGGGGAGAACGGAGTCCCGGGGGCGGCCGGGGCGGCCGGAGTCTCTTCCCGCGGGCATGCAATTTCCGGGGGGATCACGCCGCGTCGTCTTCGTGGGCGCCCCCTCCGGACCCGAGATCGGCGCGGGATGTGGGGAAAACACCCCTTTGAAGGGTTTTCTGCTCTCCTCCCCGGCGGCGAGGACGAAGCAGACGAAACGTCTGCCCGCCCCTGATCGCACCGCCGTGCTGGTTCCGATGCCCCCCGCGTTTCCGCCGGACGGAGACCGACGGGGAGCCGGTGTTTTCCCCCGGGCTTCCGGTCGTGTGACGATCACCGGCCGCCCCCGGATGATTCCCTTATTTCCCGGATTGCCCCTCTGAAATCAAGGAAAAAATCATGCTTCGGCCGGTGCGGGGGCGGCCGGCGAGCGGCCGATGCTGATGTAATGGAATCCCAGGGCGGCGACCGTGGCCGGCTCGTAGAGGTTGCGGCCGTCGAAAATCACCGGCTCACGCAGCAGAAGCCGCATGCGGCGGAAATCGGGGTTGCGGAACTGGTTCCAGTCGGTGGCGATCGCCAGGGCCTCGGCCCCCTCGAGGGCCTCGTACTGATCCTCGCAGACCTCAACCGGCCCGCCGGAGCCGAAGCGTTCCCGCGCCTTGCCTCCGGCCGCCGGGTCGAAGGCGCGGATCCGCATCCCCGCCGCGGTCAGCTCCTCGATCAGCACCAGCGCGGCTGCCTCCCGCAAGTCGTCGGTGTTGGCTTTGAAGGAAAGCCCCCAGAGGGCGATCCTTCGTCCGGAGGTCCCGCCCCGCGCCTCGAAATGGCGGCGGATCTTCTCCGGCAAAACGCCGCGCTGCCGGGTGTTCACCGCATCCACGGCGGCGATCAGCTCCGGCTCGTACCCGGCGCGCCGGGCGGCGGCGATCATCGCCTTCACGTCTTTCGGGAAACAGGAGCCGCCGTAGCCCATGCCGGGGTAGATGAAATGGTAGCCGATGCGCGGATCGGCCCCGATCCCGCGGCGCACCGCGCCGACGTCGGCCCCCAGGCGCTCGCAGAGGTTGGCGATTTCGTTGATGAAGGAGATCTTCGCGGCGAGCATGCAGTTGGCCGCGTACTTGGTGAGCTCGGCGCTGCGGACATCCATCACGATCAGCTTGTCCCGGCTGCGGGCGAAGGGGGCGTAGAGGACCTCCAAAAGTTTCGCCGTGCGCACGTTGTCGGTGCCGACGATGATGCGGTCGGGTTTCATGAAGTCGTTGACCGCATCGCCCTCCTTGAGAAACTCGGGGTTGGCGACGACGTCGAACTCGAGATCGAGACCCCGCGCGGCCAGCCGTCCGCGGATGATCTCCCGCATCTCCTCGGCGGTGCCCACCGGGACGGTGGACTTGTTGACGATGATCTTGTAGTCGCCGAGCAGATCGCCGATCTCGCGTGCGACCCGGCGGACCTGGCTTAAGTCGCAGGAGCCGTCCGCCTGCGGCGGGGTGCCGACGCAGTTGAAGATGAAATCGGAAGGCTCCAGCCCCTGGCGCAGCTCGGTCGTGAACGAAAGCCGTCTCTCGGCGACGTTGCGCCGCAGCAGCGGCTCGAGGCCGGGCTCGTAAAGGTGCAGCCGCCCCCGCTGCAGCCCCTCGATGACGGCGGGGTCGGCGTCGACGCAGACCGTGCGGTTTCCCATCTCGGCAAGGCAGGCCGCCGAGACCAGTCCCACATAGCCCGTTCCCACGATGCATACGTTCATGCCGTCTCTCCTTGCGCCGGTGCCGCCTGTTCGGCCGCGGTTGCCCGGGGGACGGGGCCGTGGTAGCCTGACCCTTCGACCGGGATTGCGCCCGAGAGGAAGAGGTGAACATGGCCGGCCGCATCACGATCGGGATCGCCGCCGCCTGCGTGCTGCTTTTTCTGGGCTATGGGCACGACTTTCTCGCTGTCACCCCCGCTCCCCCCGCCCGGCCGGTCGAGGCGGCGGTCGTGCTCGCGGGGCCGCCGGCCGAGGACCGCGAGCGCTTGCGGGCCGCCGTGGAGTGCGTTCGGACCGGTCAGGCGCGCCTCATCCTTCTGCCCTTCCGGCATCGCGCCCTCGGTTGGGAGTGGTTCCTGCGCACCTACCGCATCGAGCCTCCGCTTCCCGAGGAGCGGGTGATCATCGGCCGCGAGGTCCCCGCCGCCGCCGGGTGGGGTCCCGATCCGGGGGGCACGTTCGCCGAGGCGCGGGCGACGCTCGAGCTGATGCGCCGCCACGGCCTGCGCTCGGCGGTCGTGCTGAGCTCTTCCTATCACATGCGCCGGGCGCGGCTTGCGTTCCGCCGTGCGGACCCCCGCGCGGAGTTCGCTTTCGCCTTTCGTTCCGTGCCGACCCGCGACCCGCACGATTCCCGGCCCTGGTGGCGGGATCCCGAGCTGCTGGCGCGCGTCGCGGGGGAATATGTGAAACTCGCGGGCGGCCTGTTGTTCTACCGCTGAAGGCCACCCTCCTGCCGGGCGGCGATCTTGGCCCAAGTGTCCCGGAGCGTCACGGTGCGGTTGAAGATCGGCTCCCCGGGGCGATGGTCCCGGCGGTCGGCGCAGAAGTAGCCCAGACGTTCGAACTGGAAGCGCTCGCCCGGCGCGGCCGAGGCGAGCGCGGGCTCCAGGCGGCAGCCCCGCAGCACCTCGAGCGAGTGCGGATTGATGGCGGCGGTGAAGTCCTCTCCTTCCGCGACCTCCGCGGGGTTCTCCAGGAGAAAGAGGTGGTCGTAGAGGCGCACCTCGGCTTCGATCGCCTGCGGCGCGGAGACCCAGTGCAGGGTTGCTTTCACCCGGCGCCCGTCGGGGGCTTCCCCGCCGCGGGTCGCGGGATCGTGCGTGCAGCGCAGCTCACAGACCTCGCCGGTTTGCGGGTCCCGCAGGACCTCGACGCACCGGATCAGGTACGCGTAGCGCAGCCGCACCTCCCGGCCCGGGGCGAGCCGGTAGAACTTCGGCGGGGGATCTTCGCGAAAGTCTTCGCGCTCGATGAACAGCTCGCGCGAGAAAGGGACGGTGCGGCTGCCGGCGGCGGGATCTTCCGGATGGTTCAGCGCGGCGAGCTCCTCGACTTGGTCCGGCGGGTAATTGAGGATCGTCACCTTGAGCGGCCGCAGGACGGCGAGCCGGCGGGGCGTCCGGCGGTTCAGGTCTTCGCGCAGGCAGTGCTCGAGCAGCGCGATATCCACTCGGTTGTCCGCCCGGGCCACCCCGATGCGGTCGCAGAAAGCGCGGATCGCCTCCGGCGTGTAGCCGCGGCGCCGCAGCCCGGAGAGGGTCGGCATGCGGGGGTCGTCCCAGCCGGTGACGAAGCCGCCCTCGACGAGTTCGATCAGCCGCCGTTTGGAAAGAACGGTGCGGCTCAGGTTGAGCCGGGCGAATTCGATCTGCCGCGGCCGGTGGGGCGTGTCGAGCGCGGCGAGGATCCAGTCGTAGAGTTCGCGGTTGTTTTCGAACTCCAGCGTGCACAGCGAGTGGGTGATCCCTTCGATCATGTCGGAGAGGCAGTGCGCGAAATCGTACATCGGATAGATGCACCAGTCGGTCCCGGTTCGATAGTGAGGGGTACGCTTGATGCGGTATAGGGTGGGGTCGCGCATCACGAGGTTGGGGGCGGCCATGTCGATCCGGGCGCGCAGCACGCACTCGCCGTCGCGGAATTCGCCGGCGCGCATGCGTCGGAAGAGGTCCAGGTTTTCTTCGACCGAGCGGTCGCGGTAGGGGCTGTTGCGGCCGGGACGGGTCAGGGTGCCCCGGTACTCCCGGATTTCCTCGGCGCTCAGGTGGTCGACGTAGGCTTTGCCGGCGCGAATGAGGTCTTCGGCGAAGCCGTAGAGCCGCTCGAAGTAGTCGGAGGCGAAGAAGATTTTGTCCTTCCAGTCGAAGCCGAGCCAGCGGACGTCTTCCTGGATGGCCTCGACGTATTCCCGACTCTCCTTGCTCGGGTCGGTGTCGTCGAAGCGCAGGTGGGTCACCCCGCCGAACTCCGCGGCCACC
>CAZQUP010000157.1:0-4253 GCA_964596545.1 uncultured Desulfatibacillum sp. | reverse complement strand
AGGACGGCGATCCTGTCGGAGAGCGCCGTCTCGGCGCGCATGATGTGCTCGATCACGAAGAAGGTGATCCCCGACTCCCGCAGGCGGCGGATGACGGCGACCATCTCGTCGACCTCGGTCGGCCGCAGCCCCGCCATCACCTCGTCGAGGAGCAGAAGCCGCGGTCGGGTGGCGAGCGCCCGGGCGATCTCCAGCCGCTTGCGGTCGGCGATCGTGAGGTTGGCCGCACGCACGTGAGCCTTTTCCTCCATGCGCAGGGTCCGCAGGACCTCGAGGGCGCGGCGCTCGGCCTCGGCGAGCCGGGAGGTGGTGGCGAAGGCGCCCACGGTCACGTTGTAGAGCACCGTGCGCGAGGCGAAAGGCTTGACGATCTGGAAGGTGCGGGCGATCCCCAGGCGGCAGAGGTCCCAGGGCTTGCGTCCGTCGATCCGCTTCCCCTGGAAGACGATCTCCCCGGAGGTCGGCGGGAAGACGCCGGCGACGCAGTTGAAGAGGGTCGATTTGCCGGCGCCGTTCGGCCCGATCAGGCCGACGATTTCGCCTGCCTGCACCTCGAGGCTGAAATCCTCGACGGCGCGGATCCCGCCGAAGTGCTTGCTCACGCGGTGGAGCTCAAGCAACCTCATTGCCCCTCCACCGTCCCGAAGAGGCGCCGCATCCCGCGGCGGTAGAAGCGCGTGAGCGGCTCCTGCAGACCGCGCGGCTGGTAGAGCATGACGAGAATGAGGACCACGCCGAAGATGACCAGGTGCAGGCCGGGCAGCGTGTCCCCGAAATGGATGCGCGAAAAGTCGCTCACCGGCCGGAGCAGCAGCGCCCCGAGCAACGGACCGGCGATCGAGCCGCGGCCGCCGATCAGGGCGATGAAGGCGATTTCGAAGGAGATGTCCAGGCTCATGACGCTCTTGGGGTGGATGTAGAGCGTGAACTGGGCCCAGAAGGTGCCGCCGAGCGAGGTGAGAAAGGAGCTGATCGCCATGGCGACCAGCTTGACCCGGGCGACGTTGATCCCCAAGGACTGCGCCGCCTCGGGTTCCTCCCCCCCGGCGGCGAGGCAGTATCCCAGCTTGGAGCGGGAAACCGCCCAGGTGATCCCCACCGCCAGCACGAGCATCGTCAGGATGATGTAGTAGTAGGGCTCCTTCTCGGCGAACATGAAGCGGCCGAAGCCGAGCTCGAGCGGCGGGATTTGCAGTCCCCGCGGACCGTTCAGGCGGAGGGGGCCGAGCTGGTCGATGTTTTCGACCATGACGCGCAGCCCCTCGGCGAAAGCGATCGTCGCCAGGGCGAAATAGGCCCCCCGCATCTTGAAGGTGGGCAGCCCGATCAGCACCCCGACCACGGTCGAGAGGATCCCCCCGATGACCATCCCGATCCAGGGGCTCAGGCCGTACTGCAGCGAAAGCACGGTCGAGGTGTAGGCCCCGATGCCGACGAAGGCAGCGTGGCCGAGCGGCAGAACCCCGGCGAAACCGCCGACGAGGTTCCAGCTCGTCGTGAGGTAGGCGTAAAGCAGGAGCAGGATGAGGATGTGGAGGTAGGTCGCGCTGCGCACGACGAGCGGCAGGGCGAAGGCGACGGCGAGCAGGAGCAGGAGCGGCGCCCACCGCAGAAGAACGGGGCGGCCGGACGCCGGTTGCCGGGTGGCGGACGACGTGTTCACCAGTCGTACTTCACACCGAAGAGGCCCGAGGGCCGCAGGAAGAGAAAGCCCAAGAAAAGGCCGTAAACGATCGCCTCGGTCCAGGTCGCGGTCATGAACTGCGGTCCGACCGATTCGATCACCCCGATGATCATCCCGCCGAGGAGGGCCCCGCCGATGCTGCCGAGCCCCCCCAGGACGACAATGATGAAGCACTTGATGTCGAAGAGCACACCGACCGTGGGAAAGACGTTGTAAAAGGGGACGAGCGCCACGCCGGCGACGCCGGCCACGGTCGTCCCGAGGCCGAAGGCGATGTTGTAGATCTTGTAGGGGTTGATCCCCTGGAGGCTCGCCGCGTCGCGGTCGAGGCTCGTCGCGCGCACGGCCCGACCCATACGGGTCTTCTGCAGGAAAAGCCAGATCAGGGCCGCGGTGGCGACGGCCGCACAGAATCCCCAGAGCTTGGGCACCGAGATGAGCATCTCTCCGGCCTCGATCATCCTGCCGCGCAGGGGGTTGTCCTGGATGTTGCGGTACTGCGGCCCGAAGACGAGGAGGGCGAGGTTGTCGAGGATGTACCAGACACCGGTCGTGACGATGATGACCGTGATCGGCTCGCGCACCTCGCGCTCGGCCTTGAAGATCGGCTGGATCACGACGGCCTGCAGGAGGTAGCCGAAGGCGAACATGAGCGGCAGGACGAAGACCAGGGCGAGGTAGGGGTGCACCCCCGTCAAGAGCACCGTCCAGTAGGCGGCGTACATCCCCACCATGAGAAGCGAGCCGTGGGCGAAGTTGATCACCTTGAGGACCCCGAAGATCAGCGTGAGCCCGAGGGCCGCCAGCCCGTAGATCGAGCCCATGAGGATTCCGTTGATCGTGTCTTCGAGGAGGTGGATCATGGCTTGCGCCGCCGGGGGGGCGCCCCTCCCGGCCTGAAGAGGGGCGGCCCGGTTCCGTTCGCGGGGTTACGGGATCGGGAAGACCGGCTTGTAGCCCGCGCGGCGCGAGGCCTTCGGCCAGACGGTGATCCGCTCGAGGCCCTTGCCGAGGTCGTCCACCTGGACCATGACCAGGGCGGCGTGCTTGTTCTGCCCGCTCTCGTCGAACTCGATCGCGTCGTAGCCCACGATCATCGCCGGACCTTGGGTCAGACGCGTCTTGGCCAGCGCGTCGCGGATCGCCTTCGGGTCGGTCGAGGCGGCGCGCTCGAGGGCGTCGGCCAGGACGTACATGGCCGCGTAGGCGTCGACCGACTCGCCGGTCAGGTTGTAGCCGTAGAGCTTCTTGAATTTCTCGTTTGTCTCCTTCGCTCCCGGCTTGTTCACGTCGGTCTCCCACTCCACGATGTCGAAGAGGTAGCGGGCGTTCTTGCCGGCGGCCTTGAGGTAGGAGGGGTCGGCGTGCCCGCCGCCGCTGGCGATGATCGCCTTGGGCTTGACCCGGTATTCGGCCATGGTGTTCGTGAGCAGAATCGCATCCGCCGCATTCGAGGTGAGCAGGAGCACATCCGGGTTGGCGCGCTTGATCTTCTGGACGACGGGGCTCAAATCCGTCGCCGTCGAGGGGTAGGGCTCGTCGAGCACGACCTTGTAGCCGCCCGCCTGGGCGTGCTTCTTCCAGCCTTCCGCGAAGCCCTTGCCCCAATCGCCGTTTTCGTAGACGAAGGCGAGGGTCGAGACCTTGGCGTTGAACTCGGCCTGCAGGTCTTTCAGGAAGGCGAATTGGTCGCGGGTCCACCAGCTGTCCTTTGCCGCGATGCGGAAGACGTACTTGAACCCCTGCTCGGTGATCTTGTCGGCGACCGACACCGGGACGAGAAAGGGGATCTGGTAGCGCTCAGCCACCGCCGAAACCGGGTAGGAGACGGCCGAGTTCCAGGCTCCGGTCAGGAGATGGACTTTTTCGGTGTTGATGAAACGTTCGGCCTCGGCGACCCCCTTTTCGGGCTTCGACTCGGAGTCGGCGTAGAGCATCTGGATCTTCGCCCCGCCGAGCGACTTGATCCCCCCGGCGTCGTTGATCTCCTGGATGGCCATGTCCTGGGCTTGTTTGTTCTGCAGACCGACCGAGGCCGAGGGACCGGAGAGGGGCAGGATGTTTCCGACCTTGACGACGGCCTGCGCCGGGGCTTCTTCGGCGGCACCCAGAAGCCAACCGCAGCAGACAATGGACGCGACGAGGATGCGTAGGATCTTCATGGCGTTCCTCCTTTTTTCGGCCTTCGATGCGTTGGGGGTCAGGCGCCGGGAAACGGTTTTGGGAACGGGGGCTGTTTTGCCGTTCATCCTTTGCTTTCGCCTCTATCATCGCGGAGAGCGCCGATCAAGGAAGAAGGAAGACCTCGGCCATTTTCTTGACAGCCCTGAAGGGCTCTGCGATAGTCCGGCCTGCTTTCCATCCGCCTGTTTGCCAACCCTTTCGCCGGAGGTGGCCTATGATCCGCTCGCGAATTCTTCCCCGCGTCAGCCTCTTGCTTCTCGCCACGCTCGTTTTTGTTCCCGCCGCGGCCTTCGGGGCCGCAAAATCGATCAAGGTCGGCGTCTACGGCGGCTATTTCAAGGATTCCTTCGACAAGCACATCTTCCCCGATTTCACGAAGGAAACC
>CAZQUP010000156.1:0-4280 GCA_964596545.1 uncultured Desulfatibacillum sp. | reverse complement strand
GGAGAGATGGCCGAGTAGGTCGAAGGCGCTCGCCTGCTAAGCGAGTATACTCCGAAAGGGGTATCCCGGGTTCGAATCCCGGTCTCTCCGCCACCCTTCCCCCGCCCTCCGTTCTCCTTCGGGCCTTAGAGCTTCATCCGCAGCGCGTGCACGCGGCCGGTGTCCGTCTCGCGGAGCTGCAGGCGCAGGGTGTCCGCCGAGGCCGCCTCGCCGGGAAAGAAGAGGAACCCGAAGGAAAGGCCCTGCGGCTCGACGGCGCGCGTTTCGAGCGATTTGCGGTTGAGATCCTGGATGATCTTGCGGCGGGCTTCATCCGAAGTGTAGCCCTTGGCCCCCCCCAGCGTCGCCCCGGCGGCGCCGCCCACCGCCGCGCCTTTGCCGGTGGCGACAGCCACGTTTTCCCCCGTGACGATGCCCACGGCCGCCCCGATGATCGCTCCGGCCGCCGCTCCCAGGACGGCGTGGTAGGCGCCTTCCTTGGCGATTTCCTTGGTCTGTGCGTAGCGCGTGGCCCGCTCGTAAGCCGTGTCGCGGTCGAGCAGCGGCCAGATGTTGCCCTGGCCGTCCTCGAGGAAGGTCTGCGCGGAGACGATCTCGATCGGACTCAAGCCGCGATGGTCGAAAATGACCTGCACCGGAAGCATTCCGGCCTCACGGATGTCGAAGCCGAAGGCCTCCCGCGCCTGGGCGGGGTCGGCGTAGGACTCCGCGGCCACCGCGGCGCCGGCGACCTCGACGGCGTTCGGATACGCGGATGGCGCCCGGAAGGGCATCGGCTTGGCGACATAGGCGGTCGAACAGCCCCACAGCGCCCCCGCGAAAAGCCAGACGACGATCGCTGCACGCCGAGTACCGGATCTCATGGAAGTCTCCTTTGTTCGGAATGACGATTTCAACCGTTCAAGCCGGGCAGGTAGAAAATTTCCACCCTCGGTGCCGTTGTCAACGACCGTACCGGGGAAGGATCCAGCTCCCGAGTTTGTGCCGCCCGATAAAGACCGGGGCCGCCCCGCGGGGCGGCCCCGGTTGGGGAAACCGAGCGCGATTACCGAAAATCAACAGCTTTTGAGGAACTCGTCCATGATGTCGATCGACTGCTTCTGAACGACGAGGTCGAAGATCTTGTCCTTGACCTGGCGCGGCAAGAGCTCGATGCTCTTGGTCGTCGCGCTGTCGAACTTGGCGGTCGGGAATACCTTGAGGATCTTGTCCTTCTGGGCCTCGTTGCAATAGACCTGGATGCACTTGAGGCCGGCCAGCATCTCCTGGCACATCGCGGCCAGGCCCGCCTTCTGCAGTTTCTCGTAACGCTCTTCGTTCACCCACAGATTGATCGGATATTTCTCGGACATATCGGTCACCTCCCCTAAGCCAGCGGCGGTATGACGAACACCGGCGTGCGTTTCTTCAGATACTCCTCATCGACGAAGGGCGAGCCGAAACCGTACTTCTCCGCGCATTCCAGCACCAGATCGAAGACCTCGGGCCGGAAGATCAGCCGCGGCGGCTTGACCCCGTCCTGCACGATGCTGCGGATCAGCGTGCCCGAAAACTTCTGCCATTCTTTCTTGTGATTGCAGAGGCTCTCGGAGGTGATTTCGCCGCAGTGCGGGCAATAGAGCCAGTTCTCGGAATAGACGGGGACGATGTTGATCTCGCCCTGCAGGCTCTCGAGCAGGCGATGGGCGTCATAGGGGCCGTAGTAGGTGCCGACCCCGGCGTGATCGCGGCCGAACATGTGGTGGGTGAGGCCGAGGTTGGTGCGCAGCGCCGCGTGGAAAACGGCCTCGCGCGGTCCGGCATACCGCATGTCCCAGAAGGTGAGGGAGGTCAAATGGTTGTGATCGCCGAAGTAGCCCGACTTGCGAAGCTCGTCCTGGGTGAGGATGATCGCCTCGTCGATGTAGTCGCCCTTGCGCTTTTCGCCGATGATCGCGTTGACGAGCACTCCGACATAGGGCTTGTCCATCGGCAGCTCGCCGTAAGTCTGGAACCAGGCGCCCTTCATCAGCCACTCGTGGCCGGTGTGGGGGACGTTACGCGTCTGATGGGCGACGATCCGCTTCCAGCCTTTTTCCTTGAAGATCTTGCGCAGCTGCAAGGGGGGAAGGAAATAGGGGGTGAAAGGCTCGTTGATCTTGGGCCGGTTGACGAGCGTGATCTTGCCGCCGACGAACTTGTCCTTGTAGGCGTAAGTGCGCGCGCAGCCGGGGTGCTTCGCCTCGTCGGTCCCGTAGACGTCCTTGGCGAGGGATTTCTTGTCGTACTCGTAGACCTCCTCGATCTCGAACAGCGCCATGGGGTTGTCGGTGTAGGTGAGCACGATCGAGGCCCCGGGCTTCACCCCGTATTGGGCGATTTCCTCGTTTGACATGTCGAAGACGATGGGAATGCTCCAGACGGTTTTGCCGTCCTTCAAGCGCATCTTCTTGCACACCGCCTCGACGTCCGCCTTGCCCATGAAGCCCTCAAGGGGGCTGAAGAAGCCGTAGGCGATGCCGATGACCTCGTTGGCGAGCTGGCTGCGGATCGGGTACTGCTTCAGGCCCTGAATGCGCTTCTTGGCCTCCGCCGGTTCGAGGATCCTCTCTTTGATCTCCTTGCCGCCATGTCCGATTTCGGCCATACCGTGCGTTCCTCCTTTCTCGGGGTGTCGTTTTCCGAATCGCGTGCCGCGGGGCACGGGGCTGCTCGTTCGGGGGGGAAGGGGCTATCTACCCCGCCCGCCGGAAAAAGGCAAGCTTTTCTGCCGCTCGAGGGCCCGCGCGAGGTTGCAAAAACCGGCATGTCGTCCTCAAGCCGGCATGCCGGTTTCGTCTTGCGGCGTCGCCGCGGGTCATCGCCTTTCCGCGTACTCCGCGTAAGCCATGGCGACCGTGCGGTAGACGAGGTGGGCGAGTTTGGAAAAGGGAAGATAGGCGAACGTGAACCACACGAGCATCAGGTGGATGAAATAGACGGTGTAAGAAACCCCCGCCCAGCCGGCGAGCCGCGAAAGCTGCGCCCCCATGCCGGTCACCCCCAGGCCGAGAACAAGGCCGAGCAGCAACCAGTCCTTGTAGACCGATTTCTGGTCGGGCTTGGCGCGTCGCTGCCGGATGAGGAGGAGGCTGCCGATGATCAGGGCGACCCCGCTCACGTTGGCGAGCCACTTGACCGGATTGAGCTGCGAGTAAGGTCCGTGCTGCTGGAAGACGTAGATGGCCACAAAGAAGATCGAGGTCACGATGAAGAGCCCGATGAAGGAGAGCAGCACCAGCATGTGGGATATCGCCCGCCCGCGGTTCTCGGTGCACTCGTTGAATTTGGCGTGCCGGAGAATCACCGGGATCGTGCGCAGGAGCGCTTGGAAGAATCCCGCGGCGTCGATCGTCTGTTTCGCGGTCTTTCCCTCGGCGAGCGCGTTGCGGTGGATGTCGCCGAGGAACCGTTTCACGCCCTGCGCGAAGACCGCGACGGTGAAGGCCGCGGCCGAAAGCATCACCACGTCGACGAGCCAGGTGGAGACCATCTTCGCGTGGACGATCGTTCCCTCGGGGCTGAAGTTGAGGAACGTCGTACCGAAAATCTTCTCCATCACATAGCCCATGACGACGAGGTAGACCGCCGGCACCAGGAGCAGCACGGGAAGCATCCCCGGGGTGTTCATGGCCCGGGCGAGGGCCCGGGGCGCGGCGTACTCTTCCACCGCCCGCGCGCGGATTGCGGCCAGCACGTCGGCGGGCTTGGCCTGCCGCGGGCAACGGGTCGAGCAATCGCCGCAGTTGTGACACAGCCAGGGATCGGCGCTTCGCACCACCTTGTCTTTCAGACCCCAGGAGGCGGCGATCATCTCCTTGCGCGGAAAAGGCCGGTTGTGGGGCGAGATCGGGCACACCACCGAGCAGGTCGCGCACTGGTAGCATTTCTTGAGATCCTCGCCGCCGAGGATGCCCACCTCCCGGATGAAATCGAGATCGGGTTCCACCACGAGTCGTTCGGTCATTTCCTGAACCTCCTTGTTCGCTGAGCCCCCCGGAGCGCTCGGCAGGCCCCGGGGGCCGGTCCGGCGCTGCCGGGATCAGAAACCCTTGAAGGGGTTCGGTCCCAGGCCCTCGATGGTGCCGACGAAATCCTGAATCATCTGCGGGATCTTGTCGTACTCGTCGATCGCCACCTGGAACTGGGCCACGCGCTCGACCTCAAGGGCGAGGCTCGCCAGGGCCTCCCCGATTTTCTTGACCCGGATCTCGGCAAGCTCGCTGCCTTTGACGAAATGGCACTGGTAGTCGTCCCCGTGC
>CAZQUP010000155.1:0-4331 GCA_964596545.1 uncultured Desulfatibacillum sp. | reverse complement strand
GGTTCTGGCACCGGGCGATCCAGTTTCTGCGGGAAGTCAAGGTCGAGCTGAAGAAGGTGACCTGGCCTTCGCGCAAGCAGACGTTGGGTTCGACGCTTGTCGTCATCGTGCTCGTGCTGTTGATCTCGACCTTTCTAGGCCTCGTCGATCTCGCGCTGTCCACCATCGTGCGGGCCGTTTTCCAATAGCGGGAGGACCGGGCGCGTGGCGCTGAAATGGTACGTCGTTCACGTCTATTCCGGGTTTGAGAACAAGGTCAAGGCGGCCCTGCAGGAGCGCATCGCCGCGAGTTCCCATCCGGAGAAATTCGGGGAGATCATCGTTCCGACCGAAGAGGTCGTGGAGCTGGTCAAGGGCAAGCGCCGGACCTCTTCGCGCAAGTTCTATCCCGGCTACATCCTGGTGCGCATGGAGCTCGACGACGAGACCTGGCACATCGTCAACAGCACGGCGAAGGTCACCGGATTTCTCGGCGGCCGGCAGCGGCCGGCGGCGCTCTCGGAGGCCGAGGCGGAGCAGATCCTCAAACGCATGGAGGCGGGCAAGCGCCAGCCGCAGCCGAAATACTCCTTTGAGCCGGGCGATGACATCCGCGTGATCGACGGCCCTTTCACCAACTTCAACGGCACGGTGGAAGAGGTCAACCACGAGAAGGGCAAAATCAAGGTGCTGGTCAGCATTTTCGGCCGCGCCACACCGGTCGAACTCGATTTCGTCCAGGTGCAGAAGATGTAGCACGGCGCGGGCTGTCCTGTCGCCGCCGATGCGAGGAGAGATTTTTCCATGGCCAAGAAAGTCACGGCAATCGTCAAGCTGCAGGTCGAAGCGGGCAAGGCGAACCCCTCCCCGCCGATCGGTCCGGCCCTCGGGCAGCACGGCGTCAACATCATGGATTTCTGCAAGGCGTTCAACGCGCGCACGGCCAACGACGCCGGGATGATCATCCCCGTGGTGATCACGATCTACCAGGACCGTTCCTTCACCTTCGTCACCAAGACCCCGCCCGCCGCCGTCCTGATCAAGAAGGCGGCCCGGATCGCCAAGGGGGCGAAGGATCCCAAGCGCGAAAAGGTGGGGTCCATCACGCGGCAGCAGCTGGAGGAGATCGCGCGGCAGAAAATGCCCGACCTGAACGCCTACGACCTGGAATCGGCCTGCCGCATCGTCGCCGGCACGGCGCGCAGCATGGGGGTCGAGGTCGTGTGAGCTGAACCCTCCGCGGGCGCTGCGGGTCCCGGAAAAAGTGCACGGCAAGGAGAAACGAAGAGAGATGCCCAAGCGCGGAAAGAAATACCTGGAAGCCCGAAAACGCATCGGCGCCGTCTCCGGGCTGGCGCTGGATGAAGCCGTCCGCCGGACGGTGGAAGCCGCCTACGCCAAGTTCGACGAAACGGTCGATATCGCGGTGCGGCTCGGGGTCGATCCCCGCCATGCGGATCAGATGGTGCGCGGCAGCGTGGTGTTGCCCAACGGCATCGGCAAGACGGTGCGCGTGCTCGTGTTCGCCAAGGGGGAAAAGGAGAAGGAAGCCCTGGACGCCGGCGCCGACTACGCGGGCGGCGACGACCTCGTCGAGAAGATCAAGGGCGGCTGGTTTGAGTTCGACAAGGTGGTGGCCACCCCGGACATGATGGGGGCCGTGGGCAAGATCGGCAAGATTCTCGGCCCGCGCGGGCTGATGCCGAACGCCAA
Organism: uncultured Desulfatibacillum sp.; assembly: GCA_964596545.1. GTDB lineage: Bacteria > Desulfobacterota > Desulfobacteria > Desulfobacterales > SpSt-501 > SpSt-501. The sequence continues at coordinate 2,639 of CAZQUP010000155.1, read as the reverse complement.
GACCGGTACGGTGACCTTCGACGTCGCTCGGGCCGTCAAAGAGCTCAAGGCCGGCAAGATCGAATTCCGCGTCGAAAAGGCCGGCATCGTGCATGCCCCGATGGGCAAGGTGTCCTTCGGCGCGGAGAAGCTCGTGCAGAACATCTCGACTTTTCTGGAGACGATCCTGCGCATGAAGCCCCCGGCGAGCAAGGGAACCTACCTGCGGGGGATCGCCATCTCCACCACGATGGGTCCTGGGGTCAAGGTCGATCCGGCCCTGGTACGGGAAGCGGCCCGCTGACGGGGAGTCCCTCGCCCCGTCGGAAGGGTCGGCAAGTCATCGATATCGTCTGTCTGAGACCGTAGGTACGCGCGGGCGGTTAATCGGCGTCGGAGACGACGCCGGCCTACCGAGACAGCATCGCCCCTGCGGGCGCAACGGGTCCTTCTCCCCGGCCGGGGGGAAGGAGGCCGCCGTGTCCTCCGGTTCCTCCGACACGCAAAGGAGGTGAGAACCCTGAGGCTCGAAGAGAAACAAGAGATCGTGGAGGATCTCCACAAGCGGTTCGCCGAGGCCAGCCTGGTCGTGTTGACCGAGTACAAGGGATTGAACGTGGCCGAGGCGAGCGAGCTGCGGCGTCGTCTGCGCCAGGCGGGGGCCGATTTCAAGGTCGCCAAAAATACGCTCATGGCCCGAGCGGCGGCAGGCACCCCGGTCGAGACGCTGCGCGTGGAGTTCCAGGGACCCGGGGCCGTGGCCATCGGTTACGCGGATCCCGTGGCGCCGGCGAAGATTTTGGCTCAGTTCGCCGAGGAAGGAAAAAAACTCAAGATCCGGCGCGCCGTACTCGACGGTCGGCTCATTGGCCCGGCCGATGTCAAGGCCCTGGCGGAGTTGCCCTCGCGCGAGGCGTTGCTCGCCCAGGCGCTCTCGGCGATGGCGGCCGTTCCCGCCTCGTTCGTGCGCGTGCTGGCGGGGGTGCCCCGTGGCCTGCTCACGGTGCTGAAGGCGATCGGCGAAAAGAAAGGGTCCGCCGGAGCGGCGGCCGCCGCCTGAGGGCGGAGCGGGATCGGCGACCCGGCATGGAAATCGACTTTTTTCCGAAGCCCGGCTTCGGACACAGGGAGTGGAGGACACCCGATCATGGCGAATGTAACCAAACAGGATGTGATTGACTTCATTGCCAACATGACCGTGCTGGAGCTTTCCCAGCTGGTGAAGGAACTGGAGGAGAAATTCGGGGTCTCCGCCGCGGCGCCGGTGGCGATGGTCGCCGCGGGACCGGCAGCCGGCGCTCCGGCGGCGGCGGCCGAGGAGAAGACCGAGTTCGACGTCATTCTGACCGCGCACGGCGACAAGAAGATCAACGTGATCAAGGAGGTCCGCGCGATCACGGGGCTGGGGCTGAAGGAGGCCAAGGATCTGGTCGAAAACCCGCCCAAGCCGGTCAAGGAAGGCATCCCCAAGGCCGATGCCGAGAAGATCAAGGCCCAGCTGGAAGCGGCCGGGGCCACGGTAGAGATTCGCTGATCCGCCGACGGTTCCGCGGCCGGCCGGCGGCGACGCCCCGGCGGGCCGCGGAACCTTCCGCCTCCTTGCTGCCCGTCCGAGGCTCGCACTCCAGGGCCGTTAACCCGTAACGCATCTGCGGAGAGACCATGTCCGAACGAAGCACCGCGATCCAACGGATTCGAAAGAATTTCGCCAAGAACGACAAGATCGTGGAGATCCCCGATCTGATCGGGATGCAGCGCGATTCCTTCAACCGTTTCCTCCAGATGGACGTTCCCCCGGAGAAGCGGGAACCGGTCGGTTTGCAGGCTGTGTTTCAGTCCGTGTTTCCCATCAAGGATTTCACCGGGAGCGCCTCGCTCGAATTCGTCTCCTACCGCTTCGGGGAAATCAAGCACGGCATCGAGGAGTGCATCCATCGCGGCATGACCTACGAAATCCCCCTGCGGCTCACCGTGCGGCTGGTGGTTTACAAGACGGATGCGGAATCGGGTGCCTCCAACATCCGGGACATCAAGGAACAGGAGATTTACTTCGGGACGATCCCTCTGATGACGGCCAAGGGGACCTTCATCATCAACGGCACCGAGCGCGTGGTCGTCAGCCAGTTGCACCGTTCCTCCGGGGTCTTCTTCGACCACGACAAGGGCAAGACCCACTCGAGCGGAAAAATCATTTACAGCGCGCGGATCATCCCCGTGCGCGGCTCGTGGATCGACATGGAAATCGATCCCAAGGACATCGTCTACATCCGTATCGATCGGCGCCGCAAGTTCCCGGTCACGACCCTCTTCAAAGCCTTCGGCTACACCGCCGAGGACCTGCTCGCCTATTTCTACAAGACCGAGCGCATCCTCGTGCAGGGCAAGCGTTACGCCAAGGCCTTCGACGAGGAGCTGCTGCGCGGTCAGCGGGCCAGCCGCGACCTCAAGGACCCCGAGACGGGGGAAATCCTGGTCAAGAAGGGGCGCCCTTACAACGCGCGCATCCTCAAGCGGCTCAAGGCCCTCGGCACCGAGCAGGTCCCCGTGAACGTGGAGGATCTCTACGGCCGGGCTTTCGCCTTTACCATCCCCCACCCGCAGACGGGCGAGCCGGTCGTCCGGGCGAACGACGTCCTCGACGAGGCCGTCCTCGAGCGGCT
>CAZQUP010000154.1:0-4346 GCA_964596545.1 uncultured Desulfatibacillum sp. | reverse complement strand
CTGGCAGGTGTTCGGGTCGGCGAGCAGCACGATCACCGAGGGGGTTTTCACCGCGGACCAGCCTTGCTTTCGCAACGGGAACCTCGTCCACGGCGTGTGCCTCGAGTTCCGCGCCGGCCGGCTCGTCCGCGCCCGGGCGCGCGAGGGGCAGGCTTTCCTCCGCGCCCAGCTGGCGCTCGATCCCGGAGCCTCCCGCGTGGGGGAATTCTCCCTGACCGACCGGCGCCTGTCGCCGATCGACCGTTTCATGGCCCAAACCCTCTTTGATGAAAACTTCGGCGGGAAATACGGCAACTGCCACATCGCCCTCGGCTCCGCCTACGTCAACACTTACGCCGGCGACCCCCGCCGCTTGAGCGCGGCGGCGCGCCAGAGCCTCGGCTTCAACGACTCGGCGCTGCACTGGGATTTCGTGAACACGGAACCCAAGCGGGTGAGGGCGATCCTCCGGGACGGCTCGCGGATGACGATCTACGAAAACGGCGAGTTCTGTGCCGCACTCTGGGGGGAAGGTAAGTTCAAGCGGCGGCCTCGGCCGCCTGAGGTCGGATCACCAGGCGGTTGACCGCGTCCAGAAGCTGGCGCAAAGGGAAAGGCTTCGCCAGCACGAGGTCGAAGCCGGCATCCTGCATCAGCCGGGGGGTGCCGGAGATGCCGATCGCGGGCATGTGCCGCCCGGGGAGCAAGCGGCGGATCTGGGCGAGAACAGCTGCACCGTCCACGTCGGGAAGCAAAAAATCGGTGATGACGATGTCGAAAGGGCCGACGTCGAACTTGCGCAGAGCCTCCCGGCCGTCGCCCGCCGTCTCGACGCTATGCCCGAAACGCGTGAGCGCCGTCTGGATCAGTTCCCGGATGTTCGGGTCATCCTCGATCACGAGCACCGATGCCATGCGCCGCGCCCTCTCTGTCTAACGGAAAAGAGGTTTCGGGGGAAACGGCGCTTTTTTTAAGCGCAGCGGCGACAGGCGTCAAACCGGGAAATCGGCGTTGCATCGGGAGCGACGTTGTGTTTTCGACAAGTTTTATCCCCTCGAATCCACCTCCTTTTCGGAGACCTCCGACAGGCCGGGCTTGATTTGCCGATGTTTGGCGGTCGAGAGGTGGATTCGATGAGATTTCGGCAAGCTGCAATCCGGGGAGGAACTGTCGACAAAGAAGGAAGGACTGAAGATCTGCGATTTTCTCCGATTTTCGGAAGATTTCACACCTTGTACTTACCGAAATCCTCCGCCGAGAGCTTTTCGAGATAATCCGCCCATTTCTTCCCCTCTTCACTGGTATCGGCCACCTCGACGTCGGTGTCTTTCACCCGCGAACGTTCGATGACCTCCTCGTGGATGAAAATGGGGGCGTCGAAGCGCAGGGCGAGCGCGATCGCATCGCTGGGACGGGCGTCCATGTCGAAGCGCCGCTCTTCGGAAGAGAAATAGATGCGCGCGAAAAAGGTGTTCTCCCGGAGATCGCAGACTTCGATGCGTTCGATGACCATGCGGTTCTCCTCGATGAAGTTCTTGAAGAGATCATGGGTCATCGGACGCTCATAAGAGATTTTCTGCAACGCCGAGGCGATGGAGGTGGCCTCAAGCAGGCCGATCCAGATCGGCACCACTTTCTCGTCGTCCTCGGTCTTGAGCAACACGATCGGCGTGTTGGAAGCGGGGTCCATCGTGAGCCCCGCGATCTGCACCCTGCGCATCATGGCCCCCTCCTTTCCTCCCCGGGAATCCGGTGCGTTTCAGCCCTCGTCGAGCAGCCCGGAGAGCGAATGGGCGTGCGCCTGGGTGATGCGCACGACCGCGATGTCTCCGGGACGCGGGGTTGATCCCCGCACGCCTCCGGTCTCGAAGTGGACGATCTTGTTCCCGGGAGTCCGTCCCGTCCAGCATGAGACCCCCTCCTCGCCCTCCAGGCTTCGCAGCGGCCGCCCCGGCCCCTCGACCAGCACTTCCTGCCGGGTGCCCACCAGGGCGCGGTGGATCGCCGAGGTGATCTCCTCCTGCATCCGGAGCAACACCTGCAGTCGTCGGCGTTTCTCCGGGGGGGGAACCTTGGGCGCGAAGCCGGCGGCGGGAACGTTGGGGCGGTCGGAGTACATGAAGGCGAACACCCCGTCGAAGCGGACCTCCGCGAGCAGGCGCAGGGTCGCTTCGAAGTCCTCTTCCGTCTCGCCCGGGAAGCCTACGATCAGGTCGGTGGTGATGGCGATCCCCGAAAAACTATCCCGCAGACGGGCCACCTTGTCAAGGTAATGCCGCCGGGTATAGCGGCGATTCATGGCCGCAAGCACGCGGTCGGATCCCGACTGCACCGGCAGGTGGATGTGGGGGCAGAGTTTTTCGAGACGGCCGAACGCCGCGACGAGCTCGTCGGTCAAATCCTTGGGATGTGAGGTCGTGAAGCGGATGCGCCGCAGGCCCTCGATCTCGTTGACCTCCGCGAGCAGCCGGGGAAAAGGCCCCCAGCCCTCCTTGGCGCCGTAGCTGTTCACGTTCTGCCCGAGGAGCACGATTTCCCGGGCTCCCTCGGCGACGCAAGCTCGGATTTCGGCGAGGATCCGTTCGACCGGCCGGCTCCGCTCCCGGCCGCGCACGCGGGGCACTACGCAGTAAGCGCAGAAGTTGTCGCAGCCCTGCATGATCGTGACGTTGCGCGAAACCGTCGCGGGGCCCTCCCCGGGGAAAGCTTCCGTCTCCGGCGGCGATTCCCCATCCGTGCCGACATCGACGAGCGGTTTTCGCTCACGCAGCCGCGTTTCGACGAGTTGCGGCAGCCGCCCGACGGCGCGGGGGCCGAAGACAAGATCGACGTGCGGCGCCCGCTCGAGGATCCGTCCACCCTCCTGTTCGGCGACACAGCCGCCCACGGCGAGCAGACGTTCCGGACGCCCGCGTTTCAAGGATTCGAGCCGTCCGAGCAGACTCCAGGCTTTCTGCTCCGCCTTGGCGCGAACGGAGCAGGTGTTCACCACCACCAGGTCGGCCGCCTCGGCCGACGGCGCCGCGGACCAGCCGCGTCCGCGCAGGAAACGGGCGATCCGCTCCGCGTCGTAGGCGTTCATCTGGCAGCCGAACGTATAGATGTAAAAGCTCTTCCCGTCCATCGGCAAACCTGCGGCCAGTATAGCCACGCGTCGCCGGATTGCAACCCGGGTCCCACCCCGCCGGAAAAGAGACGTTCGTTGTGCAAGAGGGTCTCTTCGGCTATAGAGGCGACGATGAAAAAACGCCTTCTCTTCGCCCGGCCGCCGCAACGGGCCTTGCGTGAACTCGAGGAGGGCCTGGGCCTTTCGCCGCTGTTGGCCCGGCTGCTCGTCAACCGCGGATTCTCTGGCTGCGCGGCGGCCCGGGACTTCCTCGCCCCCCCGGCCGCCGACCGCCTGCGTCCCCCGAGCGGACTGCGGGACCTCGAACCCGCCCTGGAACGGCTCGCGCGCGCGATCCGAACCGGCGAGCCGATCTGGGTTTTCGGCGACTACGACGTAGACGGCGTGACCGCGGGAGTGACGCTGCAGGGGTTCCTCGCCGCCTGCGGCGCCCGCGCCCGGCTTTATCTCCCTCATCGCCTCGAGGACGGCTATGGCCTCAAGCCCCGTCACGTCCGCGAGGAGGTTTGCCGCCGGGGAATCCGCCTCGTCGTCACCGTGGACTCCGGCTCCTCGAGCCACGCGGCGATCCGCGAAGCGGCCGACCGCGGCGTCGACGTCATCGTCACCGACCACCACGCCGTAAACGGCGATCTGCCGCCGGCGCTGGCGGTGATCAACCCGCGCCGGCCCGACTGCCCGGCGGGACTGGAGCACTTGGCCGGCGTGGGGGTCGCCTTCTATCTCGCCGTGGCCCTGCGCCGTCGTCTGCGCGAAGAGGGCTTCTTCGTCGGGCGGTCCGAGCCGAACCTGCTTTCCTGGTGCGATCTCGTGGCCCTGGGGACGATCGCCGACGCCGCCCCGCTTGCGGCCGAAAACCGCATTCTCACCCGCATCGGACTCGAGCGGATCGCCCGCTCCGAGCGCCCCGGCCTTCAAGCCCTGAAGGCCGCCTCCGGCCTGGCCGCGGAGGACTTCGCCAGCGGCGAGGAGGCGGCCTTTCGCCTCATCCCGCCGCTCAACGCCGCAGGCCGCCTCGATCACCCCCGACTTGCGGCCGAGCTCCTCACCGCCCCCGACGCCTCAAGCGCCGAGCGCCTCGCCCGACGCTTGACCGCGCTCAACCGGGCGCGGCGGCAGATCGAGCGTGCCGTCCTGGCCGAGGCGGAGGCCGAGCTCGCCTCCCGCCCGGAGCTTCTCGCCGGCCATGCCCTGGTGCTTGCCCGCGCCGGATGGCACCCGGGGGTGATCGGCATCGCCG
>CAZQUP010000153.1:0-4352 GCA_964596545.1 uncultured Desulfatibacillum sp. | reverse complement strand
GGATTTCCCAAGCTGATCAACGACGAGGAGGTGATCCCCCTCTACGTTTCCAAAGGGGCGACCTTCGAGGAGGCTTACGATTACGCCGTTTCGGGTTGCTCCGAGGCGCGCATGCCCAACCGCGACACCTACACGAGCGGCTGCGCCTACATCAATTTCGCCGCCGCGCTCGAGATGACCCTCTTGAACGGCAAGATGCGCAAATACGGCGAGGAGCAGATCGGCCTGCAGACGGGCGACCCGCGGAACTTCCGGAACTGGGAGGAGTTTTGGAACGCCTACCTGACCCACCAGACGGAATTCATCAAACAGGCCTTCATCCAGCAGATTCACATCATCCGCCTGCGGGCGCAGCATTTCGCCGCTCCGCTGGCCTCAACGCTCCACGATCTCTGCATGCAGCACTGCATCGATCTGCACCAACCCAAGATCCCGGGCGGGATCGATCTCGGCTACTTCGAGTTTATCGGTTACGGCACCGTGGTCGACTCGCTCGCGGCGATCAAGAAACTCGTCTACGAGGACAAGAAGGTCTCGATGGACGAGCTGCTCGAGGCCCTCGCCCGCAACTTTGAAGGCCGCGAGGACCTGCGCCACATCTTGCTGAACGCGCCCTGCTACGGCAACAACGACCCTTATGCGGACGGGATCGCCAAGGCGATCGACCGCGCCGCTCTCGAGTTCACCCACAAGTACGCCCGCGAGCTCGGCGTCCACCTGGATCTGCGCTATGTCCCCTTCACCTCGCATGTTCCTTTCGGCAAGGTGGTGGGGGCGACGCCGAACGGCCGCAAGGCCTGGACACCCCTCTCGGACGGTTCTTCCGCTTCCCAAGGGGCGGACCGCAACGGCCCGACGGCGGTGCTGCTCTCCAACTTCGCAAGCAAGAACTACGACTTCCGCGAGCGCGCCTCGCGGTTGCTCAACATCAAGTTCACCCCCAAGTGCGTGGCCGGAGACGAGGGCACCCGCAAGCTCGTCTCCTTCATCCGCACCTGGTGCGATCTCAAGCTCTGGCACGTGCAGTTCAACGTCATCAACAAACAGACGCTGCTCGCGGCGCAGCGCGAGCCCGAGAAGTACCGCGGCCTCATTGTGCGGATCGCCGGCTACAGCGCTTACTTCGTGGACCTCTCGCCCGATCTGCAAAACGACCTGATCGCGCGCACCGAACACGAAACCCTGTAGCCGCACCGGCCTCGGGGGCGGCGGGCGAGGGCTTATGGCCGAAAGCGGTGTGGTCTTCAACATCCAGAAATACTCGGTGCACGACGGCCCGGGCATCCGGACCGTCGTCTTTCTCAAAGGCTGCCCCCTCCACTGTCTCTGGTGCAGCAACCCGGAGTCTCAGAAACCCGGGCCCCAGCTCGTCTACAACCGCAGCAAGTGCCTGGGGATCGAAAACTGCGTGCGTTGCCTCGAAGTCTGCACGGCGGGGGCGCTCAAGGCCGGCCCGGAGAACCGGGTCACGATCGATCGTGACGTGTGCACCGAGTGTCTGCTTTGCACCTCCGCCTGTCCTTCCCGGGCGCTGAACGTCTACGGCGAGGTCATGAGCGTCGATCAGGTGCTCGCGCGCGTCGAGGAGGACGGAGCGTTTTACACCCGCTCCGGGGGGGGACTCACCCTGAGCGGCGGGGAGCCGATGCATCAGCCGCGTTTTGCGCTCGCGCTCCTGCGCGAGGCCCGCCGCCGGCGGCTCAACACGGCCATGGAGACTTGCGGGTTTTGCCGCGGGGAGGATTTGCGGGAGGCCTGCGGGCTGCTTGACACCCTGCTCTACGACCTGAAGAGCATGGACCCCGAGAAGCACCGCGAGAACACCGGGGTATCCAATGAGTTGATCCTCGAAAATTTACATCGGGTGCGTCAGGATTACCCGGAGCTCGCGATCTGGGTGCGCACGCCGCTGATCCCGGGTTTCAACGATACCGTAGAGGAGATCCGCGCCATCGTGGAGCACATCCGCAGCTTGCCCCGCATCCGCTACGAGCTCCTCGACTATCACCGCATGGGAAAGCCCAAGTACGACTACCTGGGCCTCGAGTTCCCGATGGGCGAACGCCGGCTCGACGAGGAGAAGGCGCGCGCGATCCGGCGCTTTTTGAAAACCGAGGCTCTGGAGCTGCTCGCCCCCGAGCAGCCGCCGGCGGCGGCCGAGGCCTTCGGCCCCGGCCGCCGCTGAACAGTCTTCTTTCACGGCTGCATTTTCTTCCCGGGGCGGCCGAAACGAAGAAAAGGCGCTCTTAGCCGTCGCTGAGGCCGAGGGAGGCGATGGCCAGCGGTGTCAGGAGCAGCGGCTGCACGGGGAGCCGCACGGGCAAGTTCAACACCTCGGCGAAAACGCCCTCCACGCCCGCCAGGCAGCAAGTCCCGCCCGTCAGCAAAATTTCGCGCACGTCGTGGCCGCGGATGTGGCCGGCCACGATCTCACACATCCGCTCGAGGGTCGGCCGTGCGAGGTGGAGGATCTCGGCGGGATCGCCGCTACGCTTGCGCGCCTCGGCCTCGGCGATGGAAATCCCGTAGTGCCCGGCGAGCACGAGGGTGATGTGTCGACCTCCGGTCGGCAGATCTCCGGAAAAAACGACCTTTCCCTTCTGCACGACGGCCGTGCCCGTCGTCCCTCCGCCCACGTCGACCACCGCCGTGCGATCCAGCTCGAGCAACCGGGCCACACAGCTCGGCTCGTCGGCCAGCCCCGCCACCTCGAGGCCCAAGCGGTCGAGAATGTAGGTGGAGAGCCGGGGATCGGTCCCCGGCGGATACGAGGTCGAAGCCGCCCGGAAGGAGACGCCGAGCCGCGCCCCGGCGCGCTCCACCAGACGGCGGGTGACCTCCGCCGCCCCGGCGAAATCGACGACCACTCCGTCGCGCACCACCTCCGTCCACTCGAGGAAACAGGCGCAGGGTTCCCCGCGCGCGTCGAGCGCCGCCACCACGATGTCGGCCGTTCCCAGATCGATGCCGAGATGGCAGGGGCCGGAGGGAAGCGGGGCGGGCTCGTCGGCGTTGAGTACCGCCGCGGCGCGCTCGAGCCGGCGGTTGACTTCGGTCCAGGAGAGAGGGACCATGGGGCACCTCACCGCGGGGAAAAACGGTTCACCCGCCCTCGCCAGCCCCGGTCGGAGGGATCACACGATCCGAAAGCTTCCGACCAGGGTGCAGCGCCGAAGCCGTACGAAGGTGCGGGCGTTCGTCACCCCTTCGCCGGTCGGTGTCGAGATGGTCATGGAGGTCCACCCCTCGCCGCCGGCTCCCAGGCCCGCGATGGCCGGGCCGTTTTTGACGAAGAGGCTCGTGTTCACGCGCTTGGCCATGGCATCCATGTGGTCGATGTCGCGTGAATGGAGGGCCGCGGTGTGTTTGCGGTCGCCTTCGAGGAGCAGCGCCCAGTCGAGTGCCTGTGCGAAATCCGCGGCCCGCAGGAGCGGAACAAGGGGCATCATCTGCTCGATGCGCGCGTAGACGTGGTCCACGTCCCGGCCCACGTCGACGAACAGCAGGCGGCAGGATTCCGGGACGCTGAACCCGGCCGCCTTGGCCAGCTCCGCCGCGTCGCGCCCGACCCAGCGCGGATTCGGTCGGGCCTGTGGGCCGGGATAATCGAGGAAGGTCGCGCGGGCGACGGCCTCGGCCTGCTCCCGCGTGATCTCGACCGCTCCGCAGGCGGAAAGCTCGCCCTTGAGCCGATCGGCGATCGCCTCGACGGCGATGATCTCCTTTTCATCGCAGCACACGATGTTGTTGTCGAAAGAAGCCCCCTCGTAGATGCTGCGTGCGGCGCGCTTGAGGTCCGCGGTTTCGTCCACCACCACGGGCGGGTTGCCGGCGCCGGCGGCGATCAGGCGCTTGTTCGTCGTTTTGCGCGCGGCCTCGACCACGGCCTCCCCGCCGGTCACGACCAGCAGATGAATCCCCGGGTAGGTGAAGAGCCTCTGGGCGATCTCGATGCTCGGCTGGCGGACGCAGGTCAAGAGGTTCACAAGGCCCGTTTCCTCCTGAATGGCCCGGTTGAGGATGCGGATCGCCTCCTGCGAGACCCGTTTGGCGCTCGGGTGCGGGGCGAAGACGACGGCGTTCCCCCCGGAGAGCATGCTGATCCCGTTGTTGATCACCGTGGCCGCGGGGTTGGTGGAGGGGGTGACCGAGGCGATCACCCCCCAAGGGGCGTTCTCGACGAGGGTCAGGCCCGCATCTCCGGACATAGCGCTCGGGAAGAGAATCTCCGGCCCCGGGGTGCGGTCGGCGACGAGGAGGATCTTCTTCACCTTGTCCTCGATCCGCCCCATGCCGGTCTCGTCTACAGCCATTTCCGCAAGCCGCCGCGCATTTGCGCGCGCGGCGCGCCG
>CAZQUP010000152.1:0-4397 GCA_964596545.1 uncultured Desulfatibacillum sp. | reverse complement strand
CACCTACGTCTTCGGCGAAGCCCAGCTCGGAGGCCGGGCGTGCATCGTCTCCACCCACCGCTTGGGGCTCGCGCCCGGGTTTCCGCTGCCCCACGCGGCGCTGCGCCGCCGGCTCCTCAAGGAGGTCGTCCACGAACTCGGGCACACCTTCGGGCTGCGCCATTGTCCGGACCCCGCCTGCCCGATGCACTACTGCCGCAGCGCGCGCGACGTCGACCGCAAGGGAGGGGAACTGTGCCGCTACTGCCGTATCCTGCTGAACGACGCCCTCGCGCGGGCGGACTCCTGACGAGGCCCTCTCCCCCGCCTCAGGTGCCGAGGTTCCAGGAAGCGAGATAGGCCTTCTGCTCCGCCGTGAGGCGGTCGATGCGCACCCCGAGGGAGGCGAGCTTTTCCTGCGCGATGCGGCGGTCGATCTCCTCGGGGACCGGGTAGACCGCCTTCGCCAGGGGTTGTCGGCGGCGCACCAGGTACTCGATGCTGAGCGCCTGGTTGGCGAAGCTCATGTCCATCACGCTCGAGGGGTGGCCTTCGGCGGCGGCGAGGTTGATCAGGCGTCCCTCCCCGAGGACGTGGATGCGCCGGCCGTTCTTCAGCGTGAACTCCTCGACGAAGGGGCGCAAGGCCCGGCGCGAGACGGCCAGTTCGGCGAGCCCCGGCAGGTCGAGTTCGACGTTGAAGTGCCCGGAGTTGGCCACGATCGCCCCGTCCTTCATCCGGCCGAAGTGCTCCTTGCGGATCACGTTCACGTTGCCGGTGACGGTGCAGAAAAAATCGCCGACGCGGGCGGCCTCCGCGATCGGCATCACCTCAAAGCCGTCCATGACCGCCTCGAGGGCGGGCAGGGGGTCAACCTCGGTGACGATGACGTGGGCCCCCAGGCCGCGGGCGCGCAGAGCGATGCCGCGGCCGCACCAGCCGTAGCCGCAGACGACGAAGCGGCTGCCGGCGATCAGCCGGTTGGTCGCCCGGATGAACCCGTCGAGGGTGCTCTGGCCCGTGCCGTAGCGGTTGTCGAAGAAGTGCTTCGTGCGCGCGTCGTTCACGGCGATGATCGGGTACTCAAGCACGCCGTCGGCCGCCATGCTCCGCAGGCGGATGATCCCGGTCGTCGTCTCCTCGGTCCCCCCGCGGACGTCGGCCAGCCGCTCGCGGCGCTCGGCGTGAAGGGTGGAGACGAGATCGGCCCCGTCGTCCAGGGTGAAGTGGGGCCGCGTGTCGAGGACGGCGTGGATGTGCCGGTAGTAGGTCTTGGCGTCCTCGCCCTTGATCGCAAATACGGGGATGCGGTCGTGGCGCACGAGCGAGGCGGCCACGTCGTCCTGGGTGCTGAGGGGGTTGGAGGCGCAGAGCACCACGTTCGCGCCTCCCGCCTGGAGGGTCTGCATCAGGGCCGCCGTTTCGGTCGTAACGTGCAGGCAGGCGCCGATGCGCACGCCTTCGAGCGGCGTTTCCCGCGCAAAGCGCTCCCGGATGCGATTGAGGACCGGCATGCTGCGCGCGGCCCACTCGATCCGCGCCCGCCCTTCGGCGGCGCGGCGGATATCCCGGATGTCGGATTTCATGCGATGTCCTTCCTGACCTGGGGAAAAGGGGAAGGCCGGCGGCGGATCAGATCCCCGCCTTGGCCCGCAGGGTGTCCACCATATCGGTGCGCTCCCAGGTGAACTCGGGTTCGTTGCGGCCGAAATGGCCGTAGCAGGCCGTCTTGCGGTAGATCGGCCGCAGCAGATCGAGCTGCTCGATGATCGCCGCCGGCCGCAGGTCGAAGCATTCGCGCACGAGCTCCGCCAGGCGCGCCCCGGTGAGTTTGCTGGTCCCCATGGTGTCGACCATCACGGAGACGGGCTGAGCGACCCCGATGCAATAGGCGATCTGCACCTCGCAGCGTTTGGCCAGGCCGGCCGCCACCAGGTTCTTGGCGACGTAGCGGGCCATGTAGGACCCGGAGCGGTCGACCTTGGAGGGGTCCTTGCCCGAGAAGCACCCCCCGCCATGGCTTCCCTGGCCGCCGTAGGTGTCGACGATGATCTTGCGTCCCGTCAGGCCGCAGTCGCCCATCGGGCCGCCGATCACGAAGCGGCCGGTGGCGTTGATGTAGTAGCGCGTCTCCTCGTCGAGCATGGAGCCGGGGATCACCTTGCGGACGACGGTGTTCAGGATTCCCTGGCGCAGTACCTCGTAGTCCACATCCGGGCTGTGCTGGGAGGCGATGACCACGGCGTCCACCCGGCGGGGGACCCCGTCTTGGTACTCGATGGTGACCTGGGCCTTGCCGTCCGGCCGCAGGTAGTCGAGCTGTCCGTTCTTGCGGACCTCGGCAAGCCGCCGGCAGAGCCGATGGGCGAGCACGATCGGCATCGGCATCAGCTCGGGGGTCTCGTCGGTGGCGTAGCCGAACATCAGCCCCTGGTCGCCCGCCCCCTGCTCCTTGTAGCGCCCGTCGCCCTTGTCGATGCCCATGGCGATGTCGAGGGACTGATGATCGATGCTCGTCAGCACGGCGCAGGTCTGCCAGTCGAAGCCCATGCGCGAAGAGCTGTAGCCGATGTCGCGGATCGTGTCGCGCACGATCTGGGGCATCTCGACATAGGTGGAGGTGGTGATCTCGCCGGCGATGAAGGCGAGTCCCGTGGTGACAAGCGTCTCGCAGGCCACCCGGCAGTTCTTGTCCTCGGCGATGATGGCATCGAGGATCGCATCCGAAATCTGGTCGGCCACCTTGTCCGGATGACCCTCGGTCACGGACTCGGAGGTGAAAAAGAATTTTTCTTTGGGAATGCTGATGCTCATGGGCGGTCTCCTCAGGATTTTCGGCCCGCCGGCCGAGGCCCGGCGCAGTTGCGCGGACCCACACCCCGGAAACGGCGGATGCGGTCGTTAAACGTATATAAGTAGTATGGCTGCTCATGGAAGTCAAACCGTTTGTCGCGCCGGGCGCGGGGAAGCGGCCTTCTCTGGGCGCGAAAGACGTCTTGTGCTATGATTTCTTCCATGTCGATCCTTCTGGCGGCGTTTTTGGGTTCCGCGGCGCTTTGGATCGCTGCGCCCGACGTGCCGCTCGCCGCAGCCGAAACGACCGCGGAGGCCGCGGACCCGGTTAGCATCACGGTTTCCTGGCCGCTCGATCCTCTTCCTTCCCGGGGCGAAGCCGTGCTCGCGGTGATCCTTGAAATCGCCCCGGGGTTCCACCTCATGGCCGACCGCGCGGCCTGGGAGGAACGGACGGACTTCCGGCCCTTTCCCGCGCGGCTCGAGTTGCACGAAGCCCCTTCCGGGGTGATCGCCGAGCCCCCCCTCTACCCCCCGGCCCGGCCGCTCGTCGCGGGGTTCACCGACCGGCCGCTGCCCACCTTCGAAGGCCGGGCGGCGATTCTTTTGCCGCTGCGTCTGGATCTCCCCCCGACGGCCCGCAGCCTTCCGCTGTCCCTCACGGTCGCCTTTCAGGCCTGCACGGAGAACGCCTGCCTGCTTCCCGAAGCGAGAACGATCAAGGCGCTCGGTGCCGTCGCCGCCCCTGGGCAGACCTCGCGGGTCGCCGACCCCGGTCTGATGGCGGAGTTCAGCGCCCGCCGCTCAAAAGCGCCTGCGGTCGGAGAAGCCGCTTTCGAGCTCTTCGGGATCGGGGTCCGCCTCGACGGCCGGAGCCTCGCCGGCGCCATCGGGATTCTTTTGCTCGGCGCCGTGGGAGGGCTGCTCCTCAATGTCACCCCCTGTGTCCTGCCGCTCATCCCGGTCAAGATCATCGGCCTCTCGCGGGCGGCTGCCGACCCGCGGCGCTGCCGTCGGCTCGGTCTTTGGCTCACCGCCGGGATCGTCTTTTTCTGGCTTTTGCTCGGGCTGGCGATCGCGACGGCCAGCGGGGTCGCCTCCGCGCACGGTCTCTTCCAGATCCCCGCCTTCAGCCTCGCTGTGGGGATCGTTCTCGCCGCGCTCGCCCTGGGCGGCCTCCGGGGGTGGTCTCCGCGCCTGCCGGGGTTTCTCTACCGCCTCGAGCCGCGCCTGGACTCCGCAACCGGCGCCTTCGGGATCGGCATCCTGACCGGGGTGCTCTCCACCCCCTGCACCGCCCCCTTCATGGGGACGGCCGCCGCCTGGGCCGCCGCCCGCTCGCCCGAAGCGGCCGTGCTCGTCTTCGCGGCGATCGGTTTCGGAATGGGAGCTCCTTACGCCCTGCTGGCGGCCTTTCCGCACCGGGTGGCGAGCCTGCGCGCGGCGGGGCCCGCCTCCGAGCTCGTCAAGCAGGCGATGGCCTTTCTGCTTCTCGCCGCGGCCTTCTACTTCGCCGGAATCGGCGCCGAGGGGCTTCTCCCGGGGGTTTTCCCGCCGCGCATCACCGCAATGGCGGTCGCGGCCTGTGTCGCGGCTTCCGGCCTCTGGGTGGCGCGGCGCGCACC
>CAZQUP010000151.1:0-4501 GCA_964596545.1 uncultured Desulfatibacillum sp. | reverse complement strand
AGCTGCCGGCGCGGAAGCCGGCGCTCGGCCTCGGCCACCGCGGCGCGGCGTGCGGCGAGGATGCGGGAGAGAAGGTCATCGGGCATGGCGCTCCTCCCGGCCCGGAGCGGTGCCCTGGGCGGTGAAGGCGATCAGGGCCGCGAGTTTGTCGGCCGCGGCTCCGGAGTCGATCGCCTCCGCCGCGAGCTCGAGCCCTTCCTCCCAGCCGCTGGCGCGACCGGCCGCCTGCAGGGCCGCGGCGGCGTTCAAAAGGACGATATTCCGCCGTGCGCCGCGTTCTCCGGCGAGCACGGCGCGGGTGATGGCCGCGTTTTCCTCGGGGCCGCCGCCGGCGATCTCTTCGGGGGCGGCGAGACGGCCGAAGAACGGTACCGGATTCAGATCATAGGTGCGGATCGCCCGGCCGTTGAGTTCCGTGATGCGGGTCGGCGCGCAAACGCTGATCTCATCGAGCCCGTCGTGGCCGTGGACCACGAAGGCGTGTCGCGAGCCCAGCCGCTGCAGCACCTCGGCGAAGAGTTCGGTCAGCTGCGGGGCGTTCACCCCGAGGAGTTGGCAGTCCGCACCGGCGGGGTTGGTGAGAGGGCCGAGCAGATTGAAGAGAGTCGGAATTCCCAGGACCCGCCGCACGGGGGCGGCGTGTCGCATGGCGCCGTGGTGACGCGGGGCAAAGAGAAAGCCGATCCCCAGGGCGGAAACGGCCTCCTCGACCACCTCGGGGGGTGCCTCGAGGCGGACCCCGAGCGCCTCCACGAGGTCGGCGCTGCCGCAGCGGCTGGTCACCGAGCGGTTGCCGTGTTTGGCGACGGTGACCCCGCAGCCGGCGACGACGAAGGCCGTCGTCGTCGAGACGTTGAACGTGCCTCCGCCGTCGCCGCCCGTCCCGCAGGTGTCCACGACCGCCGGGGCCGTCACTTGGATGCGCAGGGCGTGCCGTCGCATGGCGTGCGCCGCCCCCGCCAGCTCTTCGACCGTCTCCCCCTTGACCGCGAGCGCGGCGAGGAAGGCGCCCGTCAGGGCCTCGGGAACCTCCCCCGAGAAAATGGCGGCGACCGCTTCGGCCGCTTCCCGTTCGCTTAAGTTTTCACGCCGCACGAGACGCCGCAGGGCCTCTTGGATCATCGCCGTCTCCTTTCAGACGAGGGCCACCCGATGGGTGAGCTTGAGAAAATTGCGCAGCAGGCGTTTTCCGACCGCGGTCATGATGGACTCGGGGTGGAATTGCAGGCCTTCGGTGGGGTGGTTGCGGTGGCGCAGCCCCATGATTTCCCCCTGTTCATCTTCGGCCGTGACCTCGAGACAATCGGGCAGGGAGTCGCGGTCCACCGCAAGCGAGTGGTAACGCATGGCCGGAAAGGGGCTCGGGACCCCTTCGAAGAGGCCCCGCCCGTCGGCCCGAACATCGGCGGTCTTGCCGTGCATGAGCCGGCGCGCGGGCACGATGCGCCCCCCGAAAGCTTGAGCGATCGCCTGGTGCCCCAGGCAGATGCCGAGGATGGGGATGCGCCCGGAGAAGTGCGCGACGGCCTCGAGCGTGATCCCGGCCTGCTCCGGGCGGCCGGGGCCGGGGGAGATGACCAGCCCCCGGGGTTCGAGCGCCTCCAGCTCGGCGAGCGTGAGCGGGCGGTTGCGCAGAACCCGGACCTCGGCTCCGAGCTGCATCAGATACTGGTAAAGGTTGAAGGTGAACGAATCGAAGTTGTCGATCATCACGAGCATGGCGGACCTCCCTCGGGGTGCGGGCCCGCGGTGATCCACCGCAGGGCGTTTTCGAAGGCTTGGGCTTTGTGGACGGTTTCCAGCCGCTCGCGCTCGGGGTCGGAGTCGGCGACGATCCCCGCTCCGGCCTGGACCGCCAGCCGGCCCCCCTCCAGGCAGGCGGTGCGGATGGTGATCGCCAGATCCAGGTTGCCCCCGAAGGAAAGATAGCCGACCGCCCCGCCGTAGGGCCCGCGGGGGGTCTCTTCCAGGGCGGCGATGATTTCCATGGCCCGAACCTTGGGGGCGCCGGTCAGGGTTCCGGCGGGAAAGGTGGCCGCGAGCAGATCCCAGGCGTCGAGTCCGCCCTTGAGGTCGCAGCGGATGTTGGAGACCAGATGCATCACATGCGAGTAGCGCTCGACGACCATGAGGTCGGTGACCTGCACCGAGCCGATTTCGGCCACACGCCCGAGATCGTTGCGTCCGAGGTCGACCAGCATGAGGTGTTCGGCGCGCTCCTTTTCGTCGCGCAGCAGTTCGTCGGCCAGGGCGCGGTCCTCCCGCTCGGTTTCCCCCCGCGGCCGGGTGCCGGCGATCGGCCGCAGGGTGGCGATCCCGTTCTCCAGCCGTACCATGGTCTCGGGCGAGGAGCCGATCAGCAGCGTCTCCTCCAGGCGGAGGAAAAAGAGGTAGGGCGAAGGGTTGATGTGACGCACGGCCCGGTAGAGCAGCCAGGGATCCGGAGAGCGGTCGCTGACGAAAGGCTGGGAGATCACGGCCTGGATGATGTCGCCGGCACGGATGTGGCGCTGAACGGCGGCGACACGGCGGCGGAACTCCTCCTCGGGGACCATCGCCGTGAGTCGGATCGGCCTCTCCCCGGCGGCGACGGCGCGCCGCGGGGCGGAAGTCTCGATCGCCGCCAAGAGCTTCTCGAGCCGCTCGGTCGCCTGGCGCCAGTCCTGCTCGGGAAACTCGCCGGGGTAGGTGAGAGCGACGAGAAGCAGGCTGTGACGTGCGTTGTCGAAGATAAGCACGGTCTCCGGGACGACGAAGCGGGCGAGCGGTCGATCCGCGGGGAAGCGGTGCGGGATCGCCTCGAGGAACGAGACCATCTCGTAGTTCAAATGGCCGACCATTCCGCCCCAGAAGCGCGGCAGACCGAAGAGGTCGGCCGGCCGGTAAGGGGCGAGAAAGGCGCGCAGCACCCGGAAGGGGTCGCCCGCATGGGCGATGCGCTCGAGGGTTTCCCCCCGCTCGACCTCCACCCGGTCGGCGAAGACGCGCAGCATCGCGTGGCAGCCGAAGCCGAGGAAGCTGTAGCGCCCCCAGCGCTCGCCGCCCTCGACGCTTTCGAGCAGAAAAACCGGCCCGCGGCCGTCGTCGAAACGGCCGAGCAGGGAAACCGGCGTCCAGGTGTCGGCGAGGATCTGCAGGCAAACGGGGACGACGCGGTAGCTCTTGGCGAGACGCAGGTATTGGGATTTTTCGGGGAAGCGCGCCAGAATCATTCGTTCCTCTCTTTCTTGGCGTCGGGCCCGGAAACGCACAGGCCGCGGCAGAGTCGCCCGCGGCCTGTGCGTCAAAAACACCGCGGGCGCCCTGGGGGCGCCCGCGGTCATCGAATCGGATTCGTCGTCTCCGGTCGAGCGGGCTACCCCCTCCGGCGGGCCCGCCACCACCAACGGCGAAGCGAAACTTCAACGATTATCGTGGACCTTGGAATCATGACCTCCTCCATTAGCCGGAAGGAGAGCCCCTGTCAAGGGGCATCTTCACCGCGGAAGAAGCCGCTCTTGACCGTCGCCGGGTCGGCCGGCCATCATTTCCGTTGACAGGGAACGATCCGAAAGGCCATGATTGCCTCCCGCCTTCCCCCGCAAGTTCGGAGAGAATGGACGGATTCCATGCCCCCGACCGTGTTGAGCTCCTTACCCCAAGGATGGACCCGGCGCCGCTTTCTCGGCGCCGCCGCGGCGCTCGGAGCAGGCCTCGCTCTTGAGCCGGGCCGCCTGTTCGCCGCCGAAGCCGGAATCCGTCTTGCGGCGCTTCCCTGGCCCGAGACGGCGCTCGAGCCGGTCATTTCCGCCCGCACGATCGCCTTCCACTACGGCAAACACCACGCGGGCTATGTCGCGAACACGCAGCGGCTGATTGCGGGCACGCCTTACGCCGCCATGCCCCTCGAGCGGATCCTCCGGGAGACGGCAGGCCGGCCCGGACAGGAGGCGCTCTTCAACAACGCCGCCCAGGTCTGGAACCACACCTTCTACTGGAACAGCCTCTCGCCCCAGGGAGGCGGGAAACCCCCGGCGGCGCTGCTCAAGCGGATCGAAGATTCCTTCGGTTCCCTCGACTCCTGCCTGCGGGAGTTCGCGGGGGCCGCGGTCGGGCGGTTTGCCAGCGGGTGGGCCTGGCTGGTCGAGGAAGGCGGCCGACTGCGCGTCGTCGACACGCCGAACGCCGAAACGCCGCTCCCCCGGGGTTGGCGGCCCTTGCTCACGATCGACGTCTGGGAGCACGCTTATTACCTCGACTACCAGAACCGCCGTGCGGACTACGTCGCCGCTGTGCTGGAGAAGCTTATCCATTGGGATTTCGCCGCCCGAAATCTCAAGGACTGAAGCGGTTCTGGCCGTGCCGCGGCGATGGAGATCGTCTTTTACACCCCCTTCAAACCGCTCGGTCACCCCGATCCTTCGGGGGACGCCGTTACCGCAAGAGGGATCCGCGCGTTCCTTGAGGCCCGGGGACACCGCCTTTTTCCTGCAAGCGACCTGCGTTGCCGCTGGATCTTCTG
>CAZQUP010000150.1:0-4700 GCA_964596545.1 uncultured Desulfatibacillum sp. | reverse complement strand
CGACGAGATGGTCGCCGTCATCCGCCGCCTGCGGGAATCCGGGATCACCTTCTTCGTGATCGAGCACATCATGCGCGCCGTGATGGCGCTCTCCGACAGGATCGCCGTCCTGCACTTCGGGCACAAGATCGCCGAGGGCGTCCCGGCGGAGGTCGCCCGCGACGATCGCGTGATCAAGGCCTACCTCGGAGAGGACTATGGCGCTGCTTGAGGTCGATCACCTGCAAGTGAGCTACGGGGACGTGCAGATCCTCTTCGACCTCACGCTCCGCGTGGAGGAAGGCGAGGTCGTGAGCATCATCGGCGGAAACGGCGCCGGCAAATCGACGCTGCTGCGCGCGATCTCGGGGCTGCTCCGCCCGCGCCGGGGGGAGATCCGCTTCGACGGCCGGCCGATCCAGAATCTCCCGCCGGAGCGGATCGTGGCCGAGGGGGTCGTCCATGTCCCCGAGGGCCGCCGCCTCTTCGGGCTGATGTCGGTCGAGGACAACCTTCGGACCGGCGCCTACAACCCCCGGGCGGCCGGCCGCGAGAAAGAGACCCTGGAGATGGTCTTCGGTCTCTTTCCGCGCCTCCAGGAGCGGACGGCACAGATGGCCATGACCCTCTCCGGGGGCGAGCAGCAGATGCTCGCCATCGGCCGGGGGCTGATGGCGCGGCCCCGGCTGCTCATGCTCGACGAACCCTCGCTGGGGCTGGCGCCGATCCTCATCCGCGACATCTTCGAGACCGTGCGGCGGATCGCCGCGCAGGGCACGACCGTCCTGCTGGTCGAGCAGGACGTGCGCCACTCGCTCGAGCTCTCCCGGCGCGGC
Organism: uncultured Desulfatibacillum sp.; assembly: GCA_964596545.1. Lineage (GTDB taxonomy): Bacteria > Desulfobacterota > Desulfobacteria > Desulfobacterales > SpSt-501 > SpSt-501. The sequence goes on along the minus strand of CAZQUP010000150.1, from coordinate 3,885 downwards.
TACGTGCTCGAGCACGGCCGGATCGTGCTCGAAGGGCCGGCCGCGGAGCTCCTCGGAAACCCCCATGTCCGCACGGCCTATCTCGGAATCTGAATCCCCCTTGCCCAAGGAGAACCAACCCATGCAGACATCCTCCGTCACCAACCCGAGCCTCCAGGAACGCCGATTGCGGGCGATCTCGGCCGGAGTGGCCAGCCTCACCCCCCTCTACGTCGAATCCGCCCGCGGGGCCATCGTGCGCGACGTGGAGGGCCGGGAATACATCGATTTCGGCGGCGGCATCGGGGTCATGAACATCGGCCACTGCCACCCGCGGGTGGCGGCGGCCATCCGCGAGCAAGCCGAAAAGTTCCATCACACCTGCTTCATGGTGAGCCCCTACGAAGTCGCCGTGCGGCTCGCCGAAAAACTCTGCCGCGTGACCCCGGGCGACTTTCCCAAGAAGGCCCTCTTCGTGAACAGCGGGGCCGAGGCCGTGGAAAACGCGGTCAAGATCGCGCGCTACTACACGAAGCGCCCCGCGGTCATCGTCTTCGAGAACGCCTACCACGGCCGGACGCTGCTCACGATGACGATGACGAGCAAGGTCAAGCCCTACAAGTTCGGCTTCGGCCCCTTCGCCCCCGAGGTCTACCGCATGCCTTTCGGCGACACGCTCGGCCCGGAGAAACTGAACGATTTCTTCGTCAAGCACGTGAACCCCGAAGCGGTCGCCTGCGTCGTGGCCGAGCCGGTCCAGGGCGAAGGGGGATTCATCGCACCGCCCCCGGGCTACTTCCAGGAGCTCGTCCGCATCTGCCGCGAGCACGGCATTCTCTTCGTCGCCGACGAGATCCAAAGCGGCATGGGGCGCACGGGGCGCATGTTCGCCATCGAGCACTGGGGTGTCGAGCCCGATCTCATCACGGTCGCCAAGAGCCTGGGCGCCGGAATGCCGATCGCGGCCGTGGTCGGCCGGGCGGAGGTTCTGGATTCCGTGCACCCCTGGGGCCTGGGCGGCACCTACGGCGCAAACCCTGTGGCCTGCGCCGCAGCCCTCGCCGTGCTCGAGGTCTTCGAGGAAGAGGACATGCTCGGCAAAGCCCGTCGGCTCGGGGAAAAACTGAAAGCGCGCTTCGAGATGTGGCGGCAACGCTTTCCCCAGATCGGCGAGATCCGCGGGCTGGGGGCGATGCTCGGCTTCACGCTGGTGCGGGGTGCGGAGCGCGCGCCCGCGGCTGAAGAGGCGAAGCGGCTCGCCGCCTTCTGCCTCGAGCGCGGCCTGATCCTGCTCGTCTGCGGCACCTACAGCAACGTGATCCGCGTGCTCGCCCCCTTCGTCATCACCGACGCCGAGCTGGAAAAGGGGCTTTCGATCCTGGAGGCAGGGCTGGAGGAGATCCGCCGCTCGAGCTGAAGGGAATGACTCTGGGAGTTGCAGCTTTTGCCGCGAAGCGAGGAGATCCGCGTCCGTCGGAGGATCGCGGAGGCACCCCCGGGCGGCAGCCGGGGGGTCGGGGGAAGGAAAAGCCGGCATCCGCTTCAAGCCGCAGCCGGCGGCTTTTTATCCCAAGATCAGCCGCTGGGGGTCCACGATCTCGCGCAGGATCTTGAGCTCGCGCGGGGTCGGTGGCTCAAGCTCGCGGGCCCGCGAAACATCCACGGAAAACTCCATGTGCGCCAGGACCTCCTGCGGGCTTCCTCCCGGGTACCAGGCCTCGAGGAACATCTCGCGGCTCTCCGGGTCGAAGGCCATCACCGCCAGGTCGGTGATCACGGCCTCCGGTCCGCCGCCGGGCAGACCCGCGCGACGCCGGCCGTCCGCCCCGTCGAGCCAGCCGGGACTCGTGAGGTAATCGACCCGTTTCACGAACTTCCGGCGCTCGTGTTGCATGAAGAGGATCGTGCGGTCGACGAAGGAGGCGACATCGCAGGCCCCGCCGCTCCCCGAGAAGCGCACCTTCGGGTGGAGATACTCTCCGATCGCCGTCGAATTGAGGTTGCCGAAGCGGTCGATCTGCGCCGCCCCCAGGATGCCGACGACATGCCGCCCGGTCGTCGGGTTCTGCATGAGGGCGAAGGCGTCGGCCAACCCCGTGCACGAGGAGGCGCCGTACATGACCCGGGGGTCGCCGACGGCGAGCGGAATCTCCTCGAGACGCGAGTCGACGGCGCCGGTCTCGAAGATGATCACGCTGTTCGGAGCGTAGATGTGCTTGGCCGCCGTCGCGGCGAGCATCGAGATCCCCGTGCCGCAGAAGACGATTTCGCCGTCGCGGATCTTGCGCGCGGCGGCAAGCGTCATCAGCTCCCGGCGGGTGTATTCCATGGGCCCTCTCCCGGTCATGGCGGAATCCGGCCTCAGCGCTTGAGGCCGGTGGCGTATCCCGTGCGGGGGTCGGCCTGGATGGCGGAGAGCCGCTCCGGGCCCACCGCGGCGATGCGCGCGGCTTGGTCCCGCAGGGCGAAGACCCAACGCTCGAGGTATTCCGCCCAGCGTCCCTCGTCGGTCGCCGCCGTGCGGTAGTCGCTCAGGAACACGGGATCGTAGTCGTAATGGCGGTAACAGGCCGTGGGGTAGGCGCCGTAGGGAACATGGACCACGGCGTCGACGACCACCCCGGGGATCTGGTTGCGCTCGGGCTCGTCGCGCAAATCCTCCGGCCCCACAAGCTCTTCGCAGGTCACGACGACATGGCGCGCGGCACGGGCCTGTTCCACATCGGCGAAGGCGAGTCCGGCGATGCGGCAGGTGCCGTCGGGTGCGGCCTTCTGGACGTGAAGCAAGGTGACGTCGGGTCGGATCGCGGGCACGAGGACCACGCGTTCGGTTTCCGCCCAGTCACCGAAAGGATTTTCGAGAACGACGAGCTTCTTCTTCGGAAGCCGCGGGTCGGCCGCCCGCATCGGCTCGGAAAACCCCCAGCGGGCGAGAATATCGGTTCCCAGGCCCGAGCGCGTCGGAAGAAAGGGAACGCCCATCGCCCCGGCGAGGAAGCGGAGCGTCATCTGGTAGTTGGAATAGTCCTCGAACTGAATGCCGCCCGATTCGACGGCTTTGCGAAACCGGATGCAGGTCGGAGCGAAGCGCCCCGTGCCGGCGTAGGCGATCTCGATGCGCGCGACACAGCCCGCCCCCACGAGCTCGTCCACGCCCTGGCCGTTCGAATGGGCGTAAAGGTGGAACCCTTTTTTACGCTGGCGGATGATTTCGTAGACCGCGGCCATTGGGTTGCGGTTGCAGGTGAACCCCCCGATGGACAGATGGGCCCCGTCGAAAACGAACCGGGAAACAGCCTCCTCCAACCCCATGACCTTGTCGGGCGCAATTCGCATCGCCGGCGATCCTATCCCTCTTCCGCGGCGGAATGATTCCGCCCGGGATTAGCATCGGGGTTGTGTCGGGTCAAGAGCCGCCCGCCCCTTTGACAAGGCTTTCGCCTCCTTCTACAAAAGACGACAACGGCCCGAGGCCGAAGCCCGACCCCGATGGACGCGAAACGATCGCCCCACGACCACCTCGCCGCCCTGGTCGCCGATCCCGGCGGCCGCATCTTCGATCTACCCGAATACGCCGCGGTCGGGATGGCGCAAGGAATCTTTGCGCCGCTTGAGCACGCGGAGACAATCCCGCTTCCCCAGGGAAGCGAGCTTTTTCTCCTGCCGGACCGCGTGCCGCTTCTCTACCACCGGGAAAGGAAACGTCTCGAGCCGGTTCCCAGCCATCCCGAGGCGCCCGACACCCCATTGGTGCCGGTTGCGGCGTTCAACTCCCCGGGGGTCGTCGCCACCTGGGCCCCCGCATACCGCGAACGGGAAGGGGCACGAACGCTTCCGCTCTTCTGCTATGGTGCGGTCGGCTGGGGCGGGGGGCGGTTCCGGGCGGCCGCGGTGCGGGTCGACTGG
>CAZQUP010000149.1:0-4747 GCA_964596545.1 uncultured Desulfatibacillum sp. | reverse complement strand
CCCCGCGGCGAGCGCCCGGCCGACGCCTGCGCTCCGCAGGCCGCGGTCGGCCGCGAGGTAGGCGATGAAGAGCCCCGTGAAGAGCAGCAGCCCCTCGCCCATGGAGAGTAGGCCGCTGACGATCTCGCGCTGGCTGAAGGCCTCCACGATCCCGACCAGGGTGAGCAGGACGAGGCAGGCCCCGGCGACCAGCCCCAGTCTCAGCCCCGGGAGGCGTTCCGACGTTTCGGGTCTCATGCTGCGCCCCTCCTCAACCTCAGGCTTTCTTCACCGCGAGCCGCTCGCCCAGGATGCCGGTCGGGCGGAAGATCAGCACCAGGACGAGCATGGTGAAGGCGATCGCGTCCTTCAACTGGTAGGGAGCGGTGATCCCCAGGCCGTCGAGGAAGAGGCTGGGGCCGATCGACTCGACGAGCCCCAGGAAGATCCCCCCCAGCATGGCGCCCGGGATGTTGCCGATGCCCCCCAGCACCGCCGCGGTGAAGGCCTTCAAGCCGGGGATGAAGCCCATGAAGAAATGGACCTGTTTGAACATGATCGCGTAAAGCACGCCTGCGGCCCCGGCGGCCGCCCCCCCGATCATGAAGGTCATGGAGATCATGCGGTCGACGTCCACCCCCATCAGGGCCGCGGCCTCCTTGTCCTCGGACACCGAGCGCAGCGCGCGGCCGAGTCGGGTGCGCTGGGTGAACTGGTAGAGGGCGATCATGAGCAGGGCGGCGGCGAAGATCACCAGCAGCTGGAATTTCAGGATCCGCACCGGCCCGAGGTACATCGGGCCTTCGAGGGCCCGGATCACGGGGTAGGCCTGGAAGCCGGAGCCGTAGAGGCCGCGGAAAACGTACTGCAGGAAGAAGGAGGCGCCGATCGCCGTGATCAGCGGCACCAGCCGCGGCGCGCTTCGCAGCGGGCGGTAGGCGATCATCTCGAGGAGATAGGCGATCAGCGTCGAGACCGCCATGGAGACAAGAAAGACCATCGTCATGCTGAGCACGGGATGGGCTTCCAGAAGCCCGCTGCGGTAGAAGTAGGCCGCGACGTAGTAGGCCGTGTAGGGGCCGCTCATGAAGACCTCGCTGTGGGCGAAGTTGATCATGCGCAGCACCCCGTAGACCATGGTGTAGCCCATGGCGATCAGGGCGTAGATGCTTCCCTGGGCCAGGCCGAAAATCGTGAAGTCGATCCAGTGGTCGAGGCTGTAGGCGCCCCGGGCGAGGGTGGCGATCGAGCCCCAGAGGATGAGCGCGATCAGGATCGCCCCGATCGTCCACATCACGATGTCGGTCGGCGTGAGCTTTCTGCGCGTCGGTCGGGCCATCGCGTCGCCTTCCTTCGATGAAATCTGCCAGCGCTCCGGGCGGCGCCTGCAAAAGAGCCGGGCCCGAAGTCGGACCCGGCTCCGGTCAAGCGGGAGGCTCTCCCCGCAGGAGGGCGTCCTGCGGGGAAGGGATCGATCCCCCGGTCGGAATCAGTAGGGCTTCCAGAAGGGGGATTCCGGGTTGACGAGTTTTTTGATGTTCTCCGCGGTCTGCCGGTAGACCGCGATCCGCGGGTCGGCGCAGTCGCCGTAGGAATCGCAGGTGAGCGTGCCCGTGAGCCCCTTCAGGCCCTGGGTCGCGTAAAGCGCATCCCGAAGGGCTTTGCGCGGAATGTAGAGCGTGTCCCCTTCCTTTACGGCGACCTTTTCGATCGCGTTGAAGACCATCAGCGCCGCATCGTAGCCGTGGGCGTGGAAAGGCGCGATCGGCTTCTCCCCGTACTTTTTCTGGTGCTTTTCGAGGAAGCCCTTGTAGCCGGCGGCGAAGGCCGAGAAATCCGGGCTCGAGTGGAACATGCCCACCGCCGCTTCGCCGGCCGCCTTGTAGAAATCGGGCGAGAAGGAGCCGTCGGCGCTCATGAGATAGGTCTGCTCGAGGCCGGCCACTTCCTTCACCTGGCGGGTGATGTGCCCGGCGGCGGCGATGAAGATCGGGTAGTAGATGAACTGCGGCTTCTGGGTCGCGATCTTGGTCAGCACCGGCCGCATGTCGGTGTCGGTCGGGGCGACGGCCTCCTGGCTGGTGATCGTGCCGCCCAGCTTCTTGAACTCCTCGGCGAAGACCGCCTGGAGCTGCTCGGCGTAAACGCTGCCGTCGTGGATCGTGGCCGCGGTCTTCACCCCGAGCTTTTTGATCGCGAATTGGGCGGCCACCGCGCCCTGCACCTTGTCGTTGTGCGCCGTGCGCATGTAGCCGTCATACTCCGGACCGCGCTTGGGATCGGTGAGGTAGGGGGCGGTGTTCGAGGGCGACACCGTGGGAATGCCCGCCTTCCAGAGGATCGGCGCACCGGGCCGGGCGGCGCTCGAGCAGTTCGAGCCGATCGCCGCGACGACCGTCGGATCGGAGGCGATCTTGGTGGCTGCGGCCTGACCGCCTTCGGCGTTACAGCCTTCGTCCTGGCCGCTCAGCTTGATCGGGTGTCCCAACAGCTTTCCCCCCTTGTCCTGGATCGCGATTTCCACCCCGCGCTTGGTGTCGGTGCCGAGCGAGGCATCCGGCCCGGCGACGACCATCCAGTAGGCGATGTGGACGGGCTGTCCCTTCTTGATCGTGACGACGCCGATCGGGTCTTTGGGAGGGGCCGCCTGGGCGAACCCCGCCAATGTGAACCCGGCGAGCACCACCAACGCGACGACGAGAGCGAAACGACGGGTCATGGCTGCCTCCTTGGGTTGAAGTGATGGGTACGGTCCTGCAACCTCCGTTAGGGTAAGCCGAAAGCCCACCGGCCGAGACCGCTTGCAGGCGAAGCGCCGTGAAACTACTAAACGCGCCTCAGTCTGTCAAGGCGTCTCCATTGGCGCCCGACACGCGCCGTCACAGTTCGAGCCAGGTGCCGATTTCTTTTTCGCAGGCGCGGCGATAGATGAGCGGAGCCACGGCCATGTCGTCGATCGCCAGTCCGAGGTTGGCGGTCATCGTGCGTTCGGAAGGGTCCTCGCGGCCGGGCTTGCGCCCCGTGACGAGTTCTCCCAGATCGGCATAAATCTCCGGAATTCCCTGAAAATAACCCATCGACTGGTAGAGCCGGAGCTGGGGGACGTCGTCGGTGCAGAACTTGGCCGCCTCGGCAAGTGCCGCGCGGCTCCAGTAGGAGTCGTAGTCGACGAGTGAGGCGAAGGCCCCCGGCTCGAGCCAGCCCGCCTGGATCGTGGCGTGCGGCGTCTTCAAGATGGGGCCGGCGGTCACGACGATGTCGCAGCCCTGCACCGCTTCGCGCGGGGTCTGGACGGGGATGACCTCGAGCTCGAGCCGGCCGCCGATTTCCCGGGCGTAGCGTTCGGCCGCGGCGGGATCGATGTCGTAGGCGAGGATGCGGCGCAGGGGGTGGGTGACCCGCAGGGCCTCGGCATGGCTGCGCGCCTGGACCCCGCAGCCGAGGACGCCGAGAACCGAGGATTCCGGCCGCGCGAGGCGGCGCGCGGCCACGGCGCTCGCCGCGCCCGTGCGCTTGGCGGTGATCCACACGCAGTCCATGACCGCAAGCGGAAGTCCCGTTTGAACGTCGTTGTAGATCAGCAACCCCGTGATGTAAGGCAGCCCCCGCTTCGGGTTCTCGGGGAAGCCGCCCACCCACTTGATTCCGGCGGACTGGAGGTCGGGGATGTAGGCCGGCATGGCGTGGAGGAAGTTGTTCCCGCCCCCCGGGTGGATCCCGGGCTTGGGGGGCATTTCGGTGCGACCCTCGCCCTTGGCGCGGAAGGCGGTTTCGAGGGCCTCGATGATCTCTTCCATCGAAAGGCCGACCCGTACCACGTCGGCCTGGGAGAGGTAGAGCAGGCGGTTTGCGGCCATGCAGGCCTCCTTTCCGGCTCGGGGTTGACCTTCGGGAAGGCATCCCTCATACGGGAGGGGCGAGCCGGTGTCAAGCCGGCTGCGGGGAGGTGCAGACATGGACGAGGCGGGGCTGCTTTCTTTTCTCGCGACCCTAGGAATCCGCTATCGGCGGGTCACCCACCCGGCGGTCTTCACCGTGGCCGAAGCGGAACGGCATGTCCCGCCGCTTCCCGGTGCGAAGACAAAAAACCTCTTTCTGCGGGACAAGCCGGGGAGGCGCCATCTGCTGCTGACCGTTCCGGCGCGGAAAGCGGTCGACCTCGCCGCTCTCTCCCGTGCGCTCGGCTTGCAACGGCTGGGTCTCGCTTCGGCCGAGCGGCTGGAATCTTTGCTGGGCATTACGCCGGGGGCGGTGACCCCGTTGGCCGTGGTGAACGACCCCGCAGGCCGCGTGGAGCTGCTGCTCGACGAGGAGCTCTGGAGCGCGGAGGGGCTCCAGGTGCATCCCCTGGTCAACACGGCGACCCTCGTGCTCGGCCGTGAGGCCTTCGTGCGCTTTCTCGAGGCGCTCGGGCGGCCCCTGCGGCGGATCCCGGTTCCGGCGCGCTAATCTTTGAGGCCGCGCAGCCGATCGCGGCGGCCGGCGATCTCGGTGATGCGGATGCCGTATTTTTCGTTTTTCACGACGACCTCTCCGCGGGCGATGAGGACGTCGTTCGCCAGGATGTCGACCGGTTCGCCCTCGAGGCGGGAGAGCTTGAGCGCCGATCCCGGCTGCAGTCGGAGCAGCTCCTGGATCGGGATGCGGCTTCGACCGAGCTCCACGGTGAGCTCGACGGGGATGTCGACGAGAAGATCGAGCCCGAAGTCCTCGGGCGGCTCGGAGGCCCGGGACGCGGGCGGCGGCTCCGGAGGCGGTCCCGGCGGCG
>CAZQUP010000148.1:0-4904 GCA_964596545.1 uncultured Desulfatibacillum sp. | reverse complement strand
CCTGCTCGTCGTCTCCGACGAGCTCTCCGGCTCCGCCTGGCGGCCGGGGTTCCGCGACCCGCGCTTTGCCGCCGGCCGCAGGCGGGGGGCGAAGATCGTCGCCCGCTTCTGCCGGACGCGGTCGGTTCCCGGCGATCCCGCTGCGACCGGGGCACGCGCGAGGCGAGGGACCGCCGCAGACCCGAGGAGTCCCCGTCCATGACCCGATCCCGGACATCCGAAGATACCGCCTCCGTTGCGGTCGAAGCGCTGAGCGAGGCGCAGGCCCGCAGGGAACTCGCTCGGCTCGCCCGTCTCATCGCCCGTCACGACCGTCTCTACCACGGCGAGGACCGCCCCGAGATCAGCGACGCCGCCTACGACGCCCTACGGCGCCGCCACGAGGCGATCGAAAAACGCTTTCCGCACCTCGCCCGCGAGGACAGCCCCGTGCGCGCCGTGGGGGCGCCGCCGGCGCCGGGCTTTCGCAGGGTGATCCACCGCCTCCCCATGCTCTCGCTTCAGAACGCGATGACCTTCGAAGAGGTGCGCGAGTGGCTGGAGAGCGTGCGGCAGTTCCTGCGGGATCTTCAGGACCTGCAGACGCCGATCGACCTCGCCTGCGAGCCTAAAATCGACGGGGTTTCCTGTTCCCTGCGCTACGAGGAAGGGCGCCTCGTCCAAGCCGCGACCCGCGGCGACGGCCAGGAAGGCGAGGAGGTCACGGCGAACGCCCTCGGGATCCCCGACATCCCCCAGCGCCTTTCGGGGACGGGCTGGCCCTCGGTCCTCGAGGTTCGGGGGGAAGTGTTCATGACCGACGAGGATTTTCTCCGCCTGAACGAGCAGCAGGAGCGGTCCGGGGGAAAGATCTTCGCCAACCCGCGCAACGCCGCGGCCGGAAGCCTGCGCCAGCTCGATCCGGCGGTGACCGCCGGCCGGCCGCTCCGTTTTGCGGCGCACGGCTGGGGGGAGGTTTCTAGGGCGCTCGCCGCAACCCAGTCGGAGGCCATGCAGCGCCTTCGCGACTTCGGCTTCCGGATCTGCGAGCCGCGCGCCCGCGTGCGCGTCACGGGGGCGGCGGCCGAGGGGCTACGCGCTTACTACGAGCGCATGGAGGCCGAGCGCAGCCGGCTCGGCTTCACGATCGACGGCATCGTCCTCAAGATCGAGCGCCTGGAATGGCAGGCTCGGCTGATGGAGCGGCCGACTAGCCGCTCGCCGCGCTGGGCGGTCGCCTGGAAATTCCCGCCTGAGCGCGGCATCACGGTCGTCGAGGAGATCCGCTGCCAGGTCGGCCGCACGGGGAAGATCACTCCCGTGGCGCTGCTCCGGCCGATCGGGATCGGCGGCGTCCTCGTCCGGCGGGCGACCCTGCACAACGCCGACGAAATCGCGCGCAAGGACATCCGTGTCGGCGACGCCGTCGTCGTTCAGCGGGCAGGCGACGTGATTCCGCAGGTGGTCGCGGTCCTGCCCGAGCGCCGCCCCCCGGGGAGCGGCCTGTATTCCTTCCCGGAGCGCTGTCCCGCCTGCGGCAGCCGTCTCGTGCGGCAGGCGGGCGAGGCGGACACCTATTGCCCGGCGGGGCTGTTCTGCCCGGCGCAGGCGGTCGAACGCCTGCGGCACTTCGCTTCCCGCGGGGCCTTCGACATCGAGGGGCTCGGCGAGAAAAACATCGAGCTCTTCTACGCGAAGGGGCTGATCCGCATCCCGCCCGACATCTTCACCCTCGAGGAGCGCGACGGAGCGGAGTTTCCGCCGCTTCGCACCTGGGAGGGTTGGGGTGAGAAATCGGCGCAGAACCTGTTTGCCGCCATCCGGCGCGCCCGCGAGATCCCCCTCGAGCGGTTCATCTACGCGCTGGGGATCCGCCAGGTCGGCGAGGCGACCGCCCGGCTGCTCGCCCGGCGCTACCGCAGCTTCGAGCGTTTCCGGGAGTCTTTGGCGGCGGCGCTCATCGCGGACTCCGAGGAGCGGGCGGAGCTGTTGGCGCTGGACGGCATCGGGCCTTCGGTCGCCCGGGATCTGCTTGAGTTCTTCGCCGCGGAGCACAACCGCGAGGTCCTGGACGCCCTCACCGGGCCGCGGGCGGGAGGGCAGGATCCTCTGGTGAGGGTTCTTCCCGCCGCGGAAGGGGCGGCCGCGGCTTCCCCTTTGGCAGGCAAGACGGTCGTGTTCACGGGGGCCTTGCAATCGATGAGCCGCAGCGAGGCCAAGGCCCGCGCCGAAGCGCTGGGAGCGAACGTCGCGGGCTCGGTTTCGCGGAAAACCGACTTCGTGGTCGCCGGTTCCGGTGCGGGAGCCAAGGAGAAAAAAGCGCGTGAACTCGGCCTCCGGGTCCTCTCCGAGGAGGAGTGGCTCAAGCTCTGCGGTTCGCGGTGAGGACGGCGGGGGCCTGTGCGCCGAACTGGAATGGAGCAGGAGGCAGGCGGTGGAGGAGCGTGTTCGGGCCCACGTCTTCGTCAGCGGCCGGGTCCAGGGAGTGGCCTTCCGTCTGGAGACCCGGCGCGCGGCCGGCCGCATCGGGGTCTGCGGCTGGGTGCGGAACCTTCCCGACGGCCGGGTGGAGGCGGTGATCGAGGGCGAGCGCCGGCGGGTCGAGGAGATGCTCGCCTGGTGTCGGAAAGGGCCGGCGCTCGCGCGTGTCGACGCGCTCGATCTTTCCTGGGAGCCCCCCACGGGCGAATACACCGATTTCGCGATCGTCCGCTGAAAGACCCCCCTCCGGAGTCGACGAGCGAGCCGAGCGAAGCGGGGCGCGCCGGAGCAGGCCCCGCGCTCCGGACCGGGATTTGCGGGGGCAGCCGAAAATCAGAGCGCGTCCTTGAGCGCCTTTCCGGCCTTGAAGCGTACCACGGTCGCCGCCTTGATCTTGATCGGCTCGCCGGTCTGAGGATTGCGGCCTTTGCGCGCCTTGCGCTTGGACTTGCTGAAGGTTCCGAAACCGACGAGGGTCACCTTGCCCTCGGGCTTCTTGAGGGCGCGGGTCACGTTGTCCATGAAGGACTGCAGCGCCGCTGCGGCCGCGGTTTTGGAAATTCCTGCGTCCTTCGCCACTTTTTCGATCAGTTCGGCTTTGGTCATCAGTTCTCTCCTTGATCCAGGGTGCGTGCAGACGTCTCAAAGGCGGAAAACACGATGCCCGTCGATATCGAACGGCGGTGGCGCTGTCAACAGAAATCTCGGCGCGATCGGCGCCCCGCCGGCGGCGAAGCTCACCGGGCTTCCTCGCGCGCGAGCAGCGCTTCCACGAAGGCCTCGGGGTCAAAGTCCTGCAGATCATCGATCGCCTCGCCGATGCCGAGGTAGCGCAGCGGGACCCCGACCTCGCGGGTGACCGCCACCGCGATCCCTCCCTTGGCGGTGCCGTCGAGCTTGGTGAGAACGATGCCCGTCAGGCCGAGCGCCTCGTGAAAGAGCCGCGCCTGGGAGACCGCGTTCTGCCCGGTCGTCGCGTCGAGCACGAGCAGCACCTCATGGGGGGCGCCGGGCAGCCGCTTGGCGATCGAGCGGCGGATCTTGCGGATCTCTTCCATGAGGTTCGTCTTCGTATGCAGCCGACCCGCCGTGTCCACGAGGACGACATCGATGCCGCGGGCGCACGCGGAGGAGACGGCATCGTAAGCGAGGGCCGCCGGATCGCTTCCCTCCGGACGGCTGAGAAGTGCGGCCCCCGCACGTTCGGCCCAAACGGCGAGCTGCTCGCCCGCCGCGGCGCGGAAGGTGTCCGCCGCGGCGAGCAGCACGCGGCGTCCGGCGCGCACGTACCGTGCGGCCAGTTTGCCGATCGTGGTCGTTTTTCCCGTCCCGTTGACCCCGACCACGAGAATGACCCGCGGCGCGGTGCCCGGCTCCGGCGACGGCGGGGCGCCCGAGGGGCGGAGCGCGGCCAGGAGTTCTTCGCGCAGCAGGCGCTCGATTTCGCCCGGATCGGCGGGACGCGCGGCGGAGAGCCGTTCGATCAGCGCCGCGGCCGTCTTCACCCCGAGATCCGAAGTGATCAGGAGCTCTTCGATCTCTTCGAGGAGCGCGGCGTCGACCGCGGAGCGGCCGGAAAGGATTCTCCCCAGTCCTGCGCTCAGGTTGCGGCGGGTCTTGGAGAGCCGCTCGCGCAGACGCGCGAACAGGCCGGCGCGTGCTTCCCGCTCGCCGCCGGCGGGATCGGAGGGTCGCGAAAACCAGGACACGGGCTGATGCGCCTCTTCTGCCGGAGCCCCGTCGCCGGGCGGCGACGGGGGTTCAGGCGGCCTGCGATTCGGGCCGCCGCAGACTCACGGAAACCACGGAAGAGATGCCCTTCTGCTCCATCGTGATCCCGAAGAGCATGTCGGCGAACTCCATCGAGCGTTTGTTGTGGGTGATCATGAGAATCTGGGAGGTCTCGCCGATGTGCCCGAGGAGCTCGTTGAAACGGTAGACGTTCGACTCGTCGAGCGGGGCGTCGATTTCGTCGAGCAGGCAGAAGGCGGTCGGCCGGATGAGAAAGATCGCAAACAGGAAGGCGATCGCCGCCAGCGCCTTTTCGCCTCCCGAGAGCAGGCTCATGCGTGTGAGCTTCTTGCCGGGGGGGTGGATCATGAACTCGACGCCGGTTTCCAAAGGGTCTTCGGGCCGGGTGAGCACGAGTTCGGCCGAGCCCCCGTTGAAGAGCCGCGGGAAGACCTCTTTCAGTTTTTCGTTGATGGCCTCAAAGGTGGCGAGGAATCGCTCCTGGGAGACGGTGTTGATCTTGCGAATGACGCGCTGGAGGTCGTCGATCGCCTTTTCGAGATCCCGCTTCTGGGCGTTTAAGAATTCGTACCGCGCGGAGAGCTCCTGGAATTCGCGGATCGCCCCGAGGTTCACCTCCCCGATGCGGGTGAGCTGCTTCTGCAAGCGGGCGAGCTCCGCCTCCAGCGTCTCGGGGGCCGGATCGGGGGCGG
>CAZQUP010000147.1:0-4976 GCA_964596545.1 uncultured Desulfatibacillum sp. | reverse complement strand
GGCCCCTCGGGCGGAGGTCGCGCTCGCAGCCCCGGACCCGGATCCGGCGGCACAGGCCCCCGAGCCCCCTCCGCTGCCGGCGCCCGCCGTCGCCCTCTTCGCCGCCGTGCCCCCGGAGGAGAAGGATCCGACGCCTTCCCTGTTGGGGACCAGCGGGGCTCCGGCTTTCTTGAAGCGGGTGCTCCCCCGCTATCCGCGCCTTGCCCGCGAAATGGGCCGTGAGGGAACGGTGGTCTTGGCGCTCTCGATCGACGCCGAGGGCCGACTCGAGGAGGTCGAGGTTCTCGAGAGCGCGGGGCCCGACTTCGACGAAGAGGCCCTGCGGGCGGCGCGGGCCTCGAGCTTCCGGCCGGCCCTGCGCGACGGCCGCCCCGTCGCCTGCCGGGCGATCCTGCCCGTCAAATTCGTCCTGAAAGGCTCGGCGCATGATTGATTTCTTCTGGAAGGGCGGGCCGCTCATGTGGCCCATTCTCTTTTGCTCGGTGACCGCGCTGGCCCTGATCCTCGCCAAGGGGAGTCAGCTCCACGGGGTTCGCCGCAGGCTTTCGGCCGGGGTGGACGAGCTGCTGGCTCGGCCGCCGCGTGAACTCGCCTTCCTTTTGGCGGAGGCCAAACGCGGCGGCGACCGCGACCAGCTCGCCCTCATCGGTACCCGCGCGGTGCGCGAACTCGAAAAAGGCCTGGGCTTGCTCTCGCTCATCGCCGGCATCGCCCCCCTGCTCGGCCTCACCGGCACGGTGACCGGCATGATCCAGGCCTTCATGAGCATCGCCGCCCACAGCGGAACCCGGATCGAACCCTCGATGGTGGCCGGCGGGATCTACGAGGCCCTGATCACGACCGCGGCCGGCCTCTTCGTCGCCGTGCCGACCCACGTGGCGCTGCACTTCCTCGAGGGAAGGCTCGACGGCATCGCCCTGAGCATGAAGTCCTTCACGCTCGCCGTCCTCGAAAGAAACCGCCATGGAATTTGAGCGCCGGCGCCGGCGAAACGGCCGTCTCGACCTCGCCCCCCTGGTCGATATCGTCTTCAACCTGCTGCTCTTTTTCCTGATCACCTACAGCATCTCTTTCGACCCGGCGATTCGCGTGCGGTTGCCCGAGTCCACGACCGCCGAATCCCGGGCCGACGAGCCCCTCACGATCAGTCTCACCCGGGAAGGAAGCGTCTTTCTCGGCGAACAGCCGATCGGTCTCGAGGAGCTCGCCTCCGCGCTGCAGGCGGGCTTGAGCCTCGTTCCGGAGCGCACGGTCCGCATCCGCGCCGACCGCGAAGCGGCCGTGGGGCTCCTCGTCCGGGTGATCGACCGCGTGCGCACGGCCGGATGCTCTTCCTTCAGCGTGGTCACCGAAGCGCCCTGAGGCCCGGCAGGCGGCGAAAAAGGCGGGACAGAGCCGCACGCCGCATACGGTGATGGGATTTTCGTCAGTGGCGTCGCGCTTGGCCTCCTCCTTGCGAGCCCGTGGGGTTAGCATCTTTCAGGGGGATGGATGCGGCCCGTCGGCAAAAGGCAGATCCTCGAAGACGGCCGGCACGACCTCCTGAAAGCCCCGCAGGCAGGAGAGCAGAAGCTCGCGGATCTGCGGGTGGGCGCGGGGGCCGGTGCGCAGCGCGAAGATGTGGCGCCACTCCCGCAGGTTCGCGCTGACGACGATCACGGTTTTCAAGGCATTGGGGAGGACCTCGCGCGCCTGCTCCGGACGCCAGCCCGCGGCCAGCAGATCGCCGTAAGCCGCCTCGCAGGCGGCGAGCGCGGCCAGAAAACGCCGCCGCGCAGGCTCGGAAGCAGACTCCCACCAGACCGGCTCGATGAACTCCATCTCGCGGCCGCCGTAATTCACATAGCGCGTCGACTCCTGGGAGAAGCTCGCCAGCCGGTGGCGGACGAGCTCGTGGGTGACGCCGCGGTTCGTCGTGAACTCAACCGTCGCCGTCCCATGCTCGATGACCGAGTGGTGCCCGAGCCGAATGAGGCGGCGCACGAAGGGCGCGGCGGTCCCCTCGCCGATCCGCTCCTCGGAGCGGTAGCAGACGCGTCCGGCGCGCTCGATCACCTCCAGCGCCTCATCCGGACGCCGGATCCAACGCCATCCCTGTTTGACGAGGATCATCGCTCCATCTCCGTTACGGCGGCCGCGGGGCGCGAGGAGCTCGGGCCGCAATTCCCGTTCGGGACAAGGCTCACGCGGGGAAGCCCGCCGGCGGTCGTCTCGACCGCCAGGCGGCAGCCGTAGGCCCGCGCCAGCGGCGCCTCGGCGATCACCGCCTGCGGAGGCCCCGCCGCCAAAATCTCCCCCCCCGCGAGCAGAACCATGCGGCTGGCGTACATCGCGGCCAGGTTCACGTCGTGGGAAACGAGCACCACCGTGACGCCCCGCTCGGTGCGCAGCGCCTCCATCAGGTCCACGATCTGGGCCTGGTGGGCGAGATCCAGGTAGGCCGTCGGCTCGTCGAGCAAGAGGATCCGCGGCCGCTGGCAGAGGGCCCGGGCGATCAGAACCCGCTGGCGCTCGCCCCCGCTCAGACGGTCCATGCGGCGGCCGGCGAGATGCCCTGTCCCGGTGAATTCCATCGCCTCGCGGGCAATGGCGACATCTTCGGGGGTTTCCAATCCGAGCGGCCCTTGGTGGGGGGCGCGTCCGAGGAGGACGAATTCCGCCACCCGAAAGGGCGCATCGATGGTGGCCGCCTGGGGAACGAGCGCGGCCAGACGCGCCAGCGCTCTTCGGCGGTAGCGGGAAAGCGGCAGGCCGAACAGGGTGAGGCTGCCGCTTTGGGGCTTAAGCAGGCCGCAGAGCAGTTTCAGGAGCGTCGTCTTGCCCGAGCCGTTGGGGCCGATGATGACGAAGTAATCGCCCTCCTCGACGCGAAAGGAGATTCCCCGCAGGACGGGGGTCTCCTCGTAGGAGAAGGATACGCCGGAGACCTCGATCGCCGCGTTCATCGGACCGCCCGGCGCAAAAGAACGATGAAGGCGGGCGCTCCGATGAGCGCGGTCACCACGCCGACCGGCATCTCGCCCTGCCGCGGCAGCACGCGCGCAAGCAGATCGCACAGGATCATGTAGGAAGCCCCGGCGAGCACGCAGGCCGGGACGAGCACCCGGTGGTCGGGCCCAAAGAGCAGGCGCAGGAGGTGCGGCATGACGAGCCCCACGAAGCCGAGCAACCCGCAGAGGCTCACGCTCACCCCCACCATGAGCGAGGTAAGGATCAAGAGCGCCCAAGTGAGGGCTTCGAGCGGAACCCCGAGGCCCCGGGCGGCATCCGAACCCAAGAGCAGCAGGTTCATCCCGTGGGAGAGAAAAAAGAGCCCCGCCGCACAGGCGGCCGTCACCGCGGCGAGCAGCGCCACCTGCTCCATGGCGGCAAGGGAGAGATCCCCCATCAGCCAGGAGAGGATGTTGAAAAGCCGCACATCGGAGGTGACCGAGATGAGAAAGAGGATGACCGCACCGCAGAAGGCGTTGATCATCACTCCCGAAAGGAGGAGGGCGTCTTTTCCGAGGGCGGTCTTCCAGGAGGTGAAGAGCACGAGCAAGCCTACCGTCCCTAAGGCCCCGGCGAAGGAGGCGAGGCTTCCCCAGGGGTAGCGCGGCAGGCCGGCGAGGATCCCCAGAATCGCCCCGATCGCCGCCCCGCCCGAGATCCCGAGGATGTAAGGCTCGGCGAGCGGGTTGCGCAGCAGCGCCTGAAAGACGAGGCCCCCCAGCGCAAGCACCGCGCCGGTCAAGGCGGCGAGCAAGACGCGCGGCAGGCGGATCTTCCAGAAGATGTCCGCCAGCACCGGGTCGTCCACGGGCAGGCCGACGAGGGCGCGCAAGAGCGCTTCCGGCCCCCCGCCGCCCGAGCCCCAGGAAAGACCGGCCAGGATCGCCGCGGCGAGCAGGGGAAGAAGAATCACCTTCACGCGCACGATCCGCACGACGGGTAGCGGCGTTCTCACGGCGCGGCGATCTCCGGGTGCACCAGACGCGCGAGCTGCTCGAGGCCGTCCACGAGCCGGGGTGCCGGGCGGTTGAAGACGGCCGCGTCCACGACGTGGACCCGGCCGTCGCGCACCGCGGGAATCCTCGGGAAACGCTGCCAAGACCGGCGCACGGCCTCGAAATCCGCACCCTGGGTCATCGTCGTGATCACGACCACCTCGGGGGCCAGGCGGACGAGGTGCTCGGGGTTGAATTGCGGGTAGCCCTCGGCCTCCCCGGCCGCGTTTTCGCCGCCTGCGGCCTCGATCAGCTCGTGGAGAAAGGTGCCGCGACCGGCGGAGACGACCGGGTCGATTCCGATCTGAAAGAAGACCCGCGGCCGCCGTCCTTGGGCCTGCGCCTGCGCGGCGACACGCGCGATCCGCCGCTCGAGATCGGAGGCGACCTCTTCGGCCTTCTCGTCGGCGCCGAGGAGCCTTCCGATCTCGCGGACGCTGGCGATCATCGAAGCAAGCCCCATGGGATGGGTAACATACACCGGAATGCCGAGCGCTTCCAGCCGTTCGACCGCGGCGCGGGGGTTTCCGTCGCGGGTCCCGATGCAGAGATCGGGCCGCAGGGCGGCGATGCGCTCGATGTCGAGCTGGATGTAGGTGCCGACCCGGGGGATGCGGAGCGCCTCGGGCGGGTGGTCGGCGAAGCGGGTCGTCCCGACGAGCCGATCCCCCCGGCCTACGGCGAAGACGATCTCCGTCACCGACTCGGCGAGCGCGACCACGCGCCGCGGCTCGGCGGGCACCTCGAGCCTGCGGCCGAGCTGATCGAAGAGCAGCCGCTTTTCCGCCGCCGCGGCCTCCCGGCCGGCGATCAATCCCAGAAGAAACAGGACAAGAGCCGCAAGGCCGCGGCGCCTCCGGAGCCTCATCGCCGTCTCCGCATCCCGCCGGCGGCGGCCGCAAGCAGCAGAACGAACAGCGCAAGTTCAGCGGCCGCCTTTGCGGCGACGGCCTGGCCGAGGAAACAGCCCCCGCCGCCCACGCCGGCCTT
>CAZQUP010000146.1:0-5038 GCA_964596545.1 uncultured Desulfatibacillum sp. | reverse complement strand
GAGGGGAAGAACCCCTTCCAGCTCGACTCCAAGAAGCCGGACGGAAGCTTGAGGCAGTTCCTCGAGGGCGAGATCCGCTACGCCTCGCTCCAGAAGACCTTCCCCGAGGAGGCCGAGCGCTTGCACGCCGAGCTGAACGCGTGGGTGAACCGGCGCTACGAGCAGTTCGCGAAGATGGCGGCGGAGGCCAAGGCCGAGCCGGAAAAGGACGCCGCCGCCTGATCGGGCGTGGGCAAAAGGAAGGCGATGCGGGGCGGCCGCAGGTTCGGCCGCCCCGCGCGTTTTCAGGCGGTCGGTCCGTAGCCGTAGACCGCGTATTCAGTCGGCCGGTCCAGCCGTCGGTCGATCTTTTCCTGGAGTTCGCGCCGCACGGGGTTCTGGAACCACCTCTCCCAGGCCTCGACCGACCGCCAGGTGCTGATCACCAGGATTTCGCCGGGCGGATCGATGCGGCGCAGGGTCTCCCCGGAGATGTATCCCTCTTGTTTCACGGCCAGCATGCGCAGTTCGCGGAGGAGCTCGTGGACGAGCGCGTCGGCTTCGTCCGGAAGGCTTCGCCGGATCAGGATCTTCACCGCCATCCCGTCCTCCTTTCCGCTTGAGGGGTCCCGGAAGCAAAAACCCCGCTCCTCGCACGCGAGAAGCGGGTTTCAGGGCTCCCGGATCATCGAGGCCTCCACCCGAGAGGGGATCCTGCCCCCGTTTTAGCCTTCCGCGGGAGGCCCGTCAACTCCGTTTCGCCCGGTGTCGGCGGCGGCTTCTTTCTCGGCCTCGGACGCAAGCTTGCGGATCCGATGCGCGGCTTCGGTTTTCAACGTTTCGAGCAACGCGGGGTCGATCGGCCCTCGGGCCGTGACGACCTCGGTGAAGCGGCGGGGAAAGGAAAAGGCCTCGGGGGCGAATCCGCCGGCCAGCCGCAGCCGCCAGCGCTCGGCCTGCACCCGGCGGCCGATCTCGGGCAGACGGGCGGCGATGTCGCCAAAGCCCGCCGCCTCCAGGCAGGCGGCCAGCCGCTCCTCGGTGTAGACCGCGCGGGCGAAGAGGCAGGCCGCCATAGAGGTGAGCAGACAGCGGCTTTGCTCTTCGGAGAAAAGATAACGGCATACGGATTCGGCCTCCGGGATTTCCTGCCGCTGGTCGTAGGCGTATCCCGCGCTGTCGAGGTGGGAGTGGCGGAAGCCCAGGGCCTGGGAGACGAAAAAGGCCTCCCCCGTGGCGTAGCCCGCCATTTCCTGACCCAGCAGACAGGCGAACTCCTCGCCCCCGTAATGCGCCGCGGCGCGTTCGACCCCGGAAGCGAGCAGGCGGTAGAAGTCGTTTGCCGGACGGGCGAGATGGCCGATCGCCCGCGCGTAAGCCCGGGCGTCGCCGAAGGAGAGAGCAACGAGCGTCTCGCGCGGGGAGAGGAGGCCTTTCTCGCTCGCCTCGGTCGCCCAGGCGAGGGCCACCCCGGCCGAAATGACGTCCAAGCCGGCCCGGTCCGCCTCCTCCATGAGGTCGAGGGCGGCGAAAGGATCGCAGACGGCGAGCATCGCCCCGACAGCGAAGATCGGCTCGTGGTCGTAGGAGACCTGGCGGTATACATACTGGTTGGGCTCCATGAACTTCTCGCGCACGAAGCCGATGTGGATGCACCCCACGGGACATCCGGCGCAGGCGGCGTTGCGCAGCAGCGTCCGGTCGGCGAAGGCCTCGCCGCTGATCGCGGCGGCCTCCGGAGCGTGGGTCCGTTGCAGGTTGCGGAAGGGCAGGGCCTGAAGCGCGTTCAACACGGCCACGTTCTCGGCGGTTCCGAGGTTGTGGTATTTGTGCATCATGTCGGTGGCGGTGAGCAGCCGGTAGAGCTCCTCGAACCGCCGGGGGTAGTCCTTGCCCGCCGGGATGGCGGGGGAGCCGTCCCCCTGGACGGCGATCGCCTTGAGGTTTTTCGCGCCCATGACCGCGCCTGCGCCCAGGCGGCCGAAATGGCGGTAGGTGTCCACGTTGATGCAGGCGATCGCGGATCGGGCCTCGCCCGCCGGGCCGATGCGCAGGATGCTGCGGTGTCCGGCTCCGGGAAGGATGCGCCGCAGAATCTTGCCCGCCGCCTGGACGTCCAGGCCTTGCAGGAAATGAACATCCTGCAGGGCGAGATGCCGCGAGCCGAGGGAAAGACAACTCAGCCGGGCGGCGCGGCCGGTGATCACGAGGGCATCCAATCCGGCGAAGCGCAGCGCCAGCGCGGAGCGCCCCCCGCCGTGGCTTTCGGCGACCTGGCCGTGCCGGGGGGAGACGAAGGCGCAGACCGTTTTGCTCATCAGGGGGTAGAGGCCCGTGAGGGGGCCGATGGCGAAAACGAGCGGCTGCTCCGGGTCGTCCCAGGGGCGATCCAGTCGCGCGAAGCGGCCGAGGAGCATCGCGGCGAGCCCCGAGCCGCCCGCCCAGCGGGAGCGCCCCGCGAGTTCGAGAAGCTCCCCCTTGCCCGAGGCGAGATCCATGCGCAGCACGCGGAAGGGGTGCTCGTTCACGATTCCTCCTTTTCGCCGACGGACGCTTCACCCGTGTCCGTCGCGCGGTGTTCGAGGCAGTCGTGCGGGCAGAAGGGTACGCAGCGGCCGCAGTGGATGCAGACGAAGGGCTCGCCGTCGGGCTCCAGATGCACCGCGCCCACGGGGCAAGCCGCGGCGCAGGCGCCGCAGCGGATGCAGCGCTTCTGGCGCACGATCACCCCCCCGCCGCGGCGCGGCGCGAAGGCCGCCGTCGGGCAGACCGCTGCACAAGGGGGGGGGTCGCAGGCGAGGCAGAGCCGGGCCTCGAAGCCCGTGGACAGGCCGCCCGAGGAGGCGATCCGGATGCCGGCCGTGTTCCAGGAAAGCCGCCGGTGGATGAGCCGCGCGCAGGCAAGCGAGCAGGAGTGGCAGCCGATGCAACGCTCCATGCGGGGGGCGGTGAGGATCTTCACGGTTCCTCCTCGGGGAGTCGGCGGAGCGCACGGCAGGCTGCGATCAGACCTGCGGTCGAGGCGTCGTGCCGCGCGGGGGGTTCGGTTCCCTCCAGCTCGGGCAGGATGCGGCCGGCCAACGCCTTGCCGAGCTCGACCCCCCACTGGTCGAAGCTGAAGATGTTCCAGATCACCCCTTGGACGAAGATCTTGTGTTCGTACATCGCGATCAGCCGCCCCAGCATGCGCGGGGTGAGCTTGCGGAAAAGGATCGTCGTGCTCGGACGGTTGCCCTCGAAGACCCGGTGCGGAGCGAGGCGGCGGATCTCTTCCTCGGGGGTTCCCGCGCGCCGCAGTTCCTCTTCGACCTCCGCGCGCGTTTTGCCGTTCATCAGAGCCTCGGTCTGGGCGAAGCAGTTCGCGAGCAGCATGTCGTGATGACGGCCGAGCGGGTAGTGGCTGACGGCGGGGGCGAGAAAATCGCAGGGGACCAGCCGGGTTCCCTGGTGCAGGAGCTGGAAGAAGGCATGCTGGCCGTTGGTTCCCGGTTCTCCCCAGAGGATCGGTCCGGTTGCGTAGGAGACGCGTCGACCGTCGCGGTTCACGGATTTGCCGTTGCTCTCCATGTCGCCCTGCTGGAGATAGGCCGGGAAGCGGCGCATGGACTGGTCGTAGGGCAGAAGGGCGAGGGTCTCGGCGCCCAGGAAGTTCACGTACCAGACGCCCAGCAGGCCTAAGATCACGGGGAGATTCCGGGCGAGCGGCGTTTCCCGGAAATGGCGGTCCATTTCGTGCGCTCCGGCGAGGAATTCCTCGAACCGCGCGAAGCCCGCCGCACAGGCGACGGGCAGCCCGATCGCCGACCAGACGGAGTAGCGCCCCCCGACCCAGTCCCAGAAGACGAACATGTTCTCGGCGGCGATGCCGAAGTCGCGCACGCGGGGGGCGTTCGTCGAGACGGCGACGAAGTGGCGCGCGACATGGGCGGGGTCGCCGGCCCGGTCGAGGAACCATTGCCGGGCGCTGAAGGCGTTCGCCATGGTCTCCGGGGTGGTGAAGGTTTTCGAAGCGATGATGAAGAGGGTGGTTTCCGGGGCGAGCCCCTCGAGGCTCTGGGTGAGGTGCGCTCCGTCGACGTTGGAGACGAAATGGACGGCCGGGCCGCCGCGGGCGTAGGGCCGCAGGCACTCGCAGACCATGGCCGGTCCGAGATCCGAGCCCCCGATCCCGATGTTGACCACGTCACGGATCGGCTGCCCCGTGAACCCGCGCCAGGCTCCCGTGCGCAGGGCGTCGGAGAACCGCCGCATCTGCTCGAGGACGGCGTTCACCTCCGGCATGACGTCCCGGCCGTCGACGAAGACCGGGTCTCCGCTGCGGTTGCGGAGCGCGGTGTGCAGCACGGCGCGGTGTTCGGTTTCGTTGATCCGCTCCCCCTGGAAGAGGGCCTCGATCGCCCGCGGCAGCTCGCAGGCCTCGGCGAGCGCGATCAGCCGGACCATCGTTTCGTCGGTGATGCGGTTCTTCGAGTAGTCGACAAGCAGATCGTCTTCGAAGCGCAGCGAGAAGCGGCGGAAGCGGTCGGGGTCTTCGGCGAAGAGCCGTCGGAGATGCAGCGGCCGGATCGCCTCCGCGTGACGGAGAAGCTCGCTCCAGGCCCGGGTGCGGCTGGGGTCGATGTGCGGCAACATGGAAGACTCCCTTGCGTTTGCGGTTCAGGCGGCGTCGAGGTCGATGATCTCGAGCCGGTGGTTCCGCTGAGGGTAGCGGCGCGAGGGCCCTTCGGTGAGGAAAACGAAGCGCCCGTCGAATCCCTGCGCCGTACGCAGCGCACGGCACCAGTCGCGCCAGCGCGCCGGGTGCTCGGGCTCATAAACCGGATGCACGCCGTAGGAGAAGAGCAGGTCGCGGCAGGTCTTGCGGATCGAACTGACCGCGGTGATCCAAACGGGCAGGCGGAAGCGGGCGATGCCGCGCGCCGTGCGGCCGCTGTGGGTGGGCACCACGATCGTCTCCGGGGTGAGCCGGCGGACGGCGGCCTCGACGCTGGCCGCGATCAGCTCCCCGGGGTGCGGCGCAACCTGCGGCCCGCAGCCCGCCGGCGGGTCCGCGGGGGAG
>CAZQUP010000145.1:0-5084 GCA_964596545.1 uncultured Desulfatibacillum sp. | reverse complement strand
TCTCAGGAGCAGATCGAAGCGCTCAAGGCCAAGCATGCAAGGCTTGATCAGGCCATCGACGAAGAAAGCCACCGACCGCTCCCCGATACCCAGCAGATCCACACCCTGAAACGCGAGAAGCTGAAAATTAAGGACGAGATCGCCCGGCTGATGCACGGCTAGGGCGGGCACAGCCTGTCGGCGGCCGGCAGTCCGGCCGTCCCGATGATGCGGGCCGGACCGGCGCCGCGGTCAGTTCATGCCTTTGCGCAGCTGGACGAGCGCCTGGTCGAAGTCGCCGACCTGGATCAGGCCCAGGCGCGGGAACTCGATATCGAGGATGGTGTAGACCGCGATCGACATGGCGGTGGCGAAACCCACCATGTGCAGCCAGCCCCGCGAACGTCCGCCGCTATCTGCCGGAGGCGGATCTCGTGATCGGCGCCGTGCTCATCCCCGGCGCGGCCGCACCCCGGCTGGTCACGCGCGAGATGCTCGGGCTGATGAAGAAAGGGACGGTGATCGTGGACGTGGCGATCGACCAGGGAGGCTGTTTCGAGACGTCGCGGCCCACGACGCACGATGATCCGATCTACGAGGTGGACGGGGTCATCCACTACTGTGTCGCCAACATGCCGGGGGCGGTGTCGATGACGTCGACGATCGCGCTCACCAACGCGACGCTGCCCTACGCGCTCGAGATCGCCGACAAGGGAATCCACCGGGCGGCGCTCGAAAATCCCGAGATCGCCCAGGGGATCAACATCTTCGAGGGCAAGGTGACGCATCCCGGCGTGGCCGAGGCCTTCGGGCTGGCCTACATGCCGGTGGCCAAGGCGCTGGCGCCGGCGCGGCGGCGGGCGGGGCGGAGGCGCTAGGCCTTCCGGACGCTTTTCTTCTCGAGGGCCAGGCGCAGGACCTCGCTCATCCGTTCCACGAAGTGGAAGCGGATCTCCTTTTGCACCTTTTTGGGGATGTCCTCCAGGTCCTTCTGGTTCTCCTTGGGCAAAATCACGGTCCGGATCCCGACGCGGTGCGCGGCGAGCACTTTCTCCTTGATCCCCCCCACGGGAAGGACCAGCCCGCGAAGCGTGATCTCGCCCGTCATCGCGAGGTCCTTCACGACGCGCCGCCCCGTCAGAAACGAGACCAGCGCCGTGAGCAGCGTCACTCCGGCCGAGGGGCCGTCCTTGGGGATGGCCCCGGCGGGGATGTGGATGTGGATGTCGAGGTTGTCGAAAACGCTGTCTTTCAGCCCGAGCCGGGAGGCGTTGCTGCGGACGTAGCTCAGCGCCGCCTGAGCCGACTCTTTCATCACCTCACCGAGCTGGCCGGTCAGAATGAGCCGGTCCTTGCCCTTCATCCCCGTGGCCTCCACGAAGAGCACATCCCCGCCGGCCTGGGTCCAGGCGAGCCCGACGGCGACGCCGGGCATGGCGGTCCGCGTGCGGGTCTCCCCCGTGAAGCGCACCGGGCCCAAGAATTTCGTCACCTGGGGGATCTGGATCACTTCGGAGGCGGCCGTCCCCTCGGCGATCTTCGTCGCCACGCCGCGGCAGATGGCCCCGATCTCGCGCTCGAAGTTGCGCAGCCCCGCCTCGCGCGTGTAACCGTTGATGATGTGGCGCAGCGCCCCGCGGGTGAAACGGATCTGCCCGGGGGCCAACCCGTGGGCCTCGCGTTGCCGGGGAATGAGGTGGCGCTCGGCGATGTGGATCTTTTCGTCCTCGGTGTAGCCCAAGAGCTGGAGCACCTCCATGCGATCCCGCAGGGCGGGGGGGATCGGGTCGAGGAGGTTGGCGGTGGCGATGAACATCACCTTCGAGAGGTCGAAGGGGACGTCCAGGTAGTGGTCCTGAAATGAGTGGTTCTGCTCGGGGTCGAGCACCTCGAGCAGGGCGGCCGAGGGGTCGCCGCGGAAGTCCGCACCCAGCTTGTCGATCTCATCCAGCATGAAAACCGGGTTGTTCGAATCCGCGCGGCGGATGCCCTGGATGATCCGTCCGGGGAGCGCCCCGACGTAGGTGCGACGGTGGCCGCGGATCTCGGCCTCGTCGCGCACCCCGCCGAGCGACATCCGGTAGAAGCGCCTTCCGAGCGCGCGGGCGATCGACTGACCGAGCGAGGTCTTCCCGGTTCCGGGCGGTCCCACAAAGCAGAGGATCGGCCCCTTCGAGTCGGGCTTGAGCTTGCGTACGGCGAGGTACTCGACGATACGGCGCTTGGGCTTCTCGAGGGCGTAGTGGTCGTCGTCCAGTACGGCGCGCGCTTTGCGGATGTCGAGGTTGTCTTCGGTGGCGCGGTTCCAGGGCAGCGAGGTCAGCCAGTCGAGGAAGGTGGTCGCCACCGTGTACTCGGCCGAGGAGGGGTGCATGCGCCCCAGGCGTTCGAGCTCGCGTTCGGCCTCCTTCAGGGCCTCGGGAGGAAGGTTCGCCTCGCGGACTTTGGTGCGGTACTCCTCGACCTCGGCCGTGGCCTCGTCGGTTTCGCCGAGCTCGGCCTTGATCGCCTTGAGTTGCTCGCGCAGGTAATACTCGCGCTGCTTCTTGTCCAGGTCCTCCTTGACCTGGTCCTGGATCTTCTTGCCGAGTTCGAGGATCTCGAGCTGCTTGTTCACGATGCGGGTCACCTCGCGCAGACGCGCGGTGACCTCCAGCGTCTCGAGCACCTTCTGCTTCTCCTCGGCCGAGGTGTTGAGCGCGGAGGCGACCATGTCGGCAAGGGTCCCCGGTTCCTTGATCGACTGGGCCATGTAGACGACCTCGGCCGGCAGGGTCGGCGAGGCCTGCACCACGCGCGCGAAGAGGTTGACGAGGTTCGTCATCAGGGCCTCGATCTCGGTTCCCTGGGGGGTTTCCTCGCCCAGGTGCTCGACCTCGGCCTGGTAAAAAGCTTTCCCCTCGGGCTGCACCAGGTGGCGGATGCGGAAGCGGCCGAGGCCCTGCACCAGAAGCTGGGTGCGGTTTTCGGGGGCCTTGGCCATCTTCAGAATGAGCGCGCTGGTGCCGATGGCGGCGTAGGCGTCGGGCCGCGGGGGGCCTTCCCGGCCGGGCTCGGGTCGCGCCCAAACCATGCCGATCATGCGGTCGCGCGACATGGCCTCGTCGATCAGCTGCACGGAGTCGGGCTGCATGACGAGCAGCGGGGTCACCATCTTGGGAAAGAGCACGGAGTCGACGACCGGCAGGATGGGCAGCACCGTCGGCGGCGTCTGGGCGGAGGGGGTCTCGGGTGTCTCTTCGCTCATCGGGAGCCTCGCATCGGCCGGCGTTTCCGAAACGGCCGGTCATTCCTGGGTGATGGGCACCTTGTAGCTCAGGTCGTAAGGCCGCTTGGTCAGACGGATTTCGAGAAAGCCGTTTTTCGAGGACGCGGTCACCTTTTCGGGATCGATCGGGCTGGGAAGAAACAGGATGCGCTCGAAGCGCCCGTACTGGATCTCGGCCAGCCGGTAGGTGCAGTCCTGGGCGCAGGCCGGGGAGGGGCGGCTGCCCTGGATGCGTACGGCCTTGCTGCTGATCTCGACCTCGAGATCCTCCTTGGCGACCCCGCCGATCTCGGCGAGGATCACGATTTCCTCGGAGGTTTCGAACATGTCCATCGGCGGCCGCCAGGAACGCTGGGAGATGACAAAGGAGGGCCCCAGCGTGCCCAGCATGTCCTCGATGGTTTTCTCGAATCGCGAGGTCAGATCGTCGAGGCGGTCACCGAAGCGGATCTTGAAGAATTCCATGGCGCAAATCCTGCGTTGCGAGGGTGGCGGGGGATGACGAAAAGCCTTCGCCGACCGGTACCACAAGTCGTAGCAAGAGTAAACCCGGGGACGGCCGATGTCGAGGGCGGCCGGGCCTCTATAAGGATTCGGGGGGGAAGGCGACCACCTCGTCGATGGACGCCGCATCGCAGAAAAGCATCACCAGCCGGTCGACGCCGAGCGCGCAGCCGGCGCATTCCGGCAGGCGGGAGAGCGCTTCCAGAAAACGCTCCGGCAGCCCCGGGTCCCCCTGACCGCGCCGGCGCCGGATCCCGGCTTCCCGCTCGAAGCGGCGGCGCTGCTCCCCGGGGTCGGTGAGTTCGCTGAAACCGTTCAAAAGCTCAAGCCCGCCGAGATAGAGCTCGCAGCGCTCGGCCGTCCTCGGGTCGGTGCCGTGGAGCCGGGCGAGGGCTCCGCAGGCCGCCGGGTAATCGATGAGAAAGACGGGTCGGCTCCGGTCGAGACGCGGCTCGACTTCGAGGGCGAGGATCTCGTCGAAGCGATCGGCGGCGAGGGCCTCTTCGGGAGAGACCCCGGCGAGACGCCGGAAGGCCTCGGCTACGGAAAGCCTGGGCCAGGGGGGGGTGAGATCGATCTCGACGCCCCCGTAAGTCAGCCGCAAGCCTTTTCCCAGGCGCCGGGCGAGGAAGAGGAGGAGCGCTTCGGCGCGGTCCATCACCTCGCGGTAGGTTTCGCCCACCGCGTACCACTCGAGAAGGGTCAACTCCGGCAGATGTCGGGAGCCGCGCTCCCCGCGACGGAAGGCTTTGCAGATCTGATAAATCCTTCGCAGTCCCGCGGCGACGAGCGGTTTCATGCACACCTCCGGCGAGGGCTGCAGGAACCAGCCCTCGCTTTCGACCGGGTCGATGTGCGCCTCGGGCAGCGGGCAGGGGATGCGGATCGGGGTTTCGACCTCGAGAAAGCCTTCGCGGCGGAAGAACTCGCGGATTCCCGTGAGGATTTCCGCGCGACGGGCGAGGTTTCGTGCGATCACCGTGGGGAAGCCTCCGCAGCGGGTAAGAGCCGGCGGTGACTGTAGCAGAACCATGGCTGCGCCCTCAAGCCGGCGGCTTGCCTTTGCCGGGCTTCGGGGGTAGATCCTTCGCCGAGCCGGAGGGCGTTCATGACCCGTATGCGGATCGTCCGGGCCGCCGCCGCGGCCGTCGTCTTCGTCGCCGTCGTTCTGGTTTGGGTGTTTTATCCCCGCCTCCCGGGGGAGCGGGTCTTTTCAGGAACGATCGAAGCCACGGTCGCCTACCTGGCGTTCCAGATCGGCGGCCGGGTGGAGAGGGTTTTCGCCGAGGAAGGCGCCCGCGTGGAGGCGGGGGCGGTGCTCGCGGGGCTGGAT
>CAZQUP010000144.1:0-5261 GCA_964596545.1 uncultured Desulfatibacillum sp. | reverse complement strand
CCACCCCCGTGCGAATCTCCACCCCCAGCCGCCGAATCAGCTCCACCTCCCGCGCCAACACCTCCCGCGGCAGCCGATACGCCGGAATCCCCACCGCCATCATCCCCCCCGCCACGGGAAGCTTCTCAAACACCGTCACCCGGTATCCCCGCCGCGCCAAAAAATACGCCGCCGACAAACCCGCCGGCCCCGCACCGATCACCGCCACCTTCTCCGGCCGCTCCTCCGCCGCCTGCGGCACCGCCAACTCCCCCGCCGCACGCTCCCAGTCAAACAAAAACCGGTGCAACTCCCGAATCGCCAGCGCCTCGTCCAACCCCCCGCGCGTACACTGCCCCTCACAGGGATGGTGACACACCCGGCCGCACACCCCCGGAAACGGATGCTCCTGCCGAAACAGCTCCAACCCCTCCCGGTAGCGCCCCTGGTTCACCAACGCAATGTAGCCCTGCACACTCACGTGCGCCGGACAGCCCGCCTTGCAGGGCGCCGTGCCCCGCTTCTCGATCGCATAGGCCCCCGGCATCCCCTGCGGATACCTCTTGTAGGCCGCCTTGCGCACCGAAAGCCCCTCGTCATAGTCGTTCCGCACCTCGATCGGACATACCTTCGCACACTCCCCGCACGCCGTACACTTCGAGAGATCCACAAAACGGGGCTGCTTGCGCACCACGGCCGTGAACCGGCCCGGTTGGCCCTTCAGATCGACGAGTTCCGCATTCGTGATGAGCTCGATGTGGGTGTGCCGGCCGACCTCGACCAGTTTGGGCGAGATCACTCACATCGCGCAGTCGTTGGTGGGGAAGGTCTTGTCCAGCTGGGCCATCAGCCCGCCGACCGCGGACAGACGGTCGAGCAGATAGACCTTATAGTCCGCATTGGCCAGATCGAGGGCGGCCTGCATGCCGGCGATGCCGGCGCCGACCACAAGAACCGATCCGCTGGGAACGCTCCGGTTGGTTTCCATCTGCCAAAGTCTCCTTACAGGTTTTGTGCCCAAGCGCACGAATCCGCCGCCGCGGGCGGCGGCGGAGAATCGAGCGCCAGGCGCCCTTTCCGGGCAAAACGGGAACGGGTCGGGGAAACGGGAAGGAATGAAACGAGCGCCGCCGTTTGGGCGCGATGCGGTGCAGGGCGAAGCTGAATCAATCCCGTTTTCCTGCCGGTTGAAGTGGAGCGGCTGCCACCACGTGGCAACCTCTCGAAGAGGGCGATTATGCGTGTTCCGCCGGAGGCTGTCAAGAGAATTCGCTGCTTAAATTTCAAGGGGTTGGATGGAATCTCATCTTTCTCCGTAAGCCCGCAGCTTGCGGCGCAACGTGTTCAGTCCGATGTCCAAGGCGCGGGCGGTACGCACCTTGTTGCGGTTCAACCGCTCGTAGACGGCGAGGATGTGGTGTTTTTCGACGTCGGCGAGCCGAAGGGGGGTTCCGTCGCGAAGAAAGCAAACCGCCGGGATCCTTTTCGCGCGCAGCTCGAGGGGCAGGTGCTCGAGGGCGATCCGCCCGCCACGGGAAAGGTTCACCGCCGCCTGCAGGATGGAGCGCAGCTCGCGCACGTTTCCCGGGAAATCATGGGCGGTGAGCGCCTCGATCACCCCCGGGCCCGGCTCCCGCTCGGATGGCGGAACCCCCAGTTCCCCGAGAAAATGCGCCGCCAAGAGGGGGATGTCCTCGCGGCGCTCGCGCAGCGGCGGCAGGTGCAGCCAGCTGCCGCGGATGCGGTAATAGAGGTCGAGCCGGAAGCGGCGGCCGGCGATCAGACCTTCGAGATCCTCGTTGGTCGCCGCGATGAAGCGCACGTCGGCCCGCTGGGGGAGCGAGCTGCCGACGGGGGTGAATTCCCCGTCCTGCAGCACGCGCAAGAGCTTTCCCTGAAGGGCGGGCGAGAGGTTGCCGATCTCGTCGAGAAAAAGGGTGCCGCCCTCACAGGCCCGCAAATGGCCCGGCCGGTCCTTTTCCGCGCCGGTGAAGGCCCCCCGGACGTGGCCGAAGAATTCGGACTCGAAGAGCTCCGCCGACAGCGCGGCCATGTTCACGGGCAGAAACGGCTTGTCGCGGCGCGGGCTGGCGCGATGGATGGCGCGCGCGAGAAGCTCCTTTCCCGTGCCGCTCTCTCCGGTGATGAGCATCGGCATATCGCTCGCCGCATGGAGCTCGGCCTCCTTGAGCACCTTGCGCAGGGCGGCGGAGGCGGTGAGGATGCCCGCGAAGGCCTCGGGGTGGTCGAAGGCGGGCGGACGTCGGCTGCGTTCGATCGCGAGCACATCGAGCAGCCTCTTGCGCTCAAGCGCCCGACGCACGGCAAACACGAGATCTTCTTCCGAGACCGGCTTGACGAGATAATCGTAGGCCCCGAGGCGCAGGCAGGCGATCGCGGTCCGCGCATCGTTCATCGCCGTGACCATGAGGCACTCGGTCGCCGCGCTTTGGTTTTTGATCCACTCGAGAAGCTCCCGGCCGTCCATCCCCGGAAGACCGACATCGATCAGGGCGAGATCCACCTCCGGAGCCGCGGAGAAACGCTCCTGAACCGGCTGCGGATCTTCGTAGAGCTCGACCTCCTCATAGCCGGCCGCCCGCAAGCGGCGCTCCGTCAGATCGAGGTAATCTCGGTCGTCGTCGACGACCAGGATGCGCGGCCCGCTCATGGACCTCTCCGCCCTCCTTCCTTCCCCCGCCGGATGTCCAGCAGGCGCCGGGCCCGAGATTCCCGTCCCTGCCGGAACGGCAGCCCGCCCTGCCGAAGCGGAATACCGGACAACCCACCGATAGGATTCGACAACTGCAAACGGACTTCCACTTTGGCACTGTTCCCGCCGGATTTCAACGGTTTTCCTGAAAGCCTCCATGCAGCCAGAATAAAGCACAACAAATTGGAATCGATGGCAATTTCGCCCCCCCCGTCTCTTTTCCTTCCCCGAGGCATGGAGTTTGCCATCCCATTTCGGCGACAGGGCTTCCTCGGCGGAAAGCGGAAGGAGGATCGAGGCAATGTCGCTTAAAGAGAAACTGGCGGCGGGCGAATTCGTCCTCCTCGCGGAGCTCGAGCCGCCCAAAGGCGTTCACGTGGCGCCGATGCTCGACCATGCGCGGCGGGTGAAGGAGCGCATCGACGCCTTTCTTGTGCCGGAGATGCACCAGGCGGTGATGCGCATGAGCGCCCTGGGGGCGGCCTTCCTCCTCCGGCAGGAGGGCATGGAGCCCGTGATGCAGGTCTGCTGCCGGGACCGCAACCGCCTCGCCCTCCAAGGCGATCTGCTGGCCGCCTTTGCCTGCGGCATCGAAAACCTCCTCGTCGTCGGCGGCGAGGATCCCAGCCTCGGAGACCACCACCGCGCCCGGGCGGTCTACGATCTGAGCGCGCTCGAGCTGCTCGAAGCCATCGGCGGTCTCGAGCGCGGCCGCGACCTGGCCGGAGTCGACCTGGAAGGCGCGCCCCGTTTCTTTACGGGGGCGACCACCCAGGCCGGCTCGCCCGGCCGCTCGGCGGAGCTGGAAGCCGAGGACATCGCGCAGCGGATGCAGGCCGGAGCCCGCTTTTTTCTCACCCCGCCGATCTTCGACCCCGAGCTCCTCGAGCCGGTCGTACGCCGGCTCGATCACGGCCGGCAGGCGCTCGTCCCGACGGTGCTGCTGCTCAAATCGCTCGGCATGGCGCGCTACATCGAGCGCAACGTGCCCCACATCCGCATCCCCCCCGAGACGATCGAACGCCTCCAGAAGGCGCCCGACAAGGTGCGCGAGTGCGTTCAGATCGCCGTGGAGGGGATCCGCGCGCTGCGCTCCCGGGGCTATCCGGCGGTGGCGGTCGCCACCCTCGGCTGGGAAGACAAGCTGCCGGAAATCGTGGAAGCACTCTGAGTCCCGCCGCCGTCGCAGCGGCGGTCCGGGAGGAAAACGGCAAAAGGGGGCACCCATGGCACTCGATTCGACGACCGACACGGCCTCCGGTCCGACGGGGGCGGTCCTCGTGGTGGGCGGCGGGATCGCCGGCATGCAGGCCGCGCTCGACCTCGCCCAGTCCGGCTTCCGTGTGTTTCTTGCAGAGCGATCCTCGGCGATCGGCGGGCTGATGGCCCGGCTGGACAAGACTTTCCCGACCAACGATTGCGCGATGTGAATCGTCTCGCCCAAACTGGTCGAGGTCGGCCGGCATCGCAACATCGAGATCCTCACGAACACCGAAGTGCTTGCTCTGGAGGGTGCACCGGGAGCATTCACCGCCGTGGTGCGCCAGAGCCCCCGCTACATCGACCCGTCGAAGTGCACCAGCTGCGGGGAGTGCGCCCGCGTCTGCCCGGTTTCGCTTCCCAACGACTACGACGAGGGACTCTCGCAGCGCCGCGCGGCCTACAAGCTTTACGCCCAGGCGATCCCCGGCGCTTTCGCCATCGAAAAGGCCGACCCCGCCCCCTGCCGGTCGGCCTGCCCGGCGGGCCTGAACGTTCAGGGCTACGTCCAGATGGTCAAGGAGGGCAAATTCCGCGAGGCGCTCGCCATCATCCTCGAGGATCTCCCCCTGCCCGGAGTGCTCGGCCGCATCTGCCCCCACGGCTGCGAAAACGCCTGCCGCCGTGCCGAAAAAGACGAGGCCGTGGCCATCCGCGATCTCAAACGCCTGGCCGCCGACCGGGCCGACCCGCGGGAGATTCCCATCTGCTGCGATCCTCCCCGCCCCGAGCGGGCGGCGATCGTGGGCTCCGGGCCGGCCGGCCTCTCCTGCGCCTACCACCTCGCCCGTCGCGGCATCCGCTCCGTGATCTTCGAGGCGCTTTCCGAACCCGGCGGGATGCTGCGGACCGGCATCCCTCCCCACCGTCTGCCGCGCGAGGTGCTCGACCGCGAAATCGAGGTCGTCACGCGCCTCGGCGTCGAGATCCGCACCGGCGCCGCCCTCGGCCGCGATTTCGGCCTTGAGGATCTCTTCGCCCAGGGCTTCCGCGCCGTCTATCTCGCCCTGGGCGCGCATCGCGGCATCGAGCTCGGCATCCCCGGCGAACGCGGCCGGGGGGTGCGTCAGGGGGTCGACTTCCTGCGCGAGGTGAACCTCACCGGCCGCGCCGCGGTCGGCAGCCATGTCGTCATCGTGGGCGGAGGAAACGTGGCCATCGACGTCGCCCGCTCGGCGCTGCGGCTCGCGGCGGAGCGGGTAACGATCCTTTACCGCCGCACGCGCGCCGAAATGCCCGCCTGGGAGGAGGAGATCCGCGCCGCGGAAGAGGAAGGCGCCGCAATCGTCTACCTCGCCGCCCCGCAGGA
>CAZQUP010000143.1:0-5270 GCA_964596545.1 uncultured Desulfatibacillum sp. | reverse complement strand
GTGGTGGCGGGGGCCGCGGGCGCCGCGGGCCCAGACGCGGTCGCCGTGATCCTGCCGGCGGCGGGTTCCGAGGCGTGCCTGGATTTCGCCGCGCTCTTGCAGCGCGAAATCGAAGAGCTCACGGCCGTCTCCCCCCTCGCCGGAATCGCCCTCTACCCCACGTTGGACGACGCCCGGCCGCGGATCTTCGAAAACGCGCGCCTCGCTCTCGATCACGCCGCTTTCTACGGCCCCGGCGGGTGCGCCCTCTTCGACGCCACCACCCTCAACATCAGCGGCGACCGACGCTTTGAGGCGGGTGATCTCGTGGGCGCCCAAGCCGAATTCGAGCGCGCGCTCGCTCTCGACCCCGCCCACGTGAATGTCTTGAACAGCCTCGGCGTCTGCCTGGCGATGCGCGGCGACTACGAAGGCGCCCTCGAGCGTTTCTCGGCGGCCGTCCGCCTGGACCGCGGCGAGTACATGGCCGTTTACAACATGGGCCTCGTGCACGCGCTGAACGGGCGGCGGGAAACCGCACTCGGCTTTTTCCTCCGGGCGGCCGAACTTCGCGACGACGTCTACGAAATCCATCTGGAACTGGGAAAGACCTACCTCGCCCTCGGACAACCCGAGACCGCGCGAAACCACCTCGAGCAGGCCGCGCGCCGGGGCGGCCGCGGCTCAGCCGTTTTCCGGCTCCTCGGCGAGTGTCACGAGCGGACCGGAAACCCCCAACGGGCCGTCTCGGCCTACCAAAAGGCCGTTCAGCTGAATCCCGCCGACGCCCAGGCGCTCTCGCGCCTGGGCGCCCTGTATGCGGCCCGGGGGGAAAACGAGGAGATCGCGCTCCTCTTCTGCCGGGAAAGCGCCCGACTGGCCCCCGACGACGCGGGGGTCCGGGAGCGGCTCGGCCGGCTGCTTCTCCGGGCCGGCCGCCTCGAGGAGGCGATCACCGAGCTGGAGGCGGCCTGTCGCCTGGGGGGAAACCTCGCCGAGGAGATCGCCGGCCTGCGCCGGCGGATGGGGAAAGCCGCCGCGGAGGAGGCTTCACCATGAACGTGGAAGAACAGGGGCTCGAGGCCGCGCTGCAAGAACACCTGCGCGCGGTGCGGCAGGCCGTGGACTCCCAGCGTCGGGAAATTCTCCAGGCCGCCGAAACAATCGCCGCCTGTTTCCGGCGCGGAGGAAAGCTGCTTCTCTTCGGCAACGGGGGAAGCGCGGCGGACGCCCAGCATTTCGCCGCCGAATTCGTGAACCGCTTCCGCTTCGACCGGCCGCCGCTCGCCGCCCTTGCCCTGACGACCGACGCCTCGGTGGTGACGAGCATCGCCAACGATTCGCGCTTCGAGCACATCTTCGCCCGACAGGTTTTGGCCCTCGGCCGCGGCGGCGACATCGCCTGGGCGCTGAGCACGAGCGGGCAATCGCCGAACGTGCTCGCGGGCATCGCCGCGGCCCGCGAAAGAGGCCTCGGGACGATCGCCTTCACCGGTCCAGGGGGCAGTCTGGCGCAAGGGGGGGCCGACATCGTGCTGCGGGTCGAAGCCGCGGAAACGGCCCGGATCCAGGAAACCCACCTGCTCCTCGGGCATCTGATCTGCGGGCTGGTGGAGGAACGGCTCTTCGGGGCCGCTGCGGAATCCCGCCACAGCCCCCCGCCGACCGTCCCCCGGGACAGCCCCGGTTCACCTTGACATCGCCTTGTTTTTCTCCTTTAAGCCGTTATCTTCGACCATCGCCGGCGAACCGAAATTCCATCCCTTCCGGGGCGGTTGTTGACCCGGCGGTCAACGAAGGAGGACCATGCCGATCTACGAGTATCACTGTGAAAAATGCGGCGAAGACTTCGAATGTCTCGTCCTGGGGTCCGAAAAGGTGCTCTGCCGCAAGTGCCGCAGCGCCCGTATCCGCAAACGGATCTCCGCCTGCGGTTTCGTGAGCAAAGGCTCGGGCGGAGAGACCGTCAAAAAGGCGGCCGGCTCCGCCTGCGGCTCCTGCAGCGCCGGAAGCTGCACGAGCTGCCGAAGCTGATGGCCGATACCCTCGTCATCGGCACCCGCGGAAGCCCGCTCGCCCTGCGGCAAGCCGAGGCGGTGGGCGGGGCGCTCGAGCGGCTGTGGCCCGACCTCAAGGTGCGTCTCGAGATCATCCGTACGCGCGGGGATCGTTTTCTTGAGGCGCCCCTTGCGGCCGTGGGCGGCAAGGGGTTGTTTGTGAAGGAAATCGAGGAGAGCCTGCTGGCGGGCCGTGCGGATCTCGCCGTCCACAGTCTGAAGGACGTTCCCGCGGAAACAGCGGCCGGGCTGACCTTCGGAGCGATCCCCGCCCGCGAGAACCCCGGCGATGCGCTGATCTCCCGCCGGGGAGAACGCCTCGCCGAGCTTCCTCCCGGAAGCCGTGTCGGGACGAGCAGCCTGCGCCGCGCCGCCCAGCTGCGGCGCCTGCGGCCCGACCTTGAGCTGCTCCCGCTGCGGGGAAACGTGGAAACCCGACTGCGCAAGCTGGACTCCGGCGAGCTCGATGCGGTGGTGCTGGCCACCGCCGGCCTCAACCGCCTCGGCCTCGCCGCCCGGATCTGCGAGCGCTTCGATCCCGAGCGGCTGCTGCCCGCGGTCGGACAGGGAGCCCTCTGCGTTCAGATCCGTACGGACGATCGGCCCACGGCCGTGCGGGTCGCCCCTCTCGACCATGCGCCCACCCGGACCGTCGTCTCCGCCGAGCGGGCCTTTCTGCACCGCCTGGAGGGCGGCTGCCAAGTGCCGATCGCCGGGTTCGCCCGACTCCAGGGCGGGACGGTCGAACTGCGGGGGCTGGTGAGCGACCTGAACGGGGAGCGTGTCGTCAGCGGGACGGTCCGCGGCGACGCCGGCCGGGCGCGGGAGCTCGGCGTCGCCCTGGCCGAAGAGCTCCTCGAGCGGGGCGCAGCCGACATCCTCGCGGCACTCGGCGGGAAAGGACGGTCATGAATCCGGACCCCGCCTGCGTTTACCTTGTCGGCGCCGGACCCGGGGATCCGGGCCTGATCACGCTCCGCGGGCTCGAATGCCTCGGCCGGGCGGACGTCGTGGTCTACGATTATCTCGCCGCCCCCGAGCTGTTGCGTCACGCGCCGGACCGTGCGGAGAAGATCTATGCCGGCAAGCAGGCCGGCGACCACGCCCTTTCCCAGGAGGCGATCAACGCCCTTCTCGTCGATCGGGCCCGCGCCGGAAAAACCGTGGTGCGGCTGAAGGGCGGCGACCCCTTCGTGTTCGGTCGCGGCGGGGAAGAAGCCGAAGCCCTGGCGCAGGCGGGCATCCCCTTCGAAGTCGTCCCCGGGGTTTCCTCCGCGGTCGCCGCCCCGGCCTATGCCGGAATCCCCCTGAGCCACCGGCGGCTCACCTCGACCATCACCCTCGTCACCGGCCACGAGGATCCCGCCAAGGCCGGCTCCGGGATCGATTGGGACTGCCTGGCCCGCGGGACCGGAACCCTCGTCTTCCTCATGGGGGTCAACACCCTTTCCGCGATCGCCTCCACCCTGACCGCGCACGGACGTGACCCGCAGACTCCCGCCGCCGTTGTCCGCTGGGGAACGACCCCGCGGCAGCAGACCGTGACCGGCACCCTGGCCGACATCGCCGCACGAACCCGCACGGCGGGCATCCGGCCGCCGGCGCTGATCGTGATCGGAGAGGTCGTGCGCCTGCGGGAGCAGCTCAACTGGTTTGAACGACGGCCCCTCTTCGGCCGCCGGATCGTCGTCACCCGCGCCCGCGAGCAGGCAAGCGACCTGGTCCGGCGGCTGTCGGCCCTGGGGGCGGAATGCCTGGAGACGCCGGCCATCCGGATCGCCCCGCCGCCCGACTGGCGGCCGCTCGACGCGGCGATCGCCGATCTCGCCTCCACCGATTGGGTGGTCTTCACCAGCGTGAACGGCGTCGATTGCTTCTTCGAGCGACTCGAGGCGGCCGGTCGCGACGCACGGGCGCTGGCGGGGGTCAAAACGGCCGCCATCGGTCCGGCGACCGCCGCGCGGCTCAAGCGCCACGGCATCCGCAGCGATCTCGTCCCCGAGACCTACCGCGCCGAGGCGATCGTCGAGGCCTTCCGGCGCGAGGCGCTCTCCGGACGCCGCGTCCTGTTGCCGCGCGCTCTGGAGGCGCGGCCGGTTCTGCCGCGGGAACTCGCCGCCCTGGGCGCCGAGGTACGCGTGGTGGAAGCCTACCGGACGCTTCCGGCGGAGTCCGAGGCCGGGGAGCTCCTGGCCCGCCTCGAGAAGCGCACGATCGACCTGATCACCTTCACGAGTTCCTCGACCGTGACCCATTTTCTGAAGCTCCTTCCTCCCGCGCGCCTCGCCGGCCTGATCGCCGGCACGCCCTGCGCCTGCATCGGCCCGATCACGGCCGAAACGGCTCGGCGCGCAGGCCTGGAGGTCGCGGTCGAAGCCTCGGTCTACACCATCGAAGGGCTGGTCGAGGCGATTGTCGCCTGGGCGCGGATGCCCCGGGACACCTCCTGATTTTCGCCACCCGAGGAGAGGAGGTCGGATGGAGATTGTGTGCGAGGAAAAAGAGGATGCCCTCTGCATCCGCCTCGTCGGGCGGCTGGATGCGGAGTCGGCGCCGGAGGCGGAGCGCCGGGTGCGGCAGGCTCTGGAAGAGGGCAAAAGGCGGCTGCTCTTCGACGTAAGCCGCCTCGACTACATCAGCAGCGCCGGACTGCGGGTGATTCTGATGGCGCTCAAAACGCTGAGCCCCGCGGGCGGCAAGGTCGTTTTGTGCGGGCCCACGCCGCACGTGCGCGAGATCTTCGAAGTCAGCCGCTTTTCGACGCTCCTGCCGATCGCCGAAACCGCCGCGGCGGGCTGGCGGCTGTTGCAATGAGGCCTGCTCCGGACCGGGGCGGCCCGCCGGCCGACCGCCGCATCCGGGGGCTCGAACCCACGCCATGCACCGCGATGTGCCGCATACGCTGATCGACCCCTGCAACCGGCGCCTGAACTATCTGCGGATCTCGGTCACCGATCGCTGCAACCTGCGCTGCGCCTACTGCACCCCCCTCGAGGAGGGCCGCAGGCTTGATCATCGCGAGATCCTGCGCTACGAGGAGATTCTGCGCCTGGTGCGGATCGGTGCACGCCTGGGGATCGAAAAAATCCGCATCACGGGGGGCGAGCCCCTCCTGCGCCGCGATCTTCCGACCCTGCTTGCCGAGATCCATCGGCTGCCCGGCATCCGCGACCTTTCGCTGACGACCAACGGGCTTCTGCTCGAGGGGCAGCTCGAGCGACTGGTCGCCGCGGG
>CAZQUP010000142.1:3856-5338 GCA_964596545.1 uncultured Desulfatibacillum sp. | reverse complement strand
GGGTCGAGATGCCAGCGGCCGCGCAGGGTGGGCCGGGAAAGAAGCCTTTCGAGCGCGGCGAGAAAGGCCTTGCGCGGGATCTCCCGCGCCCCCATGCGCTGCAGGTGCCCGCTCGTCACCTGGCAGTCGATCAGCTCGATCCCGCGGGCGAGGCAAAAGCCCACGAGCGCGGCGAGCGCCGCCTTGGAGGCGTCGCTCACGCGGGTGAACATCGACTCCCCGAAAAAACACCCCCCGAGGCAGACCCCGTAAAGGCCGCCCGCCAGGCGCCCTTCACCCCAGGCCTCGAAGGAGTGCGCGAAGCCCTCCTCGTGCAGCCGGACGTAGGCCGCAATCATCTCCGGGACCAGCCAGGTTCCCTCACCCGTCTCGCGCCGCACCCAGCCGCACTCGCGGATGACCTCCGGGAAGGCTTCGTCGGCGCTCAGCCGAAAGCGGCCCGCGCGCAGCGTGCGGGCGAGCCGGCGCGAGAGATGGAACTCCCGGGGATCGAGGACCAAGCGAGGGTCGGGCGACCACCAGAGGATGGGCTCGCCCTCGACGTACCAGGGAAAAATCCCGCGGCGGTAAGCCAGCAGCAGCCGCCGCGGGCTCAAGTCCCCGCCGACGGCGAGCAGCCCTTCGGGGGTCGCAAGTTCCGGCGGCGGAAAACCCGAGAGCTCGGATAGGGCGAAAATGGGCATGGCTTGCGGCGGAAACCGCGGTCTGGGGGGATACTCGACCCCCGGGGCCGTCGCGCCCGCGCGGTCCGGCTTCAGGCCGCGCGGGAGTCTTCCGCGGGGAAGCGGAAGACGACCGCCTCGCCCTCGAGATCGAGATGCACCTCGCCCCCCTTCGCCAAGCGGCCGAAGAGGATTTCGTCGGAGAGTTTGTTTTTGATCTCGTTTTGGATCACGCGGGCGAGCGGGCGCGCCCCGTAGCGCGGATCATGGCCCTTGCGCGCGAGCAGGGCACGCACGGCGGGCGTGTAGGTGAGACGCACGCGCCTGGCGGCCAGCTGGCCGTTCAGCTCCTTCATGAACTTGTCGACCACCCGCTCCATGATTTGCGGCGTGAGCGGATGGAACTGGATGATGTCGTCGAGCCGGTTGCGGAACTCCGGGCTGAAGATCTGCTCGACGGCTTTCTTCCCGCGGTCGAGGCTGTCGCGGCGGCCGTCCCCGAAGCCGATCGCCGCGGTGCTCATCTCGCGCGAGCCGGCGTTCGAGGTCATGATCAGGATCACGTTGCGGAAATCGGCCTTCTTGCTGTTGTCCGTAAGGGTGGCGTGATCCATCACTTGGAGCAGGATGTTGAAGACGTCGGGGTGCGCCTTTTCGATCTCGTCCATCAGCAGCACCGAGTGGGGGTGCTTGCGGATCGCATCGGTCAGCAGCCCCCCCTGATCGAAGCCGATGTAGCCGGGGGGGGCTCCGATCAGCCGCGCAACGGCGTGCTTTTCCATGTACTCGCTCCTGTCGAAGCGCAGAAACTCGACCCCCT
>CAZQUP010000142.1:0-3846 GCA_964596545.1 uncultured Desulfatibacillum sp. | reverse complement strand
GATCTGCGCCACCTGGCGGGCGACCTCGGTCGTGCCCACCCCGGTCGGGCCGGTGAAGAGAAAGCAGCCGATCGGTTTGCCGGGGATCCCCAGCCCCGCACGCGAGCGCTTGATCGCGGTGACCAGCGCGGCGATGGCGTCGTCCTGGCCGTAGACGACCTCCTTCAGGCGCCCTTCGAGCATCTCGAGCTTGCCGCGGTCGGAGGTGGAAACGCTCTGCGTCGGGATGCGCGCCATCTTGGCGACGATCTTCTCGATGTCCGCAGGGTGGATCCGTTTGCGGCCCGAGGCCCCGGAAAGACGCACATGGGCGCCCGCCTCGTCCATAACGTCGATCGCCTTGTCGGGGAGATAGCGGTCGTTCAAGTACTTGGCGGAAAGCTCGACCGCGGCCTTGAGCGCCGAATCGGTGTACTCGATGCCGTGGTGCTCCTCATAGCGCGAGCGCAGGCCCTTGAGGATCTGCACCGCCTCGGGCAGGGGGGGTTCGTGGATTTCGATCTTCTCGAAGCGCCGCGAGAACGCCCGGTCTTTTTCAAAATGGTTCTTGTATTCCTCGTACGTCGAAGAGCCGATGCAGCGGATCTCGCCGCTCGTCAACACGGGCTTGAGGATGTTCGAGGCGTCCATCGAGCCCGAACTCGTCGCCCCCGCCCCCACGATGGTGTGGATTTCGTCGATGAAGAGAATCGACTTCGGCCGGCGCTTGAGCTCCGCGATCACCCCTTTGAGCCGCTGCTCGAAGTCGCCCCGGAATTTCGTCCCGGCGAGCAGGCCGCCCAGGTCCAGGGCGTAAATGTGAACGTCGCGCAGCAGTTCCGGGACCTCGCCGCGGGCGATCTTTTGGGCGAGTCCTTCGGCAAGCGCGGTTTTGCCCACCCCGGGATCGCCCACGAAGACGGGATTGTTCTTGCGTCGCCTACAGAGCACCTGCATCGTGCGCTCGAGCTCGGCCTCGCGGCCGATCAGCGGATCGAGCCTTCCCTGGCGGGCGAGCCGCACGAGGTCGGTCGTGTACATCTCGAGGGGATCGTTCTTGTTGCGCCGCCGCTCCTCGGAGCCGGGCTGGCCTGAGGGCTCGCGGTTTCGCTCCTCGTAGGAGGTTTTGGGGATCTTGTGAGCGATGTAGTTCAGCACATCGAGCCGGGTGATCCCCTCGGCGCTCAGGAAATACTCGGCGTGGGAATCCTTTTCGAGGAAGATCGAGGCGAGGATGTCGCTTACGGTCACCTCGGGTTTGTCCGCCGAGCGCGCGTGGCTCACCGCGCGCTGGATGACACGCTGGAATCCGATCGTCTGTTGCAGGACGTATTCGCTCCCCTCGGGGATCTTTTCGATCTTTTCCTCGAAGAAGTTCTCGATGTTGGCGAGGATGTTCTCGACGTTGCCGCCGCAGTTTTCGATGATCTCGATGCCGGTCTGATCGTAGAGAACGGCGAAGAGAATGTGCTCCACGGAGACGTACTCGTGACGCCGCTTTTTCGCCTCGCGGACGGCGAACCCCAGGGTGGCGGAGAGCTCCTTGCTGATCATACCCCTACTCTCTCTCCATGCTGCATTTGAGAGGAAACCCGCGCTCGCGGGCCAGGCGCTCGACGAGATCCACCTTGGTCTCGGCGATTTCCCGC
This sequence comes from uncultured Desulfatibacillum sp., assembly GCA_964596545.1. Classification (GTDB taxonomy): domain Bacteria; phylum Desulfobacterota; class Desulfobacteria; order Desulfobacterales; family SpSt-501; genus SpSt-501. Next base: position 2,218 of record CAZQUP010000142.1, on the reverse strand, counting down.
GGGTAGAGGCCGCAAACGCCGATCCCCTGGTGGTGGACGTTCAGCATGATGCGCACCGCCTCCTCGTTCGACTTGTGGAAGACGGTGCGCAGGATTTCGACCACGAAGTCCATCGTCGTGTAATCGTCGTTGTGGAGGAGCACCTTATAGAGCGGCGGCTCCTCGAGGGTGACCTCGCGGCCGGTGTCGACCTCGGATTCGAACTGGGGAATCTTTTCGGCCATAGCCAACCTATAAGCACCCGCACGGGATTTTGTAAAGTGAGCCGGCCTCGGGCCTAACGGCCGCAGCACTTCTTGTATTTTTTCCCGCTGCCGCAGGGGCAGGGGTCGTTGCGGCCGACCTTCTTCGCTTGGCGCTGCACGGGCCGCCGGGGCCCCGCCTGCCCGCCCCCGGAGAAAGAGAGCCGCTCGGGCCGGGGGCGCTCCACGCGCTCGAGCTTCTCGGGGGTTTCGACCTCGAAGCGGAAGAGCAGCCGCAGCGTCTCCTCCTGGATGCGCGCCATCAGATTCTCGAAAAGCTCGTAGCCTTCCTTCTTGTAGACGAGCAGCGGGTTCTGTTGGGCGTAGCCGCGCAGGCCGATCCCCTCCTTCAGGTGATCCATCGACAGCAGGTGGTCCTTCCAGAGGTTGTCGATGACCATGAGGAGAAAGTAGCGCTCGGCCCGACGCAGCAGCTCCGCCCCGATTCGCCCCTCACGCGCGGCATAAACGCCGAGCACGCTCTCGTGGAGCCGCCGGGCGACCTCCCGGGTGTCCGCACCCTCGAGCGCCTCGGCGGTGAACTCCGCAGGGCGGAAGTTGAACTGTTGGTAGACGGCCTCGGCAAGGCCCTTCAGGTCCCAGTTCTCGGGATGTTCCTTTTCGGGGCAGTGGGCGGCGGCGATCGCCTCGCAGGCGGAGGCGATCATCGCCTGCACCTCCTCCCGCAAGTCCTTGCCCATCAGCAGCTCGCGGCGGCGGCCGTAGATGATCATGCGCTGCTGGTTCATGACATCGTCGTATTCGAGGAGGTGCTTGCGGATCTCGAAGTTGTGGGCCTCCACCTTGGACTGGGCGTTTTCGATCGCGCGGCTGATCAGGTTGTGCTCGATCGGCTCGCCGTCCTTCATGCCGAGCTTCTCCATCAGCCCGGTGATCCGCTCGCCGCCGAAGATGCGCAGGAGGTCGTCCTCGAGGGAGAGGTAGAAGCGCGAGGAACCCGGGTCCCCTTGCCGGCCGGCGCGGCCGCGGAGCTGGTTGTCGATGCGCCGCGCCTCGTGGCGCTCGGTGCCGAGGATGTGCAGCCCGCCCAGCTCGACCACGCCCTCGCCCAGCACGATGTCGGTGCCGCGGCCGGCCATGTTGGTCGAGATCGTGACCGCCCCCTTCTGCCCGGCGCGGGCGATGATCTGGGCCTCCTTCTCGTGATGCTTGGCGTTGAGCACCTCGTGCGGGATGCCGCGCGCCTTGAGCTTTTTGCTCAGCTGCTCGGAGACGTCGATCGAGATCGTCCCGACCAGAACCGGGCGCCCCACGGCGTAGAGATCCTCGATTTCCTCGATCACCGCCTCGTACTTTTCGCGCTTGGTCTTGTAGATCACATCCGGATGGTCGACCCGGATCATCGGCTTGTGCGTGGGGACCACCACAACGTCCAGATTGTAGATCTTCTTGAACTCGGCCGCCTCGGTGTCGGCGGTGCCGGTCATGCCCGCGAGCTTGCGGTACATGCGGAAGTAGTTCTGAAAGGTGATCGTGGCGAGCGTCTGGTTCTCGTTTTCGATCTTGACCCCTTCCTTCGCCTCGAGCGCCTGGTGCAGCCCCTCGCTGTAGCGACGCCCCGGCATCAGCCGCCCGGTGAACTCGTCGACGATGATCACCTCGCCGTCCTTGACGATGTAATCCACATCGCGCTGGAAGAGCGTGTGCGCCTTAAGGGCCTGCTGGATGTGGTGCAGGAGTTCGATGCGGCTCGGGTCGTAGAGGTTTTCGACGCCGAGGATCTGCTCGCAGCGCTGCACCCCCTCCTCGGTCAGGCTCGCCGCACGGGCCTTTTCGTCGACCGTATAGTCGCGGTCCTTCACGAGCCGCGGGATGAGCTGGTTCACCTCGTAGTAAAGCTCGGTCGAACGCTCGGCCGGACCGGAGATGATGAGCGGGGTCCTCGCTTCGTCGATCAGGATGCTGTCCACCTCGTCCACGATCGCATAATGCAGGTCGCGCTGCACGAGGCTTTC
>CAZQUP010000141.1:4625-5441 GCA_964596545.1 uncultured Desulfatibacillum sp. | reverse complement strand
GACTGCTCCGCGGAGGCTGCCTCACGGTGACCGGCCGCACCCAAGCCGAAAACCTGGAGGGCCGGCGCATTCTCGACCCGCAGGTGATCCGCCCCGTCTCCTCCCCGCTCAGCCCGATAGGCGGAATCGCCGTCCTCCAGGGCAGCCTCGCCCCGGGGGGCGCGGTGGTCAAACGGGCGGCCGTCGTTCCGGCCATGCTGCGCCATGCGGGTCCGGCGCGGGTCTTCGAGCAGGAGGAGGAGGCGCTCGCCGCCATCTTCGGCGGCCGCATCCGGCCGGGCGACGTCGTCGTTATCCGCTACGAAGGGCCCCAAGGGGGGCCGGGGATGCGCGAGCAGCTTCTGCCCACCTCGGCGCTCGTCGGCATGGGGCTCGGCGAGTCGGTGGCGCTCGTGACCGACGGCCGCTTTTCCGGAGCGACGCGCGGCGCCTGCGTCGGCCACGTCACCCCGGAGGCCTACCTGGGCGGCCCGATCGCCCTCGTGCAAGAGGGCGACCGGATCGAGATCGACATTCCGGCAGGCCGCATCGAGCTCGCGCTGCCCGCCTCCGAACTCGAGCGTCGGCGGGCGGCATGGCGCATCCCCGAGCGCGTGCAACTCGAACCGGGGACCCTCCTCGAGCGCTACCGCCGCCTCGTCGGACCGGCCGACCGCGGCTGCATCCTGGGCTGAAAGGCCGCCCTTCCCGCCCCGCGCCGGAGGAGCCTTTCTTGACTTGACTCGCCGCTTGACATAAGGATGCGCTTCCCCGTGTGAGCCGCGCCCCGAAGGCACGGCCCGGCATGAGCCTGCGATGAAAAAGACGAAAATCAGC
>CAZQUP010000141.1:4344-4579 GCA_964596545.1 uncultured Desulfatibacillum sp. | reverse complement strand
CGACGGTGACGGAGCGGATCCTCTTCTACACCGGCCGCTCACACAAGCTGGGCGAGGTCCACGACGGCGAGGCCGTCATGGATTGGATGCCCGACGAGCAGGAACGCGGCATCACGATCACCTCGGCGGTCACGACCTGCCTCTGGCAGGAGGTTGAGATTCATCTCATCGACACGCCGGGCCACGTGGACTTCACGATCGAAGTGGAGCGCTCGCTGCGCGTGCTCGACGGGGC
>CAZQUP010000141.1:0-4327 GCA_964596545.1 uncultured Desulfatibacillum sp. | reverse complement strand
CGTGGAGCCGCAGTCGGAAACGGTCTGGCGCCAGGCGGACAAATACCGCGTGCCCAAGATCGCCTTCCTGAACAAAATGGACCGCGTGGGGGCGGACTTCTTCGACACGGTCGCCATGATGAACGAAAAGCTGAACGCCCGTCCCCTCGTGCTCCAGCTCCCCGTGGGCAGCGGCGAGAACTTCCGCGGCGTGATCGATCTGTTGCAGATGAAGCGCATCGAATGGGACGAGGCCTCGCTCGGGACGGTCTTCCGCTTCGAGGAGATCCCCTCGGAGCTTGCCGCCCAAGCCGCGGAGTATCGCGAACGGCTCGTCGCCGCCGCGGCCGAGTTCGACGAGGCGCTGATGGAGGCCTACCTCGCCGAGCAACCGATCGAGCCGGACGCCCTGCTCGCCGCGATCCGGCAGGCGACGATCCGGCTCGAGCTCGTCCCCGTGCTCTGCGGGGCCGCCCTGCGCAACAAGGGGATTCAGCCGCTCCTCGACGCCGTGGCGCGCTTCCTTCCCAGCCCGCTCGACATCCCGCCGGCGCGCGGCGTCCACCCCGAGACCGGTGAGCCGGTCGAGGTGCACGCGCGCGAGTCCGACCCGCTGGTGGCCCTGATCTTCAAGGTGTCCATGATGGAAGGCCGAAAACTCTGCTTTGCCCGCATTTACAGCGGTCGGCTGAAGGCGGGAAGCGAGGTCTACAACGCGACCCTGCGGCGCCGGGAAAAGGTGGCCCGCATCCTGCGCATGCACGCCAACAAGCGGGAACGGATCGAGGAGGCGGCGGCGGGGAGCATCATCGGGATCATGGGGCTCAAGGATTCCTCGACCGGGGACACCCTCTGCACGCCCGAGCGCCCCGTGATGCTCGAGCGGATCGAGGCCTACGAGCCGGTGATCTCGGTGGCGATCGAGCCCAAAACCCACGCCGACCAGGAGAAGCTCGACGAGATCCTCGAAAAGCTCACCGCAGAGGACCCGACGCTGCGCGTGCGCAAGGATGAGGACACCGGCCAGACGATCCTTTCGGGCATGGGCGAGTTGCACCTCGAGGTCGTCACCAGCCGCATGCAGCGCGAGTTCAACACCCACGTGAACGTGGGCCGGCCCCAGGTCGTCTACCGCGAGACGATCGCCTCCCCGGCCCGGGCGGCGTCCGTCTTCGACCGCGACATCGCCGGAACACGCCACTTCGCCGATGTGGAAATCGAAGTCCGTCCGCTGCCCCGCGGTGCGGGCGCCTCTTTCGACGCGGCGATCCCCGCGGAAACCCTTCCGGCCTCCTTCCTCGAGGCCTCGCGGAAGGGAGCGATGTCCGCGCTGGAGAGCGGCCCCGTCTCCGGCTATCCCGTGGTCGACGTGGCCGTCCGGCTCGTGCGGGCCGTGCCTCAGGACAACTCAAGCGAGCTCGCCTTCACCGTCGCCGCCTCCATGGCCTGCCGCGAGGCTTTGGGCCGCGGGGCGCCCTTCCTCCTCGAGCCGATCATGACCGCCGAAGTTCTCGTCCCCGACGCTTTTCTGGGCGAGGTGATCGGCGAGCTGAACGCGCGCAACGGCAAGATCGAGTCGATCGAGCACAAGTTGGGCGTGCAGGTGGTGACCGTCACCGTGCCGCTGTCGCGCATGTTCGGCTACTCGACGGCGCTGCGCTCGGCGACCCAGGGCCGCGGGACTTTCACCATGCAGTTCACCCGCTTCGATCGCCCCTAAACCGTCCGCCCCCGGCCTTCAGCCGTTTTGCATCCGTTTTTCGGCCTGGATTTCGCGCTCGGTGTCCTGCAGCCACCGGAAGAGCCGCTCGCGCAAATCGCTCTCCACGGCGTGGCGCAGCCCGTTGCGGAATTGGATCGCCGCGGTTTTGAAATCCCGCGACTTGAAATGGTAGACCCCGAGCGTGTGGTGGGCCTCGGCCAGACGCCCTTCGCGGCCCAGGGCCTGGCCGAGAAAGTAGAGGCCCTCGCGGAACTCGGGCGCGACCCGGGCGAGCTCCTGAAAGAGGGCGACCGCCTCGTCCAGCCGCCCCGTCTCCAACTTGGTGCGGCCGAGAAACAGAAGCGTGTCCGGATCTCCGGGAAGCCGGCGCCGGGCGGTCTCGAAGAGCGTGGCGGCCTCATCGAGCCTTCCCGCCTGGAAATAGGCCCGCCCCAAATCCCGCAGCAGCCAGGGGTTGAAGGCGTCCCGGGCGAGCAGCCGCTGCAGCTCGGAGGCGGCCTCCGCGGGTCGGTTCAACTTGAGCAGCAAGAGCGCTCGCCGCTGCCGCGCGGTCGTATTCTCCGGCTCACGGCCGAGGATCTCCTCCTGGCGGGCAAGTTCGGTGGAAGGGTCGGTCGTCTCCGTCAGGATGCGTGTGAGGAAGCGTTCCCAGGCCGCGGGATCGCCGCTTCGACTTTGGCGGCCCGCCTCCGGGTGCTCCTCGATCCAATTGGCGATCATGCCGATCCGGTCCTCGATCGCAGGGTGGGTGAGCATGTAGGTCGGCACCTGGCCTTTGCCGAATGCCTGCCGGGCGCGGATCTTGCGCAGCGTGCGGAGCAGCCCCTCGGCCCCGTAGCCCGCCTCCTTCAAAAACTGCAGCGCGAAGTGGTCGGCCTGAGCTTCGTTCTCGCGGCTGAAAGCAAGCTGGATCGTCGCCCCCGCCGCAGCCGAGCCCATCAGGGTCGCCGTGGCGGCCGCTCCGCTGCCGGCGGCGACGCCGAGGAGCATCCCGGCCGCCATTCCCGCGAGCTGCGCCCAGCCGACTTTCTTGGCCAGATCGATCTTCTGCGAAATGTGGCGGCAGTAGACATGGGCGATTTCATGGCCGAGGATGCCCGCGAGCTCCTCTTCACCCTCCATCGCCGCGATCAGCCCGCTGTAAAGAAAGACGTGGCCCGCCGGGGTGGCAAACGCGTTGAAGGTGTCCTGCTGGATGACATAAAAACGGTAGCGGAAGGGTTGATCCGGCAGGCCGGCGAGAAGGCTTCGGCCCACCTCGTCCACGTAGGCTGTGATATAGGGGTCGTCGACGAGGGGCATCCGGCGGAAGATGTAACGCAGAATCTCCTGCGAGAGCTCCTCCTCCTCACCGAAGGTGATGGCCGCCGGCGGCGGCGGGAAAAGCAGGCACACCGCAAGCACCAGGGCAAGCAGCCGCAGTACCGGACCGCGCCTCGAGATCGAACGCATGGATATCTCCGGAGGGCACGCCGCTTTTCTTTTTTCCGGCGCAAACGGGCCCCGGGCGGCTTCGCTCCTCACTTATACGCCGAATATCGCACATTTTCGCGTTCTTTTCAAAGCGCGGGTTTTATGGTAGAGCCGCCCCATGTCCAAGGTCCTCTGCATCGCCAACCAAAAGGGCGGGGTGGGCAAAACCACGACCGCGATCAACCTCGCGGCCTCACTCGCCGCCCTGGAAAAACGGACCCTGCTCGTCGACTGCGACCCTCAGGCGAACGCCACCTCCGGTCTGGGGATCGCCAAGGCCGCCCTCTCCCGGACCCTCTACGACGGGCTTCTCGGCCGCGCGGCCGCCCGGGAGCTTCTTCAGGAGAGCGAGCTTCCCTTTTTGCGGATCCTGCCCGCGAACGTGGATTTGATCGGCTTCGAAGTGGAAATGATGGGCGAAGAGGAATCCGAAACCGCGCTGCGGCGGTTGCTGGATCCCCTGCGGGAGGACTTCGATCACATCCTGCTCGACTGCCCGCCCTCGCTCAGCCTCCTCACGGTGAATGCACTCACGGCGGCCGACGCCCTGCTCATCCCGCTGCAGTGCGAGTACTACGCGCTCGAAGGGCTGGGGCAGCTGCTCGAGACCGTGCAACGCGTGCGCCGCTCCTTGAACCCCGGGCTCGCCGTCGCCGGGATCCTGCTGACGATGTTCGACCGACGCACCAACCTCTCCCACCAGGTCGCCGAGGAGGCCGAGAACCATTTCCCGAACCTCGTCTTCCGCACCCGGGTCCCGCGCAACATCCGGCTGAGCGAGGCACCGAGCTTCGGCAAACCGATCTTGCTCTACGACGCCTCCTCCGCCGGGGCGCAGAGCTACGTCGAGCTCGCCCGCGAGCTTCTCGACCCGGCACGGGAGCGGCGAGCCGCCGCAAGGTGAACCGCATGGACAAGCCTTATCCCCCCTTTCCGGATACGCCCGCGAAGCGGAAAAAGCTCGCCCTCGGCCGCGGGCTCGGCGCCCTCCTGCCCAGCGGGACCGCCGCGGGATCCCCCGACGGCGACTATTTCCTCTGCGACATCGACCTCATCCGGCCCAACCCGGTGCAGCCCCGCCGGCGCTTTGCGGAGAACGAACTCGAGGAGCTCGCCGCCTCGATCCGCAGTCAAGGGATCCTCCAGCCTCTG
>CAZQUP010000140.1:0-5524 GCA_964596545.1 uncultured Desulfatibacillum sp. | reverse complement strand
GGCGAGCGCGCGCAGGGTGCGGGCGACCGCGGCATGGCTCAGCCCGAGCGCGGCGGCGGCCTCGCGCAGGCTGGGGGTGCGCCCTTCCTGCGCAATGCGGCGGCGCAGATAGTCAAGCAGGCGTTCCTGGACGGGGGTCAGCGGGACGGCCATGGCGCCTCTCCGTTGCGGTGTCCTCCGGCGGGGGGCGGCGGAATGCGCCGGCGTCCCGTCGCGGAGAATCTCGGTGCCGGCTCGCTTCCAGTATAGCCGCCGAAATGTAAATGTCAATGTCAATTCAATGTAAACTTTTGGGTCTTCTTCAGCGAGGGGGGCGGGTGAGGCGGCGGGCGCCAAAAGCAAGGGGCAGGTCGACGGCGAACCCCCCGAAGAAGGGTTCCGCCGAAGGCTGCGGCCGCCTGGCCGGGGTTTTCCGCCTTGAAGTCGGGGCGACTCCCCGAGATCAATCCCGAGGGCGTCGATCCCCTCGCGGACTTCTCCGGCCGCGGTGCGCCCGCATCATCCAGCCGGAGCATCGGGGAGACGCCCCCGAAGGCGAGCCGGATGCGCCCAGCCGGGTCCGCCCCCCTGCAAGCCTCGCTGTCGGTAGGGAGTGCCGGCGCCCCCGGCCACAAGATGTGGGGCGCCTTCGGCGGCTTCGACGAAAAGCGGCGCGGGCGCTCTTTTTTTGTTGACATTCAGGGGGTTTTTCGAAATGATGCGCACTATCGCGCCGCTTGCGCGGTGGATTGCGGCGCGGGCTCCGGTTCGAGCGGCAGCGTGTACCGAATGTTCTGGTGTTTTGTGGCGTGATCGATCCAGGCAGAGCTCTTGCGGGCTCTGCCTTTTTTTGTTCGCCAACGGCCGCCTCCGATCCCGCGTCCTGACCCGGGCGGCGGGCGGAAACGGGTCCCGGCCGGCCGGGATCTCATGCAGGGAGGTTGTCGAGCGGCATGCAGGAAGGCGTCGTCAAGTGGTTCAACAACAAGAAGGGCTGGGGCTTCATTCAGCAGGAGGGCGGCAAGGACATCTTCGTCCATTACTCCGCCATCCGCGGCGAGGGCTACAAATCGCTGGCCGAAGGCGACCGGGTTCGTTTTGATGTCGAGCAGGGCGAAAAAGGCCCGTCCGCCGTCAATGTCGAGAAGGTCGTCGGATAACACACCACAGGGGAGGAGAAGAGGTCATGCCGGAAGGAGTCGTGAAGTGGTTTAACGAGAAGAAGGGCTACGGGTTCATCAAGAAAGACGACGGGCAGGACATTTTCGTCCATTATTCCGCCATCAAGGGCAAGGGTTTCCGCTCGCTGGTGGAGGGAGACAAGGTGCGCTTCGAAATCCAGCAGGGCGCCAAGGGACCTGCGGCCTCGGAGGTGGAAAAACTCGTCTGATCCGCTGCCCGCCGGGTCTTCCATCGCCGGAGAACCCGCGCGGCCTTAAAGAAAAGCCCCCGCCGCCGGGGGCTTTTTTCATGTCTTGCCAAGCAGCTCGCGCGCATGCTCGAGCGTCAGCTTCGTGATTTTCTCCCCGCCCAGCATGCGGGCGAGCTCCCGGGTGCGCTCTTCGGGATCGAGGGGCTCGAGCCGGCTGCGCGTGCGGCCCTCCCGAACCTCCTTGGTGATGCGCAAGTGGTGCGTCCCGAAGCGCGCGATCTGCGGCAGATGCGTGATGCAGATCACCTGGTGGTGTCGCGCCAGGCGCGCCAGCTTACGCCCCACGCCCTCGGCGACCGCCCCGCCGATTCCGGCGTCGACCTCGTCGAAGACGATCGTGGCGAGCGACTCGTTGCGGGCGAGGATGGACTTGAGGGCGAGCACGACGCGCGAGAGCTCCCCGCCCGAGGCGATCGCGGCCAGCGGTTTCAAGGCCTCGCCCACGTTGGGGGCGATCGTGAAGCGGATGCGGTCGAAGCCGCTTTCGCCGACGGGGCGCTCCTCGGCGCGGGGGACGAGTTCGTCCCCCGCCGTTTCGGCGGGGGACGAAAGCCACTCCACCCCGAAGCGGGTGCCCTTCATCTTGAGCGCGACGAGCTCCCGGGCGACCGCCTCCTCGAGCGCTTGCGCCGCCACGCGCCGCCGCGCGGAAAGGGCGAGCGCCTCGCGCCGCAACACCTCCTCGAGCCGGCCGATCGCCTCCTCGGTTTCGCGGATCTCCTCCTCGAGGCGCTCCACGGCCGCCAGCTCGGCGGCGGCGCGGGCTCGCTCTTCGAGCACCGCGACGAGGCTTCCGCCGTATTTCCGCTTGAGCCGGTTCAACCGATCGAGGCGGGCCTCGATTTCCTCAAGACGCCCCTCCTCGAACTCGACGGTCTTCAGGTAACTCCGCAGAGCCTCGCAGCGCTCCTCGAGGCGAAAGAGGAGCTCGGCCGCAGCCTCGGCTTCGGCGGCGAGCGCCGGGTCGATGCGCCCCATCTTCTCCAGGCTGCGGCGTACCGAGCCGATCCGCTCCGTCGCCGAGCCCTCCCCGCCGTGCAACGATTCCAGGGCGGCCTCCACGGTCGAAACGAGCGCCGCGGCGTTCTTGAGTCGCAGCCGCTCGGCCTCGAGCTCTCCATCCTCGCCCTCGCGCGGGGCGGCTTCGTCGATCTCGCGTAGTTGGAACGAGAGAAGCTCCTGCCTCTCGGCGCGCCGGGCGCTTCGCGCGCGGAGCGCCCGCAGGCGCTCGAGAAGCGGGGAGAGCTCGCGCACCCGTGCGGCCACGGCGGCGCGCTCGGCGAGCAGACCCCCGAACTGGTCGAGAAGGAAAAGGTGACGCTCCTCCTTGAGCAGCGCCTGGTGGGCGTGCTGGCCGGAGATGCTGGCCAGCGGCTCGACCACCGCGGAGAGCACCTGCAGGGTGGCGAGCCTGCCATTCAGATAGACGCGGTTGGCCTCGGTGCGGGAGACGACGCGGCGCACAAGAATGCCGTCAACGGTCTCGTAGCCCGCTTGGGCGGCGGCCTGGGCGGCGGGCGAGCCGGCGCCGACCTCGAAGAAGGCCTCCACCTCGGCCGCCTCGGAGCCGGTGCGGATCATCTCCGCCGAGGCGCGGCCCCCCAGAACCAGGTTCAGGGCGTTCACGAGGATCGACTTTCCGACCCCGGTTTCCCCGGTGATCACCGTGAGGCCCGATTCGAAGCGGACCCGGAGGTCGTCGATGATCGCGAAGTTGCGGATGGTGAGCTCTCTGAGCATCGCGGGGCGGCCTCAAAAGGAAGGAATCTGCCGGGGCGGACTCCCGAGCGGCGGCCATTATACAACGGGGGCCTTCCTTGTAAAGCGTTGGCCCCGGTCTTGCAACCGCAGCGCGGAGCGCGTACAAGGAGCGCGATCGCCGGAAAGGAGGCCCCCATTCGTGAGCCCGCGTCCCCCCCTTCTCGTCATCGCCACGCGCAACCCCGGCAAAACCCGCGAGCTGCAGGGGCTGCTGGCCTCCTTTCCCGTCGAGGTGCGCGACCTGACGTTCTTCGCCTCCCTGCCCGAGGTCGAAGAAGACGGGACGACGTTCGAGGAGAACGCTTACAAGAAAGCCAGCTTCACGGCGCGCCTCCTCGGGATCCCCGCGCTCGCCGACGACTCCGGGCTTTGCGTCGCCGCCCTCGGGGGTGCCCCCGGCGTCTACTCGGCGCGTTACGGCGGCCCGGGACTCACCGACGCCGAGCGGGTCGCCCGGCTGCTGGCCGCGATGAAGGGCCGGAGCGACCGCCGCGCGGCATTCGAATGCGTGATCTCGCTGGCCGTTCCCTCGGGGCCGGCGCTGACCTACGTGGGCCGCTGCGAGGGCCGGATCGCCGAGGAGCCGGCGGGAGAACACGGCTTCGGCTACGACCCGGTGTTTTTCTACCCCCCGCTCGGAAAAACCTTCGCCCAGCTCGCCCCGGAGGAAAAGCACCGCGTCAGCCACCGCGGCCGCGCCATGGCCGAGCTGCACCGCGAATTCGACCGGGTGATGGGCTGGATCCGCCTTCACATGCCGCCCGGCGACCCTTGGAACCCGTGAAGCCAGAGCCCGCCTTCGGAGCGCTGCCGCCGCCCTCCGGGCCCGACCGGACCGTAAGCCTCGCCGCCGTTCTTTTCAGCCGCCGCATGGCGGTCGCCTTTCTCATGGGGATTTCCTGCGGACTGCCCCTTCCGTTGACGATGGGACTGCTCCAGGCCTGGATGAAGGAGGGCGGAGTCGATCTTGCGCTGCTGGGGATGGTGAGCCTCGTCCAGGCGCCCTACGCCTGGAAGGTTCTCTGGGCGCCCGTTGTCGACCGCTTCACTCCGCCTTTCCTCGGCCGGCGCCGCGGCTGGCTCCTTTCGGCGCAGACGGGGCTTGCGTTCGCGATCGCCGCCATGGCCCTCTTCGATCCCGGCCGGGAGGCCCTGGGGCTGGCTTTCGCGGCTTTCGTCGTCGCCTTCTTCAGCGCCACCCAGGACACCGTGGTCGACGCCTACCGCCGTGAAGACCTCCCCGAGCGGGAGCTCGGACTCGGCTCCTCGCTCTACGTCTACGGCTACCGTATCGGCATGTGGGGGTCGGGCGGAGGGGGGTTGATCCTCGCTGACGTGCTTCCTTTCGCCCAGGTCTATCTTCTGCTGGCGGCGGGGATGATCCCCGGGATTCTGACCACGCTTCTTGCCCCCGAGCCCGCCGGGGCGCCCGCGCCGCCGCGGACGTTCCGCGAGGCGGCCTGGGGGCCGCTGGTCGACTTCCTGCACCGGGAAGGCGCCCTGCGGCTGCTCGCCTTCGTTCTTCTCTACAAGCTCGGCGATACGCTCGCGGCGGCGATCACCACTCCGTTTTACCTGGACATGGGATTTTCGAAGTCCGAGATCGGGGCCGTCGTCAAGCTCTTCGGCTCCTGGGCGACGATCGCCGGAGCCTTCCTCGGGGGCCTGTGGATCCTGCATCTGGGGATCCGCAAAAGCCTCTGGGTCTTCGGACTGCTCCAGGCCGTCTCCACCGCCGGGTTCGTTCTCCTCGCGCTCGCCGGAAACCGCCTGGCCGTCCTCGCCGCGGTGATCGCCTTCGAGAACCTGACAGGGGGGATGGGGACGAGCGCCTTTGTCGCCTTCATGGCGAGCCAGACCCGGCGCGCCTTCACCGCCACCCAGTATGCGCTTCTGACCGGCCTCATGGGGCTTCCGCGCGTTCTCGCCGCCGCCCCGACCGGCTGGGCCGCGACGCAACTCGGCTGGACGGGCTTTTTCCTGATGTGCACGCTGGCCGCGGCTCCGGGCCTGTGGCTGCTCCACAGCCTGCCCCAGGCCGGCGGCGAGGCGAGGAGGGGTTTGCCAGGAAACCGCGGCCCTGATAAGCTTCCGCCGGAGTGCCATGGCTGAGCGTCCCCCTTCTTCTCCTTTCGAGGCCGCGGCCGCCGGCGGCGGGCGGCTGGGGGAACTGGCGCGTCTGCGGGCCGAGGTTCTCTCGCTACCCCCGGAGCAGGCGCTCGAGCGCATCCTCGCCGCGCCGCAGCCGGCCGCCCTCGTGCACGCGATCCCCGAGACCGATTTCCATCTCCTGCTCCAGGACATCGGTCCCGAGGATGCGCTGCCGCTGCTCAAGCTCGCCTCGAACCGCCA
>CAZQUP010000139.1:927-5624 GCA_964596545.1 uncultured Desulfatibacillum sp. | reverse complement strand
GGCCGACGGCGTCGATCTCGTCGATGAAGATGATGCAGGGGGCGTTCTTTTTGCCCTGGACGAAGAGATCCCTCACCCGCGAGGCGCCGACGCCGACGAACATCTCTACGAAATCGGATCCGCTGATGCTGAAAAAGGGGACGCCCGCTTCGCCGGCGATCGCCCGCGCGAGCAATGTCTTCCCGGTGCCGGGCGGGCCCATCAGGAGAACCCCCTTGGGGATCCGGCCGCCCAGGCGGGTGAATTTTTTCGGATCGCGCAGGAAATCGACGATTTCCTGCAGCTCCTCCTTCGCCTCGTCGATTCCGGCCACGTCGGCGAAGGTGACTTTTTCGGAAGTGTCCGACATGAGCCGGGCGCGGCTTTTACCGAAGGAGAGGGCCTTGCCGCCTCCGGCCTGCATCTGTCGCATGAAGAAGACCCACACCCCGATCAAAACGAGCATCGGAAACCAGGAGACGAGCAGGGACATGTACCAGGGGGTGTCGGACTCGGGTTTGGCGCTGATGATGACCCGCTTTTGACGCAACAGGCCGATCAGGTCCGGATCCTGGGGGGCGAAGACGCGGTAGCGGGAGCGGTTCACGTCGGTGACGGAGAGTTCCCGGCCCTGGATCACGACCTCCGCCACACGGTCGTCCTGCACCATGGAGAGAAACTGCGAGTAGTTCAGCGAGGCTTCCCCGATGTGTTGCTGACTGAAGAGGTTGTAGAGCATCACCATCATCAGGGTGATGACCAGCCACAAGGCGAGGTTTTTGTAAAAGGGGTTCAAGGCTCTCTTCCTCCGGGTGAATCGTCGCCCTCGGTGCTGACGCCCGCAACCTACGAGTATCCCGCAGGAGGCTTCGGGTTTCAAGGGAAAATCCGCTGTGCGGCCTGAAGCGGGGCTGCGGTCGGAAGGGCCGAGGATGATCGATCTTCAATCCTCTACAATAGCCATACTTTGCGGCTCTGCCAACCGGATTTCGGCGCGAACGGCCGAGCGGCTGTCCTCCGTCACCCGTGCCGCCTCGTCGATGCGCAGACCCGCCACCCAGAGGATGCGGCCGGCGGAGACCAGAATCGGGATGCGGGCGCGTTCTTCCCGCGGGACTCCGGCGTCGCGGAAAAATTTCTTGAGCTTGCGCGATCCCGGGGAGCCGAACGGCCGGAAACGGTCACCCGGCCGACGGTTGCGCACGGTTACCGGGAAGCGCACGGCGGCGGCGTCGAGAAAGGCGACCCGCGGGTCGTCGCGTGGCGCGGTCCGGGCGGCCGCGGCCGGGATCGGCTGCAGCTCGAGCCTCACCCCCGCTTCGCGGATCTGGACGGCGCCGAAGCCCTCGAGGCGGTAAGCGAATTGGCTCCGCCCGGGCTGCGTTTCTTGCGTTTCCCGCCGATCGCCTCCCCTTCGCAAGAGAAGACCGGCGGAGGACCACAGGGCCTGGACGCCGTACGGCAGGCGAACGGTACCGCCGGCGTCGTGCCGCGCGAGGAGGGCCAGCACCGCCTCCACGTGGACGAAGGCCAATCTCTCCAGGGTCCCGGTCAGTCTCAGAAAGGCCCGCCGCACGAGGCGGCGCCGGGCGGCCGGCGGAAGCGCCATCAGGCCGGCGGCATCGAGAACGATGCGGCCGCTGTTCCGGGAGAGGCAGACTTTCTCTTCCAGGGGATCGATCAGGGCCTCGAGCCAGGCGTCTTCGTCGGCGCAGATGGTTGCGGCGCGGCGCAGGGCCTCCACCGCCCCGCGCCGGTATTCCCCTTCGAGCAGGGGAAGCAGCCGGTGACGGATGCGGTTCCGGGCGAAGCCGAGATCGTCGTTCGTCGGATCGCTGCGGTAAGGGATCCCTCGGATCGCCAGGTACTCGAGAATCTCCGCCCGCCGTGCGGCAAGAAGCGGGCGGACCAGGCCGTCGGGGCGAGACGGCCGGATGCCGGAGAGCCCGAGAGGGCCTGCGCCGCGCAGGAGGTTGAGGAGCAGACCCTCGGCGAGGTCGTCTCCATGGTGCCCGAGGGCCACCCGCGCATAGCCGAGGCTCCGGGCGGTTTCTTCGAAAAAACCTTGGCGCGCGCGGCGTCCGGCCGCTTCGAGGGAAAGACCCTGCGCACGGCCGAGCGCGCGCACGTCGACCCGCCGCAAATGGAAGGCGGCCCCGAGGGCCGCCGCCGCCTGTTCCACGAAGGCGGCCTCTTCGCCCGATTCCGGGCGCAGGCGGTGGTCGAGGTGGGCGACCCCGAGGGAAAGCCGTAACGGGTCCCTTCGGGCGGCGAGAAGATAGAGGAGCGCCATAGAGTCCGGGCCGCCGGAAACCCCGACGAGCACCCGGTCTCCCGCGCTGATGAGTCGGTCCCTTGCGAGCGCCCGATCGAAGAGGTGATCAAGGCGCGTCGGGGGCTGGAGCAGGGGGGTGGGAAACATGCCGGACTTCGAATGTTTACGGCAGCAGATCGGGCAAGTCAAATTTTCCTTGCAAAATCGGGCGATCCGGTTATGCTGCACTTCGCCTTGCAAACAGCGGACGGCCTTCCTGCGGGGCGTTGGGGCGTGTGGTCCGGGGCTCTCCGTCCGAGCTCCGCGCAACAGGCGGTCACGAACCTCGTCAGGTCCGGAAGGAAGCAGCGATCAGTGATGCGGTCTGTGTCGCGGGAGGCGCCGGTTCGGTGGAAAACCGGGCCACCCGCCCCAACGCCCCGCAGGGCGCGAAATTCCCCCACCCTCCCATAATTCCCGAATTCATTTGCAAATCATTCCAATTCGCGCCTTGACAGGGGGGGCTTGCGCCTTATCTTTCCCGCGGATTGAAAAGCGGCAGATGTCGTTTTTTTCGAGGATGCATGGATTCGAAAGGTCACGAAGGGCTGAAGACGAAATCCGTGGAGGAAACCGGCCCCCCCGAGGCGGAGACGGAGGCCGGGGCTGGGGTGAGGCGGGAGTTTGTGGATCCCGCCTCGGCGCAGGGGGCCCGGGGGGGGGAATCCGCGGCTCCGGATATCCCGGCGGACCAAGACCAGGCGGAGCTCTCCCGGCGTCTTGCGGCGAGCGAGAGGGAGGCGCGCGAGAACTACGAGCGGCTGCTCCGGGTGTCGGCCGAGTTCGACAACTTCAAAAAACGACAAGCGCGGGAGATGGACGATCTGCGGAAGTTCGCCAATCAGTCTCTCCTGCGCGAGATGCTTTCGGTCGTCGACCATATGGAAATGGCCCTCCAGGCGGCGGCCGAGCGGAGCGCGGATGATCCGCTGAAGCAGGGTCTGGCGCTGACGCTGCGGGAGCTGCAGCGGGTGCTCGAAAAATTCCACGTCAAGCCGATCGAGGCCGAAGGTCAGCCCTTCAATCCCGAATTTCACGAGGCGATCCTGCAGGAGGAAACCGCGGCGGTTCCCCCGAACACGGTGCTGCGGGTGATGCAGCGGGGCTATCTGCTGAACGACCGGCTGCTCCGTCCTGCGCTCGTGGTCGTCTCCGCCGCGGCGGCGGATCCGGCCCGGGAAGAGGGGGGGCGGGGGAAAAAATGACTCGGGAACAGAGCGGGACCGGCCGCCGGCGTGAGGATCCATCGGGACGATTTTTTTGTCATCAAGCGAATTGAAGGAGGAAATTCGTTATGCCGAAGGTCATCGGGATTGATCTGGGCACGACAAACTCGTGCGTGGCGGTGATGGAGGGCAACGAGCCCAAGGTCATCACCAACCCCGAAGGCGGCCGGACGACGCCGTCGGTCGTCGCCGTCACCGACAAGGGGGAGCGTCTGGTCGGTCAGATCGCCAAGCGCCAGGCGATCACCAACCCGGAGAACACCGTCTTTGGGGTGAAGCGGCTGATCGGGCGCAAGTTTTCGTCCAAGGAGGTGCAGTACGACCGCAAGGTGCTGCCGTACAAAATCGAGGAGGCGTCGAACGGGGATGCCCGTATCGTCATCCGGGGCAAGAGCTACAGCCCGGCCGAGATCTCCTCGTTCATCCTATCCTATATCAAAAAGTACGCCGAGGATTACCTCGGGGAGAAGGTGACCGACGCGGTGATCACCGTTCCGGCCTACTTCGACGACAGCCAGCGCCAGGCGACGAAGGATGCCGGGAAGATCGCCGGCCTGAATGTGCTGCGCATCATCAACGAGCCGACGGCGGCCGCCCTGGCTTACGGGATGGACAAAAAGAAGGAAGAAAAGATCGCCGTCTTCGATCTGGGGGGCGGCACCTTCGACATCTCCATCCTTGAGATCGGAGAGGGCGTCTTCGAGGTCAAGGCCACCAACGGCGACACCCATCTCGGCGGCGACGACTTCGACATGCGGCTGATCAGCTACATCGCCGACGAGTTCCGCAAGGAGCAGGGAATCGACCTGCGCAATGACAAGATGGCCCTGCAGCGGCTGAAGGAGGCCTCCGAGAAAGCGAAGATCGAGCTTTCGACCGCGCTCGAAACCGAGATCAACCTGCCGTTCATCACGGCGGACGCAAGCGGTCCCAAGCACCTGAACCTCAAGATCACGCGCGCCAAGCTCGAGTCGCTGGTGAGCGATCTGCTCGACAAGCTCGAGGAACCCTGCCGCATCTGCATGAAGGATGCGGGCTTGAGCCCGCGCGACATCCATGAGGTGATCCTCGTGGGCGGCATGACGCGCATGCCGGCCGTCGTGGAACGCGTGCGCCGCATCTTCGGCAAGGAGCCGCACAAGGGCGTCAACCCGGACGAGGTCGTCGCGCTCGGCGCG
>CAZQUP010000139.1:0-889 GCA_964596545.1 uncultured Desulfatibacillum sp. | reverse complement strand
GACGTCACCCCGCTCTCGCTCGGCATCGAGACCCTGGGCGGCGTCATGACCAAGCTGATCGAGAAGAACACGACCATCCCGACGCGCAAGAGCCAGATCTTCTCGACCGCGACCGACAACCAGCCGGCGGTCTCGATCCACGTGCTCCAGGGCGAGCGGGAGATGGCCGCCGACAACAAGACACTCGGCCGCTTCGAGCTGGTCGGCATTCCGCCGGCGCCGCGCGGGGTGCCCCAGATCGAGGTCACCTTCGACATCGACGCCAACGGCATCGTCAACGTTTCGGCCAAGGACAAGGCGACCGGCAAGGAGCAGTCGATTCAGATCACGGCTTCCTCGGGGCTGAGCAAGGAGGAGATCGACAAATTGATCAAGGACGCCGAGCTCCACGCCGAGGAGGACCGCCGCAAGCGGGAACTCGTCGAGGCCCGAAACCACGCCGATGCCCTGATCTATTCCACCGAGCGCTCGATCAAAGACCTGGGCGACAAGGTGGATGCGGCGACCCGAAGCCGGGTCGAAGAGGCCATCCAACGGCTGCGCAAGGCGATGGAGGGCGACGACAAGGAGGAGATCCGGCGCCTGAGCGAAGAGCTGACCAACGCCTCGCACAAGCTTGCCGAAGCCATGTACCAGCAGGCTTCCCAGGCGGAGAGCGCCAAGCAATCCGCGGCTTCCGGCGGCGCGCGTGCGACCAAGCCCGAGGAGGACGTCGTCGATGCCGATTTCGAAGAGGTGAAGGACGACAAGAAATAATCCGGCGTCCTCTGCGCAACGAACCAAAGCCCGCGAGCGGCCGAAAGGGCCGCCGCGGGTTTTTTTTGTGCGTTCGGCGGGGCGCTGTTCTGGAGGTGCAGGTCTTCTTGGAATCAGGCCGTCGAGGGCGAAG
>CAZQUP010000138.1:3790-5682 GCA_964596545.1 uncultured Desulfatibacillum sp. | reverse complement strand
CTGCCTGCCATTCGCAACAACGGTTCGGCTCTGGCCCCGACGACCGGGACGCCGCAGTCCATGGCCTCGCCGGCCGGGAAGCCGAAGCCCTCGTAGAGTGAGGGCACGACCGCAACGGAGGCCTGCGCGTACTGGCGGACGAGTTCCTCTTCCGGGATGCGGCCCGTGACCTCGAGCCGGCCGCTCAGGCCGAGGGCGGCGGCGGTGCGCGCGGTCTCTCCGTCGCGCTTGAGTTCCCCCACCACGACCAGCCGGAAGGGGCGGCCGATCGCGGCGAGAGCCTGCAGAAGCACGGCGAGCCCCTTCAGGGGCGACTCGGCGCTGTGGACGACGAGGATGCGGCCCGGCTCGCGGGGGATGTCCGCAAGCGGCCGGAAACGCTCCGTGTCGATCCCGTTGGGGATCACGCGCATTCGTGCGGCGGGGATGCCGTACTCGCGCGCGAAGTCGCGCCGGGCGGCCTCCGAGACGGTGATCAGGTGCGGCAGGCGCCGGGCGACGCGCTTTTGCATCCCGATCGGGGAATACCAGCGCCAGCGCTGCAGCTTGGCGAACAGGCCCTTCGCCGCGCGCACCGCCCAGCGCCGGTCCATCGTCAGGGGGTGATGGATGGTCGCCACGAACGGAACCCGCCGCGCCAGGAGAAGAAGGGCATAGGAGAGACTTTGGTTGTCGTGAAGGACGTCGAAGCCCAAGCCTGTTTTCCCGTTCAGCAGGCTTGCGGCGCGCAGCCCGAAGACCAAAGGCTCGGGGAAGCCGCCGCTGGCGACCCCCAGCCATTCGAGGAGATTGACCGGGTCGGCCAGCTCCGCGGGCCGCGGCAGGCGGAAGGGATGCTGCGGGTTGTAGAGATCGAGCCCCGGAAGATAGAGCAGGCCCACCCCCTCGGGGAGAGCGGGCCGCGGGGGGCCTGAGATCACCGTCACCCGATGGCCGAGATCCTGCAGGTGGCCCGCGAGGTGGCGGACGTAGATCCCCTGGCCGCCGCTGTAAGGGTGGGTGCGGTAGCTCAAAAGCCCGATGTGCAGGGGAGGCTCCGGGTTCGTGTGCGCCATGGGTTTCCGCCGGGTCGGGCGCCTCAAGGGCGCGTGCGCTGTCTTGCCCGACTTTCGCCCTTTCTGCAAGCGGAGGGGATTAAAGATTTCCGGCGAAAGTGCCGATAGCCTCCATGTGGCGGGGGTCGCCTGCGGCGATGCCCCGCGGGGGGAGTCACGCCGAGGCCATGCCATCCGACCGGGAAGTTTCCGCACCCGAGCCTGTTTCGCCCGCAAGCGGCGAACGCGTCCTGATCGTCGACGACGAAGAGAGCATTCTCGAGGTCGTGGGCGAGTACCTGAGCCGCCGCGGCTATCGCGTGTGCACCGCGGCGCGGGGCAAGGATGCGCTCTCGCTCCTCGAGCGGGAGCCGATCGACTGTTGCCTGACCGACATCCACATGCCGGAAATGAGCGGCCTCGAGCTCGCCGAGCGCATCCACGCCCGCGACAACACGCTCCCCGTGATCGTCATGACCGCCTACCCCTCGCTTGACGCCTCGATCCGCACGCTCCGCAGCGGTGTCCTCGACTTTCTCGTCAAGCCCTTCGACTTGAAACAGATGGAGCTCAGCCTGCGGCGGGTGCTGCGGGAACGCGCGCTCTACACGGAAAATCTTCTGCTCAAGGAGGAGGTGCGCGCCAAGGTGCGGCTGGAGGCCCTGAACCGCGAGCTTCTCTCCAAGGTCGAAGAGCTGAACACGTTAAACCGCATCCTGACGGGGCTCACGGCCGAGGGGTCTCCGGGCGGGGTCTTCCAGCGCACGGCGGAAATCGCCCGCGAGGCGGTCGGGGCTGACCAGGCGGTCTTCTACGTGCTTCCGGGGGCCGGCGAAGAGCCGGTCGCGCTCGCCGCCT
>CAZQUP010000138.1:0-3776 GCA_964596545.1 uncultured Desulfatibacillum sp. | reverse complement strand
CGCTCGAGGGACGCGAAGAGAGAATCCCCGCCGGGCTTCGGGAGACGGCGGGGGCGGCGGCCGGGGAAGGCCGGGCGGTGCTGCACGCCGCCGCGCAAGGGCTCGGCGACCCTGCGACGGCCTTCGCCTGCCGCGCGGCGACCCCGGTCTTCATCCGCGGCACCCTCTTCGGGGTCCTGGCGGCGGGGGTCGGTCCGGGGGCGCGGTGCTTGGGGCAAAAGGATCTGGAGTACTTGGGCTTCACGGCGCGCACGGCGGCCGGGGCGATCGAAAACCTCGCCCTTTACGAGAACCTGCACGAAAACCTCTTTGCGACGCTTTACGGCTTCGTTCATGCGCTTGAGGCGCGCGATCTCTACACGCGGCAGCATTCGAGCCGGGTCACGCGCATCGCCATGGCGGTGGGCGAGACGATGGGCTGCAGCCGCGACGAGCTGAACGTGCTCCAGTTCGCCGGTCCGCTCCACGACATCGGCAAGATCGGCATCCGCGACGAGATCCTGCTCAAGCCGGGCCGGCTGACGAGCGAGGAGTTCGAAAAGATCAAGGAACACCCCGTGATCGGCGCGAACATGCTGAGCCAGCTCGGGCTCTGGGAGGAGGAGCGCCGCATCATCCGCTGCCACCACGAGCGCTTCGACGGCCGCGGCTATCCCGAGGGCCTGCGCGGCGAGGAGATCCCCTTTCTCGCCCGTCTGCTCTCCCTCGCCGACGCCTACGACGCCATGGCCTCGGACCGGGCCTACCGGCGGCGCATGGAAGAGAGGGCGATCCTCGAGATCATCCACGCGGAGGCGGGCGGCCAGTTCGACCCGGCGGTCGTCAGCGCCTTCGAGGCCGCCTGGCGCGAGGGAAAGCTCGTCGCCTGGACCGCTTCTACGGCTTGCCAGAACCCGTGATCCTGAGGTAGGTAATCCAGCCAACGGTTTTCTTCCGGTTTTTTTTCGCAAAGTGCCCCAAAAAAAACGGGCCGGAAAGAAATCCGGCCCGTCGATGCATTGCCTTGGTCGGGGCGATTGGATTTGAACCAACGACCCCTTGAACCCCATTCAAGTGCGCTACCAGACTGCGCCACGCCCCGACGATTTTTGATGTAACACCGGGGCGAAGCGCTGTCAAGGCGGCAGGACGGCGGGGCGGTGTCTTTTCCGGGGAAACAAGCGGGGGGTTTTGGCGGGCGGCCGGTGCGCCCGCCGCGGCTTGCGCCGGGATCCCGGATCGGGATCGCCGCCCCGGCCTCGGCCTTCGACCGCGAAGCTCTCCGCCGCGGCTGCCAAGTCCTCGAGGCCCTCGGCTTCCGCGTCCATCTGCCCGAGGGCCTCTTTTCCGTCAAGGGCGGCTTCGCCGGCGACGACCTCCACCGCGCGCGGCTCCTCGAGCGGCTCTTCGCCGATCCGGAGATCGAGGCCGTGCTCTGCGCCCGCGGCGGCTGGGGATCGCTTCGGATCCTCCCCCTTCTCGACTACGAGACGATCGCCCGGCACCCGAAAGCCTTGATCGGCTATAGCGACGCCACCGCGCTGCTTTCGGCCGTCGCCGCGCGCACGGGGCTGGTCGTCTTCCACGGTCCCCTGGCCGCGGGGCTGGGCGGGTCGGTCCGAAGAACGCGGGCGGGGTTCAAGCGCGCGCTCTGCTCGGGCAAGCCGCTTTCGTTTGCTCTGCCGCGGCGAGGGGTCCTGCGGCCCGGATGCGCCGCGGGGAGGCTTGCCGGAGGAAACCTGACCACGCTTTGCCACCTGATCGGCACCCCCTTTGCCCCCTCGTTTGCCAACCGCATCCTTTTTTTGGAGGACCGGGGGGAAGCCCCTTACCGCATCGACCGCATGCTGACGCAGATGCGCCTGGCGGGGCTGCTCTCCGGGGTGCGCGGGGTCGTCCTGGGCGCCTTCCGCGACTGCGGGCCGATGCCGGAGATCGGCCGCATCGTCCTTGCGGCCTTCGGCCGCCGGAGCCTGCCGGTCGTCTCCGGTCTTGCGGCCGGCCACGGGGAGCCGAACCTCACGCTTCCTTTGGGCGCAAGGGCCGTTCTCGACACCGGGACCCCGCGGCTTGAAGTGGAGCCCGGGACTGCCGCGGCCGGGGCCGGCAGCGTCGGGGGGGGGCGGCGTGCGGGCTGAACCTCCTTCGCCGCGCGCGTTTGCTACCGTCGACCGGCTCATGCGGCGGGCGGCCGCAGAGGGTGTTTTCCCCGGGGCCGTGCTCCTGGTGGCGCATGCGGGCCGGATTGTCTTCCACCGCGCCTTCGGGGTGTGCGATGAGGAAAGCGGAGGGCCGATCACCCGGGAGACGCTCTTCGATCTGGCATCCCTCACCAAGCCGCTGGCCACCACGCTTTGCCTGATGCGGCTCGCCGAGGAAAAGAGGGTCGCGATCGCCGGACCGCTGGCGGATTACCTTCCCACCTTCGGCCGCGGCGATAAGGCCCGGGTGAAGATCGCCCACCTGCTTAGGCACACCTCGGGGCTGCCCGATCATCGGCCCTTTTTCCGCGAGCTCCTCCTGCTTCCGGCGGGCGAGCGCGCCGCGGCTTTGGAAGAGAAGATCCGCCGCGAGCCGCTTCTTTTCCCCCCGGGGGCGCGCACGCTCTACAGCGATTTGGGCTTTTTTCTCCTGGGTCGCGTGGTCGAGAGGCTGACGGGGAAGAGACTCGATAGCGCCGCGGCCGAACTCGTTTACCGGCCGCTCGAGCTCGAGCGGGAAGTTTTCTTTCTTCCCGCGGGGGTGCCCCCGCCGCGGCGGCGCTTCGCCGCTACCGAGCGCTGCCCGTTTCGCGGCCGGCTGCTCCGCGCCGAGGTGCACGACGAGAACGCCTGGGCCCTGGGGGGGGTGGCGGGCCATGCCGGGCTCTTCGGGACGGCAAGCGGCGTTTTCCGACTGGTCGAGGAGCTGCGCCGCGCGCGCGAAGGCCGGGGAAGGCTTTTTTCGGCGAAGATCGCCCTCGCCTTCAGCCGCCGCAAGCCCCCCGGGAGCCGGCCGCTCGGCTTCGATGCCCCGCAGCTTCCCGAGCCGAGCTGCGGCCGCGGGTTTTCCGCCGCCAGCCTCGGGCATTTGGGATTCACCGGAACCTCCTTCTGGCTCGATCCGGCGCGCGGGCTCGCCGTGGTGCTCCTCACCAATCGGGTGCACCCCTCGCGCGAAAACCTCCGCCTCCGCGATTTTCGTCCCGCCCTTCACGACGCCGTCGTCGGCGCCTTGGGCTGAGGAGCCCGGCCGCCGCTTCTTTTTGCGCTTTGTCCTTGTCAGCGGCAAGCCCCCTCTGCTAAATAACCAAGATTCCAGCGAAGTCCCGGGGTTCTTTGCCGGGCAAGGAACGGTCATGGCTCTTTTGAACGGTCTTCTGGGTTATTTTTCCAACGATCTGGCGATCGACCTCGGCACGGCGAATACGCTCGTCTACGTCCGCGGCAAGGGGATCGTTTTGAGCGAACCCTCGGTGGTCGCCGTGAGCACAAGTCCCCGCAACCGCAACCGCGTTCTCGCCGTGGGGCTCGAGGCGAAGAAGATGCTCGGGAAAACCCCCGGCAGCATCGTCGCCATCCGGCCGATGCGCGACGGGGTGATCGCCGACTTCGAGGTGACCGAGGCGATGCTGCGCCATTTCATCCACAAGGTGCACAACCGGCGCACCTTCGTGCGCCCGCGCATCATCGTCGCCGTCCCCTCGGGGATCACCCAGGTGGAAAAGCGCGCCGTGCGCGAGTCCGCCGAGTCCGCGGGCGCGCGCGAGGTCTTCCTGATCGAGGAGCCGATGGCCGCCGCCATCGGCGCCGGGCTGC
>CAZQUP010000137.1:5313-5708 GCA_964596545.1 uncultured Desulfatibacillum sp. | reverse complement strand
GTTTCTTCTGTGCGGCGATCTGCTCGCGGAGCTGGCTCATCACGGTCACATCGCGCACGAAGGTGACAACCAGGGCGACCCGCCCCGCGGAGTCGAAGATCGGGTGCCCGTTCAGGATCAGCTTCTGCCCCTTCTTGGTCGTCTGCACCGAGGTCGCGGGCTGACCGGTCTTGACGATCGTGGGATTGAGCACGACGTCAAAGACGCCGTCCCGGACCAGATCCTGAACGCGCCTTCCGACGAGATCCTCCTTTTTGAGGCCGATCAGCTTTTCGTACATTCTGTTGACCTTGAGGGTGTAGCCCTCGCGGTCCGAGATGTAGATTCCGTCGCTCAGAACGTCGAGGATGCGGTCGATGTAGGGTTCGATCGGCTCCATGGGATGGGCTCAGGCC
>CAZQUP010000137.1:0-5303 GCA_964596545.1 uncultured Desulfatibacillum sp. | reverse complement strand
TGGACGGCTTCAGCCTCCGGTCTCAAGGGGGAAGCGGTGCAGGAAAGGGGGGCCGGCGGCCGCCAAGGCTTTTGCGGCCGCCGGAGCCGGTGAGCGAAGGACTCTCAGGCGCGCAGCATCTGCGGCAGCCAGGTCGCAAGCGACGGGAAGACGAGAATGCACGCGGCCCCCAGCACTTGCAGGCCCATGAACTGGACCATGCCGATGTAGATGTCCTGCAGGCTCCATTCGGGGACCACCCCTTTCAGGAAATAGGCGGAGAGGGCAACCGGCGGAGAAAGCCACGCGGTCTGAAGGGTCACGGCGACGAGCGTGCAGAACCAGACCAGATTGTAGCCCATTTCGCGCACCATGGGCATGAGGATCGGAATGATGATCAAGACGATGGGGATCCACTCGAGCGGCCAGCCGAGAACGAAGATCAGCGCCATGACCGCGATCAGCATGATCATGGGGTCGAGTTTCATGTCGAGAAGCAGATGCGTGAGCATCGTCGCCGACCCCAGCCGCGAGAAGACCGCGCCGAAGAAGTTCGAGGCCGCGCATAGAAGCAGAATCATGGCCGAGATCTCGACCGTGCGGTACATCGAGGAGAGCAGGCTCGAAAACGTCATCCGGCGATAAACCAGGGAGAGGGCCAGCGAGCCGATCGCGCCGCAGGCCGCCCCCTCGGTGGGGGTGGCGACCCCGAACATGATCGTCCCCAGGGTGGCCAAGATCACGATCGTGACCGGAAGCACCCCGAGGATGAACTCCTTGAGCAACCAGGCGGCCGAGGGAGCGTGCATCTCCGGGGGCAGGGCGGGACCCAGCGAGGGGTTCATCCGGCAGCGGATCAGGCAGTAGCCGCAGTAAAGAGCGGCGAGCAGGATTCCCGGAAGGATCGCCGCGGCGAAAAGGTCGGTCACCGGGACGCCGACTACGGGTCCCATGACGACGAGCATGATGCTCGGAGGAATGAGGATGCCGAGGGTCCCCCCCGCCGTGATGCAGCCCGCCGAAAGGCGCACGTCGTACTTGCTCTGCCGCATGGTCGGTCCGGCCATAACCCCAAGCAGCGTGACCGAGGATCCGACGATGCCGGTCGCCGCGGCGAAGATCGTCGAGGTGGCGGTGACGGCGATGTAGAGCGAGCCGTGTACGCGGGCCAGGAGGAGCTGGAACGCGCGGAAGAGCCGCTCCATGAGCCCCGAGCTCTCCAGAATGTAACCCATGAAGAGGAAAAAAGGCACCGCGGCCAGCACCTGCTCGTTCATGATGGCGTAAACCTGCAGCGTCATCAGGTGAAAGACCACGGGGCCGATCCCGATGTAGCCCACCACCAGACCGAGGAAAAGCAGGGTGAAGGCGATGGGAAAGCCGACGAAGATGAAGACGAACAAGGAGCCGAGCGCCACAAGCCCCAGAATTTCCGGACTCATCGTGTCCCTCCTCCTTCCCGCTCAAGTCTCGGAGCCGAGCGGCTCTTCGATCAAACTGACCCCGGTTCGGGCCGCATACAGGGCCTTGAGCAGCTCGGAAACCCCTTGGATCAAAAGCAGCAGGGTCGCAACGGGGATGGCGAGCTTTTGGGGCCAGATGATCGGCATCCAGGGGCTGGTGACGATGCGCTCGTTGAAGAGCACCGAGCGATAGGCGAACTCGGAGCCGATGTAAAGAAAAAAGAGCAGCGCCGGGAAGTAGAGACCGAGGTAACAGGCGGCGTCCACCAATCCGCGCGTGCGGATCGACCATTTGCCGTAGAGAAAATCGGTGCGGATGTGCTGCTGTCGCTGCAGCGCGTAGGCCGAGCCCAGCATGAAGAAGGCGCCGTAGAGGATCTGGCTGATGTCGCCGGCCCAGATCGTGGGGGCGTTGAACACGTAGCGGGCGATCACCTCGTAGACGAGGCTGAGGGACATGGGGAGAATCAACCAGGCGATGATCTTGCCGCTTATGATGCTGATGCGATCGATCGTCCCAAGCAGGCGGGCGAGACGAGGGGGGGCGTTGTGCAGGCCGGCGCGGGTTGCGCCTTGTTTTTTATCCTCTGCTTCGTTCATGACCGAAATCCTTAGCGAAAAGACGCCCGGGGCCGCTTTTGCGGCCCCGGCGCGCGGGCGCGGAAGGAGTTATTTCTTCTCGTAGCCGACGATGCCCTTTTCGAGAGCGGTCTTGCCCATCGTGGCGAAGGTGGCGTTTACCCGGGCTTGATAGGGCACGGTCAGGTTCGCCCACTCGACCATCGCCTGCAGCACGTTTTTGAAGAAAGCGTCCTGCTGTGCGTATTTGTCGATCACCTGTTGGGCGGCCGCCATGTAGGCCGGATAGTAGTCGGGCGGCGTCTCATGGATCTGAACCTTGTCTTCGACGACGAATTTCTTGAGGGCCTTGCTGTTCTGGCTCACGTTCCAGTGGACGGTGTCGGCGATCAGGCTCAGGATGCCGCTCTGGAAGATCGCCTGCAGGTCCTTGGGCAGCTTGTTCCACCAATCGAGGTTCACATAGATGTCGCCGATCGAGATCGCCTGGTGCAGGCCCTGAATGTAGTAGTGCTTCCAGACGGTGTACAGGCCGAGGGCGGCGTCGTCGGCCGGGCTGATCCATTCGGCGGCATCGATCACGCCGCGCTGGGCCGAGGGGACGATTTCCCCGCCGGGCATGGAGACGGTGGGGATGCCGAGCACCTTAAACGACTCGGCGGGGATGCCGGGGGGCGAGCGGAACTTCATTTTTTTCAGGTCCTCGACCGAATTGACCGGCTTCGAAAACCAGCCGTAGGGCTCGGGGCCCATCGGCATGCAGAGAAAGCCCTTGACGTTGTACTTCAGGACCTCCGTGAAATACTTCTGGTAGAGCTCATCCCCGCCGCCGTCGTAGATCCAAGACATCACACTGCTCTGGTCAAGCCCGACTCCGAGTCCGGCTGTGGGGGCGGAAAAAAGCAGTCCGGCGGGGTGCTTCCCCGACCAGTAATGGGTCCACGCGAAGCCGCCGTTCACGATGTTTTTGTTGACGGCGTCGAGAATTTCGAAAGCGCCGACCACGGCGCCGTTGGGCAGCACCTCGACCTTGAGGCGGCCGGCGGACATGTCCCCCACCCGCTGGGCCATGCGCTCGATCAGCTTGAAATAGATGCTGGAGCTGGGGACGGCGGTCTGGATCTTGAGGTTGTAGTTTTGGGCTTCCACCGGGGCGGCGGCGAAAAGGGCAAGCCCGAAAGCGGCCATCATCACGGCGGCGGCGGTTCGCAAAAGATTCATTTCGTTCCTCCATCCTTCCTTACGATCAGTTGGAAAAACCCGCAATCCGGAGAAATCCAAAGCCTTTATAACTGGTATAACTGGACCATCCCCCCTTTCCCCTTGCAAATTTGATCTGGCTGACTATTCGACCTATTGTTATGTTGCAACAAACAGGCCATGAAAATTGATGTCTCGAGTTTACAGGGGGACGGCGTTGAAATAGTCCTTGGGGCCGTTAATTTTTTAATATTTTGATTTTGTTAGAAACATTTGGTTTTGTCCTCCGCCGCGGCGCCAAATAAAAACTTTGAGACCGATCTGTATCAGGTGCTAGGAACGATGAAAATCGAAAATGTTGTAATATAGCAACTATAGCTGCAAAATCGCAACACATATCCTCTTTTCAACGCCTTTTTTCTCCTGCCGAAATCTTTATTGTTGCCAAATTGCACTTAAATTGAGCTCATGAATCGTGTTTGCTCGGATCTTGGTTTGCAGGCAACCGTATGAATTGCATAATTAATTTTTGTAGGAATCCTTTCCCCGGGCCAGGAAGCCGCCCGCTGTAAAAATCGGACCTGTTCCCGTCTGCCGCCCCGAAAAGGTTGATTTCAAGGCACGGTATTTGCTGATTCTCGATTTCAAAGGCAGGCAGGTCGTCACCCGATCGAAACCTTTCGCGTTCCTAAAGGATCGCCGGCGTATAAGGAGGCAATATGTCCCAGGTCCCAGGCTGTGAAGTGCTTTCCCCCCACGAGCAGCGCCTGATCGACGAGATGCAGGGGCGGTCCGGCAAGTACGAGACCGGCCGCGAGCGGGTTTTCCGCATCATGAAGCGCTTTCAGATGCAGCGCCCCCGGATCGACATCGAGCGGGCCCTCTATTTCACCGAGTCCATGAAGCAAACCGAAGGCCAGCATCTGATGCTGCGCTGGGCCAAGGCCCTCAAGCACATCGCCGAAAACATCACCGTCTATATCGACGAAGACCAACTGCTGGTCGGTCGGGCGGGCAAGCAGGGCCGCTACGGGATTCTCTACCCCGAGCTCGACGGCGATTTTCTGGACCTCGCCGTGCAGCAGCTCTCGCAGCGGGTGCAGTCCCCCTTCGACATCGATCCCGAAGATGCGCGCGTGGTGATCGAGGAGATCGCTCCGTATTGGAAAGGGAAGACCTTCCATGAGGCGCTCGCCAAGGCCCTGCCCGAGGAGACGCTGCGCTACACCTATGACCCGCAAAACGTCCTCATTTCCCGGTTCATCGTGAACGAGACGGCCTCCTTCCGCTCCTGCCTTCAGTGGGTGCACGATTACGAAAAGGTGCTCAAGCGGGGCTTCAAGGGCCTCCGCAAGGAGGCCGAGGAGCGGCTGGCCGCGCTCGACCCGTTGAGCCCCATCGACAACACGGAGAAAAAACCTTTTCTCGAGGCGGTGGTCATCCTCTGCGACGCGATCGTCCTCTGGGCGAAGCGTCATGCGCGGCTGGCCGCGGAACTGGCTGCCCGAGAGCAAGACCCGCAGCGGAAAGCCGAGCTCGCCGAACTTGCGCGCATCTGCGAGCGGGTCCCGGAGCACCCGGCGACGAGCTTCCATGAAGCCATGCAATCGCAGTGGTTCACGCAGATGTTCTCCCGGATCGAGCAGAAGACCGGGACGATCATCTCCAACGGCCGCATGGACCAATACCTCTATCCCTTCTACAAGAAGGACAAGGAGGAAGGCCGCCTGACCGACGAGCGTGCGCTCGAGCTCCTCGAGTGCATGTGGCTCGGCATGGCGCAGTTCATCGACCTTTACATCTCCCCCACGGGCGGCGCCTTCAACGAGGGCTACGCCCACTGGGAGGCGGTGACGATCGGCGGCCAGACGCGCGACGGCCGCGACGCGACCAACGAGTTGAGCTACCTCTTTTTGCGCTCCAAGCGTGAGTTTCCGATGCATTATCCCGATCTGGCGGCGCGGATCCACACCCGCAGCCCCGAGCGCTTCCTCTGGGAGGTGGCCGAGACGATCAAGGAGGGCTCGGGTTTTCCCAAGCTGATCAACGACGAGGAGGTGATCCCCCTCTATGTCTCCAAGG
>CAZQUP010000136.1:0-5903 GCA_964596545.1 uncultured Desulfatibacillum sp. | reverse complement strand
ACGTGCTCAGCATCCCCGGCATCGAGCTGACCTCCTGGGAAGGGACGCACCTGCTCGTCTATTTTTACGATCCGCGAAGCCTGCTGCGCTTTTTCCGCCGTCACGTGGAGCCCTTCCGGGGGGCCGAGGTCATGTCCTCGCTGTCGCTGGGGCTGGCCTCCCTGCTCGAGCGTGCGCATGACTTCGAGACGCTGACCGTCTTTCCCCACCCCTACTGCGGCAACTACACCGGGGTGCAGAATCCGCTCTTCGGCGAGCAGGAGCGGGCGGCCTTTTACGAGCAGGTCGACGGGATCGAGGCGATCAACGCCGAGAACCTGAACCGCTGGAACCTGAAGAGCGCGCTGCTCGGCTTCAACCTGGGCAAGGCGCTCACCGGCGGAAGCGACGGCCACCGCCTGGCCCGCCTCGGCCGTGCGGTCACCGCCGCGGCAAGTCCCTGGAGCCGGCGCGCCTTCCTGGAGGCCGTAAAGGAGGGTCGAGCGCGCGTGATCGGCAAGGAGATCGACCTGTTGCGCAAGGTGACCGAAAACAGCGCCCGCCTGCGCACCGGCATCCGTCACGCCCCGGACCTCGTCGGCAAAAACCTGCGCTTTCTCAACGCCACCTCGCGGCGGCTTTGCGACTCCGTGCAGCGAAGCCTCGCCGAGCGCCTGCGCGCGGCCGAGCGCAGGGGTCCCTGACTTCAGCTCGCCTCACCGCGGCTTCCGCCGCTCTCGTCCTCCTCCGGCGGCGTCTGCGACCCGGGGCGTCCGCCGGATTCCACCTCGTCCAATTCCTCGCGAAAGACCGCGGCGTAGATTTCCCAGACCGTGACCACGAGCGCGGCGACGATCGGGCCGAGCAGAATGCCCGCCGCTCCGAACATCCAGATCCCCCCCAGGGTTCCGAAAAGGACCAGCAGCTCATGCAGCCGCGTGTCCTGTCCGACCAGCCGCGGTCGCAGAAAATTGTCGACGCTCGTGACGATCAGGCCGCAGAAAGCGAGCAGACCTGCAGCCTGGGCCGTCTTGCCGCTCGAGGCGAGCACGATCACCGCCGGCAGCCACACGAGCGCCGTTCCGATCCCGGGGACCAGCGAGCAGACGGCGGCGATCGTCCCCCAAAAGACGGCGCTCGGAACCCCCACCACGGCGAAGGCCGCCCCGACCAGCGCCCCTTGGAGAAAGCCGATGACGGCGATCCCCCGCAGGGTCGCTCGGGTGACCGCGGTGAAGCGGGCGAGCATGCGCTCGGCGTCCCCGCGTTTCAGGGGCAGGTGGGCGAGGATCCACGAAAGCATCCGCTCCCCGTCCAGCCAGAAGAAAAAGAGCGTGTAGAGAAAAAGGAAAAAGAAAAACAAAAACTGCGCCGTCATTACCGTGACCGAGGAGAGGCTTTCGATCAGAAAGCCGCTCAGACGGCCGACGAGTTCTCCCGCCCGCAGCAGGATCGTCTCGCGGTAGGGCATGAGATGTTCCACGAAGGGAAGCCGCTTCAGAGTCTCGCCGAACTCGGCCGGCGAGGAAAGCTGCCGCTGGATCCAGGGCTTGACGGCCTGGCTGATCTTGATCGCCTCGGCGGTCACGGCCCCCCCCAGGAGAGCAAGCGGCACGATCCCCAGCAGGAGCACGAGCAGCAAAGCGACGACGGCCGCAAGCCGCGGCCTGCCGCCGAAGCGCCGCGTCAGGCGACGGTGAAGCGGTTGCGTGAGCCCGGCGAACAGGGCGGAGAGCGCGATCCCCAGAAGAAAGGGCCGCAGCATCGACAGAAACAGGCCGGAAAGCGAAACAAGAAGAAGCAGAACGAAGGCTTTCTGAAACCGGAGCCGGCTCATCGGTTCCTCCCCCCCTCCGCGGCCGTCTCCGGGTCGGCGGGACGGCGGGCGTGGAGCATGTAGTTCACCCGCGTGTGTCCTCCCGACCGGAAACGCCGTGTGAAGGGATGGTAGTGCAGGCCGCAGAGATCCGCGGGCTGAAGTCCCGCGCGGCGGCAGAACTTGCCAAGCTCCGCAGGGCGGACGAACCTGCTGTAGCGGTGGGTCCCCCGCGCAACCAGCCCGAGCAGCCATTCGGCCCCGAGGATGGCGAAGAGAAAGGCCTGGGGATGTCGGTTCAGGGTCGCGAAAAAGACGTCTCCGCCGGGACGGACGAGAGCGCCGCAGGCCTGCACGACCTCCGCCGGTCGCGGCACGTGCTCGAGAAGCTCCATACAGGTGACGGCATCGAAGCTCCGCCCCGATTCCGCGGCGAAGGACTCGGCGGTCCCCACCCGGTAGTCGATCGCCAAGGCCGAGGCCGCCGCATGCCGGCGGGCGGCGGCGATCGCCTCCGGGGAGACATCGATTCCGGTAACCCGGGCCCCGCGGCGGGCGAGGGCCTCGGCGAGAATCCCTCCGCCGCAGCCGACATCGAGCACCGTGCGGCCGGCAAGCGGGACGCGCGCGGCGATAAAATCCAGACGCAGGTCGTTGATCGCATGGAGCGCGCGGAAGGGCCCGGCGGGGTCCCACCACGAATCGGCCCGGGCGGCGAAGCGAGCGATCTCCCGCGGGTCGGTGTTTTCGTTCACGCTCGCTTCCTTCGGCGACGCCCGCCCCGTTGCGAAAGGATCATGCCGGCGAGCATCAGCCCGCAGCCGGTGAGCGCCCGCGGGGTGAGCCGCTCTTCGAGCAGGAGATAGCCTCCCAAGGCGGCGAAGACGGCCTCCAGGCTCATCAGGATCGAGGCATGGGCCGGGTGTGCGCGCTGCTGGGCCACGACCTGGAGCGTGAAGGCCATGCCCACGGAGAAGACCCCGCCGTAGAGGATCGGACCCGCGGCGGCGAGAAGCGCCGTTGAGCTGACCGGCTCGCAGGCTGCGGCCACGGCCAGCGAGAGAATCGAGCAGATGGAAACCTGTGCGCCGGCCAGCTCCACCGGCTGCGAACGGGGGGCGAGCCAGGCGACCAGCAGCACCTGGGCGCTCCAGAAGAACGCACTCAGAATCAGCAACCCGTCCCCGGGCTCGAGGGTGAAGGAGGCGGTCACCGATAGCAGATAGAGACCCGCGGCGGCGAGAAGCGCACCCAGCGCGGTGGCGGGGAGCAGGGGCTGCCGCCAGAGAAGACCGAGCCAGGGAACGATGACGACATAGAGGCCGGTGATGAATCCCGCTTTCCCCGCCGTGGTCGAAAGCAGCGCGACCTGCTGCAGGGAGGCGGCGGCAAAGAGCACTCCGCCCAGGGCGAGCACCCCGCAGAGCCGCTTTCCCGGGGCGAGCCGGAGCGCGGGCGGAGGGGCGGCCTTTCCCCGCGCGCGAAGCAGCAGAGGAACCAGCGTCAGGGTCCCCAGGCCGAAGCGGACCCCGTTGTAAGTGAAGGGGCCTACATGGTCCATGCCCAGCCGCTGCGCGACGAAGCCGAAGCCCCAGAAGGCGGCGGTGAGCAGAAGCAGGAAATCGGCGGAAAGCGAAGCCCGATTCACCCGCGGGATCCTTGAGCGAGGTCCTGCGGCCCCGGAGTCGGCTACCCCCGCACCGCCGGGCGCCAAGCCTCGACCGTAGCCGGGGATTCCTCCCGCTCGTCATAGCTGAAGCCGACCGCGGTGAAGCGGGAGCGGAAGCGGTTCACCTCCTCCTTCACGTCCCGGCGCTCGACGACGCAGGCGTGGATCAGCCGGGCGATTTCCTCCATTTCCGGCTCGCGCATCCCGAAACGCGTCATCTCCTGGACGCCCAGGCGGATGCCCTCGGGGCGGTCGTGGTTCCGCAGCGGTTCGTG
Organism: uncultured Desulfatibacillum sp.; assembly: GCA_964596545.1. Classification (GTDB taxonomy): domain Bacteria; phylum Desulfobacterota; class Desulfobacteria; order Desulfobacterales; family SpSt-501; genus SpSt-501. The sequence goes on along the minus strand of CAZQUP010000136.1, from coordinate 2,164 downwards.
GGGCAGCATGTTCATGTTGAGGATGATATCGTTGGCCTCGAGGCGGCGCGAGACGGTTTCCCCGCCGCCAAAGCTCTTCACGTTGACCGCGACCTGGTGGCTTTCGGTATAACCGAATTCGCGGCCCTGGACATCGAAGCCCAGCCGGTCGAGGGCCGCGGCGAGCGCGCGTGCGTTGCGGATCGTCTGGTCGGCGTAAGCTTCGGCGAAATCCATCATCTCGTAAGTGCTGACGGCGAGTTGGGCGAGCGTGTCCAGGTGATGGTTGCTCGAGGAGCCGGGAAAGGCCCCGCGGTCGATCTGGCGCCACTCCTCTTCCTCCATGTTGCTCAGGATCACCCCGCGCTGACTGCCGAAGAAGGTCTTGTGCGTGCTCGCGGTCACGACCCAGGCGCCCTCGGCGAGCGGGTTCTGGAAGCGCTTGCCGGCGATCAGGCCGAGCACGTGGGCCGCGTCGTAGACGATGCGCGTGCGCGTGCGGCGGCAGATCTCGGCCAGCTCGGCGACCGGCTCGGGGAAGAGAAAGAGGCTCTTGCCGAGGACGATGAGCTTCGGCCGGACCGACTCGATCAGAAAGGCGGTGCGCTCGATGTCGATGTGGTAGCCGTCGGGGGTGAGGGGGAAATCGACGATGTTGCGGGTGAACTTGCCGAGGGAGCCGAGGCGGTGGTGGCTGATGTGACCGCCGCCGGGAGTCGAGTTCACCAGCACGACGTCGCCGGGAGCGACAAAACGGCTGAAGACGGCCTCGTTGGCGTTCGTCCCGCTCACCGGCCGCACCTCGCAGTGGGTGCAGCCGAAAAGAATCTTCAGATGTGCCTCGAGCTGGGTTTCGATCTCGTCGATGTAGCCGGTGCCGCGGTAGTAGCGCTCACCGGGATGGCCCTCCGCGTAGCGGTGGGCGAAATCCGAGGCGCCGACGGCGCGGGCGCGGCGGCTCAAGACGTTTTCGCTGGCGATCAGGTTGAGGCACTGTCCGCGCCAGAGCTCCTGGCGGCGGACCCACTCTTCGACGACGGCGATTTTCTTGGCGTACATGGGTGCTTTCGTTTCCGCGGAAGTCCGCTGCGCCCGCGGGCGTCGGGGCATTTCGCGGCCGGAGGGGGAATCCGGCGCGGCGGCGGGGATGCGACTATAGGGAATGCCCCCCGGGCTGTCAACGGTCGAAAAACCCCGGCCCCTCGCCCGCGGCGGCGCCGTTCGGACCGTTTCAGGCGAGCGGCCCGATCGTTGCTTCGACGGCCTGCAGGATGGCGCCGCTGCGCATCAGCCGCAGTGCGGCGGCGATGTCGTCGGCGAGCACCCGGTCCCGCTCGAGCGGCGGGACCGCCTCGCGGATCACGCGGTAGGCGGCACGGGTCCCCTCCCCCGCCTTCAGGTTGGTCAAGAGATCGAGCGCCTGGGCCGCACAGAGCAACTCGATCGCCACCACGTGCTCGGCGTGATCGACGATCCGCCGGCACTTGCGCGCGGCGATCGTGCCCATGGACACGTGGTCTTCCTTGTTCGCCGAAGTGGGAATCGAATCGACGCTCGCCGGGTGGGCGAGGACCTTGTTTTCGGAGACCAGGGCGGCGGCGGTGTACTGAGCGATCATGAACCCGGAATTGAGTCCGCCGTCGCGCACGAGGAAGGCGGGCAGCCCGCTCAGCTGCGGGTTGACGAGTCGCTCGATGCGCCGTTCGGAGATGTCGGCGAGCTCGGCCGCGGCGATACCCAGAAAATCGAGGGCGAGCGCGAGCGGCTGCCCGTGGAAATTGCCCCCGAGCAGAAACTCGGAAGTGTCGGGGAAGAAAAGCGGGTTTCCCGTCGCCGCGTTCATTTCGATCTCGAGCACGCGCCGGGTGTAGGCGATCGCATCGCGGCTCGCCCCGTGGACCTGCGGCGAGCAGCGCAGGGTGTAAGCGTCCTGGACGCGCGAGCAGTCGCGGTGGGAGGAGATGATTTCGCTCCCGCGGGTGATGCGCTCGAGGTTTGCGGCGGAAGCGACCTGCCCGGGGTGAGGCCGCAGGGCATGGATGCGCGGGTTGAATTCCATGCGGCTCCCCATGAGCACCTCGAGGCTCATCGCGGCGGCAAGATCGATCAGCCGCGCGAGCCGGCCGGCGTCGTGCACGGCAAGCGCACCGATCGCCGTCATGACCGCGGTTCCGTTCACCAGGGC
>CAZQUP010000135.1:0-6066 GCA_964596545.1 uncultured Desulfatibacillum sp. | reverse complement strand
ACTCGAGGCTCGACGCCTTGCAAGCGGCCGTTCTGCGGGTCAAGCTCCGCCACCTGCCGGCCTGGACGTCGGCCCGCCGCGATGTCGCCGACCGCTACCGCGCCCTGTTTGATTCGTACGGCCTGACCGAGGTCGTGGGCCTTCCGGTCGAACGATCCGGGCGGTTTCACGTCTACAACCAGTTCGTTATCCGCGTGCCCGAGGCCGCTCGCGACCCGCTGCGGACCCACCTCGCGGAGCGTCGGATCGGCACCGAGATCTACTACCCGATTCCCCTGCATTTGCAGGTCTGCTTCGCCTCGCTCGGCCACCAGCCCGGCGACTTCCCCCAGTCCGAGGCCGCCGCGAAACAGACCATCGCCCTGCCGATGTATCCCGAGCTCTCCAACGACGCCCTGCGGCACGTCGTCGGGTCGATCGCCGAGTTCTTCCGGGGCCATCGGCGAAGCTGACCGCGCGCCCGTCGGCAACACCAGGACGGCGGCCCCACCCCTTCGAACGGGTGAGGGCCGCCGTCCCGAGAGATGACCCCATGTCCACACCGAAAAGCTTAAGACGTCGAATCACTGTCCTCGATCAAACACCTCCTTTCCCAGGATTCCGGTTCGACACGCCCGGAACCGGCCTGCGGAACACCGAAGCCGACGCGAAGACAGGATCACCCCCTTTCCTTGACTCAGTTTGAGGTTGGATCGGCCGAGGACGGCTCGGGAGCCTCCGCCACCGAGAGGGCCCGGGGGCCCCGCTCGGGGCGCTGGATCTCGAAGTTGCGGGCCGGGTCATCGAACGCCAGGTTTGCCCGGCTCGGGTAGTCGCCTCGGATGTCGTAAACGCGGAACCGAAGCACGTCGCCCGACTTGTGTGTCACCTCGACCCACTGACCTTCTTTGCGTTTCAGGACAAGCATGGTTTTTTCCTCTTGTGTTTTGAACTCTTGTTTTTTTGCGATTTTTTCTTAAAGATAATAGCTTTTATCGCGGCTTTATCTTAGAGTTTATTACGCAAACACCATTCTTTGATTCTTACGAACAGAGAACAAACAAACTTAATTATTATTGAACTCATCACCGCGGCGATGCGCCGACGTCAGGCCGAGGCACCGTCGCCACCCTGGGGTGAGGTGCACCAGGAGTCGTTGAGCAGCTCCAGGGCCTTGCGGTGCATGTACGAGAGTTGGGATTGGGAGCAGCCCAGGGCCTCGGCGGCCTCGGTTCCGCTCTTGCCTTGCACGTAGAGCAGGTGGCAGACCTTCGCGTAGCGCGCGGGGAGTTTCTTGAGCAGCTTCTCGATCGCCTCTTTTCCTTCGAGGTCGGAGCCGACCGGGGGAAACTCCTCGATGCCGATGACGCGACCGTGGCGCTCGCAGTGGACGGGCATGCCGCCGGCGTCGATCTCGGGGCCATCCTCGAAATCCCAGCGATAGCCCAGGGCGATCAGCTCGCGCTGCACGTCGCGCAGCGCGCCCCAGATCCGGAACCGCGCGAAGGTCGAGAAGCGGACGTTGCGCGAGGGGTCGTACGATTCGGCCGCTTCGACCAGCGCCATGCAGGCGGCGCTTTCGAAATCGTCCCAGGCGCCCGGCCAGTTGGCTTTCAGGGGTTTGGACATGGCCCTGGCCAGAGGCAGGTAGCGGGCCGCCAGCCGTTGCCTCGCGGGGGACAGAGGAGCGCGGCGGCCTCGCCGCTTCCGAATGGGTTCAGTCTCGATCATGGGGCGGTCTACCTTTCCAGGTGCAGGGACCAAGGTGCAATACGTTTGGAAGCTCGACGTTTCATGAGCGGAGAAATCGTTCCCGCAATGGCTGCGTCGCGGTCGGGTCGTACTTGTCGAGAATCTGCTGCGCCTCGATGCGGTTGGCCCGCAACAGAGCCAGTACCCCCGAATGCTTGGCGCGGAGCCGGGTATAGAAGGCGCGACCGACCGCGGGATTGCCCGACGGATCGGCCAGATAGGCGCGCACGCCCTGAATCCGCCGACGAAGCGCCCGCAGCTCTTCGAACAGCGACTCGTTCGACTTCAACAACCGCACCATGCGCTCGAAGTCGTTGGACCCGGCGGCAACGGCTCGCTCCCGCCGGTCGCCCCCCTCGACCGCCTCGAACCGAGGGGGCCGGCCCGGGTTCGCCTCTCGAGAGGTCGTCGGGTTCCCGTCGAAGGGAGAGCCAGACGGTGTGTTCGGGTTCGACGCGAAAGTCTCAGAAGACGTCATCATCGTGACCGCATTCCTTTCAACGAATGAGAGCGGCCTCACCAGGCCAGAGCAGGACGCGACATCGCGGGGTCATCGGGGCCTCTCACAGCCCTCGATGCCTGCATCCTCCATGTGCAATATAATCCCCCTTATACGGGATGTCAAACTTGCCGGATTGGTCAAGGCTGCCTGATCCTGCCAGATTCGCGCCCAAAATTCGGAAACATTAAGCAATTACGTCGACCTGCACGGCGGGAAAATTTTTCCTTAGGCGGAAGAAGAATTGCGTATGAGGGATATTCGCGTTCCGGGCCGACTCGGGCGTAGAATCATCGGCGAGGCTCGGGCCGGGGCGGTTCGGGAGCCGGTCGCGACGGGAGGGGGGAGCGATCGAGATGACGCGATGGGGTGACGCGCCGGACGAAGACCGAGGGTGGTTGGAGCGGGTCCGGAGCGCGTTGGTGGACTGGTATGATCGGGGGCATCGCCCGCTGCCCTGGCGTGCGGATCGCGATCCGTACCGGATTCTCGTGTCGGAGATGATGCTGGTGCAGACGACCGTGGCGGCGGTCGTGCCGTACTTCGAGCGGTTCCTCGAGCGCTTTCCCACGGTGAGGGCGCTGGCCGAGGCCGACGAGGGGGACGTTCTCAAGCTCTGGGAGGGGTTGGGATACTACCGGCGGGCCCGGCAGTTGCATGAGGCGGCCCGTGTTGTGGTTCGGGAGCATGGGGGGGTGGTGCCCGACGATCCGGAGGCGGTCCGGGCCTTACCGGGCGTGGGCCGCTACATCGCTGGAGCGCTGCTGTCGTTCGCGTTCGACCGCCCCGCGCCGATTGTCGAGGCCAACACGCAGCGCGTGCTGGCGCGGCTTTTGGCCTGGCCCGAGGACCTCAAGGCGTCGGCCACGCAGGCCAGGCTGTGGCAGGCGGCCGAGCGGCTGGTCCCGGCATCGGGGGCGGGCCGGTTTAATCAGGCGATGATGGAGTTGGGGGCGACGGTCTGCACGCCTCGCAACCCGTTGTGCCTGGTTTGCCCGCTGGCGGCCGAGTGCCGGGCTCGGTCGAAAGGGCTTCAGGACGCACTGCCGGTCAAGGCGGCACGAACCGCGCCGCTGGAGGTCGTCGAATCGTGCGCCCTGGTGGTTCGAGACGATCGGTTGCTGATCGTCCGTCGCGGCAACGGCCGGCTTTGGGAAGGGTTCTGGGAATTTCCGACGATCCATGTTTCGGGGGCGGACCCGGCCGGGCGATCGTTCGGAGAGGGTGTCGACCTGTCGGAGGGGGTTCGCCGGCTGACGGGGGTGCGTGTCGGTGTCGGACCGGTCGTCAAGACGGTGCGATTCGGCGTCACCCGGCATCGGGTGGAACTGAGCGCTCATGCCGCCAGGCCCCTGGACGGCGAGCCGGAACCGGAACCGGGACCGGGGCTGATCGAAGCGCGCTGGGAACCGCGGGAGGCCCTGGCCGAGCGGCCCTTTGGCGCCGCGTCGAGACGTCTGGCCCAGTGGTGCCTGACCGCCTCGAACTGGTCGCTCTTGACGGGGCCGCCCGGAGTCGGGCCTCTCGGCGCTTCGGAGGCCGCGACCGGTTTGGGTTCGGTCCGGGACGGCGCGGCGACGGGTCGTGGAAATCGGAGAATCCCAAAGAAATGAGGCGTTCCGGTTAGATCGCCGCCCCTTGGCCCCGTTTGATTCCGTGACCTTGCTTCCGTTCTGTTCGTGCTCTAAAATGAGTCCGTTAGCGGGCGGCGCGAGTGACGAGTTTCGAGGATCCTCGGGCAGGTCCACAAACCGGCCTTCCGCGGGATGGAACCGGCGGGACGATGCTGATCCCGCTTCCGTTCTCAAACGCATCCCTTGGCGGGACTCCGGCGCGTTTCCAACCTCGGTTGCTCCGACGAAGTCCAATCCCCCGGCTTCCGGCTCTCTTGTGCGCTTCGCCGGCTGGATAACCCCCACGATCTGACGAAAGGAACCTGGAAATGCCAACGGGTAAGGACATCACGGGAGGCGGTTCGTCCGGGGGTGGTGGAAAGCGAGGCGGCACCGGCGGCGGCTCCACGGGAGGCACCACCGGGGGCACCAAGAAGAACGCCTATTGCTCGTTCTGCCGGAAAAGCTACCGCGACGTCGGCCCGCTCGTCGAAGGCCCCGGCGACGTTTATATTTGCGGCGAATGCATCGAGCTCTGCCAGTCGATCCTCGACCAGGAACGACGTCGCCGAGGCGTTCCCAAGACCCTCTTCACCGACATTCCCACGCCCCGCGAGATCAAGGAACAGCTCGACCAGTACGTCATCGCCCAGGACAAGGCGAAGAAGGTCCTCTCGGTGGCCGTCCATAACCATTACAAACGGCTCGTCCACGGCGAGGAAGGCGAAAGCGACGTCGAGCTCGACAAGTCGAACATTCTCCTGATCGGCCCGACCGGAAGCGGCAAGACCTTGCTCGCCAAGACGCTGGCCCGCATTCTCAACGTGCCGTTCGCCATCGGCGACGCCACCACGTTGACCGAAGCCGGCTACGTCGGTGAGGACGTCGAGAATATCCTCCTGAAACTCTTGCACGCCGCCGACTTCGATCTCGACGCCGCTCAGCGCGGCATCATTTACATCGACGAGATCGACAAGATCGGCAAGACGCACCACAACGTCTCGATCACCCGGGACGTCTCGGGCGAAGGGGTGCAGCAGGCCCTGCTCAAAATGCTGGAAGGCACCATCGCCAACGTCCCGCCGCAAGGGGGCCGCAAGCATCCCGAGCAGCAGTACATTCAGATGGACACGACCAACATCCTGTTCATCTGCGGCGGCACGTTCGTCGGCCTGGAGGACATCATCGCCCGCCGCATCGGGCGCAAAACCATCGGTTTCGGCAGCCAGACCCACGCCGAGCATAGCCGGGAACTCGGAGCGCTGCTCGACCGTGTCACCTCCGACGACATCCTCGAATTCGGCATGATCCCCGAGTTCGTCGGCCGTTTGCCGATCGTCTGCCCCTTGATGCCGCTCGACACCGACGCCCTCGTCCAGATCCTGACCGAGCCCCGCAACGCCCTGGTCAAGCAGTATCGCAAGTTCTTCGAGATGGAAGGCTGCGACCTGGAGTTCACCCACGAAGGACTGGTCGAGATCGCCAAGAAGGCCAAGGAAAAAGACACCGGCGCCCGCGGACTCCGCTCCATCATCGAAGACATCATGCTTGACATCATGTATGAGCTTCCCGATCGGACCGAGAAGGAGAAGGGGCGGTTCGTGGTCACGCCCGAGGTGGTCCGCAAGGAGAAGAGTCTCTTCGACGCACCGCCTCTACCCCTGACCTCGCCCACGAAGGAGCGTAAGAAGGAGAGCGCCTGAGCCGTGCGGTTTGAAAACCTTGGAAACGACGGAGCCAACCGCCTCGGCGACCCTCGATGAGTGACCAGGGCCTTTCGCAACCGGGCCTTCCCAACCGGACCCGCGACCATCTGGCGAACGAGCGGACCTTCCTGGCGTGGGTCCGCACGTCGCTGGGGCTGATCGGCCTGGGGTTCGTCCTTGCCAGGATGGGCCTGTTCCTCCGCCAGCTCGCGGCGGCGAGCGTCCCGATCGCAACCCACGACCGCTACACCGGCCACGAATTCCTGATCACCGGGGTGATCTTCCTCGTGTTGGGGACCGCCCTGGCCGGATGGTCCGGTTGGCTCTACCGCCTTTCTCGCCTCGCCATCGATTCGGGCCGCTACGAGCCCGCCCGCCACGCCGTCCTCGCGTTGACGATCCTCGTCGTCGTGGGAGGTCTCGTCATCGTGGGTCTGCTGCTCTGGCGAACGCTGGTCTCGGCCTGATCGTCCGACGCGAGCGACCGCGTCGTTTCAGCGCCTGGCCGCCAGGGCCT
>CAZQUP010000134.1:2116-6196 GCA_964596545.1 uncultured Desulfatibacillum sp. | reverse complement strand
CACAGGCGGCCTCGCCCCAGTGCGGGCCGACGGGGGGAAGGAAATCGCGGCCGCGGCCGAGATCGAAGAGGACCGCCGCGGGCACGATCGGGGCGACCCGGCCCTCGCCGAGGGGAAAGCCCAGGCCCCGGGCGGCAAGCCAGCGCACGGCGCCGTCGGCTGCGGAAAGCCCGTAGACCGAGCCCCCGCAAAGCAGGACCGCCTGCACCTTTTCGACCAGGTTCTCCGGGGCGAGAAGGTCGGTCTCGCGCGTTCCCGGGGCCGCCCCGCGCACGTCCACCGCGGCCGTCGCTCCGTCCGGGCAGAGGATCGCCGTGACCCCGCTTGCGGCCTCGAGATCGGTGTGGTGGCCGACGAGGATGCCTTCCACGTCGGTCAGGGCGTTTTGCGCTCCGGTGGCGTCCATGTCCGGTTCCCCCCTCGGGGACGGATCCTACCGGATGGAGACCTCCCGTGCAACCGGGCGGTTGCGGCGCGAGAAGGGTGTTGACGGGAGCGAGTGCCTCGCGCTAAATGAACCGGTTTCCCCGGCTTCCGGCCGGGGCGAGGGGCGCAGGACATCCATGATTCAACTCATCCGCGGCTTCAAGGACATTCTTCCCGGCGAGGTCGAGCTCTGGCAGAAGATCGAGCGCGAGGCGCGCGAGCTTCTCGAGCGCTTCGGCTTCCGCGAGATCCGCATCCCCGTCCTCGAGAAGACCGAACTCTTCCGGCGCAGCATCGGCGAGGACACCGACATCGTCGAAAAGGAGATGTACACCTTCGCCGATCGCGGCGGCGAGACGGTCACGATGCGCCCCGAGGCGACCGCCTCCATCGTGCGCGCTTACATCCAGCACAAACTTTACGCTCCGGATCCGGCCCGGCGCCTTTACATGGTGGGCCCGATGTTCCGCCGCGAGCGGCCCCAGAAGGGCCGCTACCGGCAGTTCTACCAGATCGACGCCGAGATCCTCGGGGTCGCCTCGCCGCTCGCCGACGCCGAGCTCGTTTTTCTGCTCACGAGCCTTTTCCGGCGGCTTTCCGTCGCCGACGTCGAGGCGCACGTGAACTCGCTCGGTTGCGCCGTCTGCCGCCCCTCCTTCCGGCACGCCCTCCAGGAGATGCTCGCCTCGGTGAGCGACCGCCTCTGCGAGGACTGCAGCCGCCGCCGCACCCGCAACCCGCTCCGCGTGCTCGACTGCAAGGTGCCCGAATGCCGCGAGGCGCTCTCCGCGGCCCCTTCGATCCTCGATCATCTCTGCGCGGAGTGCCGCCGGGACTTCGATCTCCTGCAAAACGCGCTCGCCGCCCTCGGAGTCCCCTACGTCGTCGACCCGCGGCTGGTGCGCGGGCTCGACTACTACACGCGCGCGACTTTCGAGATCCAGACCGGCGCGCTCGGCGCCCAGAGCGCGGTCGCCGGCGGCGGGCGCTACGACCGGCTCGTTGCCGAGCTGGGCGGGCCGGATCTGCCGGCCACGGGCTTCGCGATCGGCTTCGACCGGCTCGCGGAGATCGCCGGCCTGAATCCGGAGGAGCTCCGCCCCAAACCCGACCTCTTTCTGGCCGCGCTCGGGGGGCGGGCGCGGCAGGCCGCCTTCGCGTGGTACTGCCGGCTTGGGGAGCGGGGGATCCGGGTGGCGATGGAGTTCGGGGAGAAGAGCCTGAAGAGCCAGCTCAAGGCCGCGGACCGCGAGGGGGCGGCCTGGGTGCTCATGGTGGGCGAGGAGGAACTCGCCCGCGGCACGGCTTCGCTGCGCGACATGCGCTCCAAGCGGCAGCGGGAGGTTCCCCTCGCGGGGCTCGTCGATCGGGTCGCGGCGATGCTCACCGAGTGAGCCTCGGATGGGAAGGAAGGAGCCGGAAGGTGACCGATCCACTGCTCTCCATGCGTCGGACCCACTCCTGCGGGGAGCTGGGCGCGGGCGACGTCGGGCGCGAGGTGGTGCTCGCGGGCTGGGTGCTCCGCCGCCGGGACCACGGTGGAGTGATCTTCGTCGACCTGCGCGACCGCGAGGGGATCACCCAGGTCGTCTTCAATCCCGAGGTCGCCCCGGAGGCGCACGCCAAGGCCGAAGCGGTGCGCAACGAGTTCGTCCTCGGCGTCTGCGGCCGCGTGGCGCGCCGGCCTCCGGGGATGGAGAACCCGGCGCTCGCGACCGGGGCGATCGAGGTCATGGCGAGCGAACTGCGCATTTTGAACACCGCCCAGACCCCGCCCTTCCCGGTCGAAGAGGAAACCGATACGGCCGAGGCCGTGCGTTTGCGGCACCGCCACATCGACCTGCGGCGGCCGCGGCTGCAGAAAAACCTCATCCTGCGGCACCGCGCCGCGGCCGCGGTGCGCTCCTATTTGAACGGTCTGGGCTTTCTCGACCTCGAGACCCCGTTTCTCACCCGCAGCACCCCCGAGGGCGCGCGCGACTATCTCGTCCCGAGCCGGGTCAACCCGGGGCTCTTCTATGCCCTTCCCCAGTCGCCGCAGATCTTCAAGCAGCTCTTTATGATCGCGGGCTTCGACCGCTACTACCAGATCGTGCGTTGCTTCCGCGACGAGGATCTGCGCGCCGACCGCCAGCCCGAGTTCACCCAGATCGACATCGAGATGTCCTTCGTGGGCGAAGAGGACGTGATCGCGGTCGCCGAAGGGATGATGGCCGCGGTCTTCCGCGAGGTGCGGGGGATCGAGCTTGCGCTCCCCTTCCCGCGGCTCACCTACGCCGAGGCCCTCGACCGCTACGGGCTGGACAAGCCTGACATCCGCTTCGGGTTGGAGCTGCGGGACGTGACCGACATCGTCGCCGGCTCGGGCTTCAAGGTCTTCGCCGAGGCGGCCGCGGCGGGCGGACGGGTGAAGGCCCTGAACGCCAAGGGTTGTGTCGAGATGTCGCGCAAGGAGATCGACGATCTGACCGCCTTCGCCGCCGTCTACCGCGCCAAAGGACTCGCCTGGATCAAGATCCGCCCCGAGGGCTGGCAATCGCCGATCGCGAAGTTCTTCACCGACGCGGAGAAGGCGGCGCTCGCCGAGCGCATCGGGCTGGAGACCGGGGACCTCGTCTTCTTCGTCGCCGACCGGCCCGCCGTGGTGCACGAGGCGCTGGGCCACCTGCGGAACCACCTGGGGGAGAAGCTGGGGCTTATCCCGAAGGAGGGCTTCTCGTTCGTCTGGGTGACGCGATTTCCGATGTTCGAGTGGGACGAGACCGAAAAGCGGCTCCAGGCGCTTCACCACCCCTTCACCGCGCCGCTCGAGGAGGATGCCGAAAGACTCGAGTCCGAGCCGCTCGCGGTCTCCTCGCGCGCCTACGATCTTGTCCTGAACGGTTTCGAGATCGGCGGGGGAAGCATCCGCAACCACCAGCGGGCGCTCCAGGAGCGCATCTTCCGTGCGCTCGGGCTTTCAGCCGAGGAGGTCGAGGAGAAGTTCGGCTTTCTCCTTACGGCGCTCGACTCCGGGGCCCCGCCGCACGGGGGGATCGCCTTCGGCTTCGACCGCCTGGTGATGCTTCTTTGCGGGGAGAGCTCCATCCGCGACGTGATCGCCTTCCCTAAGACCCAGAAGGCGGCCTGTCTGCTCACCAACGCTCCCGCGGCGGTGAGCCGCGCGCAGCTGGACGAACTGGGAATCAAGGTGCGCGTCCCGCGCTGAGGGGCGCCTGCGGCCTGCGGGGCCGTTCAGGAAAGCCCGAGGAGTCGTCGCGCTTTCCGGATGCCGGCGAGGGCCTCTGCGGGGAATTGCGCCGCGCGGACCGCGTCGCGTTCGGCCGCGGCGAGAATCGCCTCCACGTTTTCCCGGCCGTCGGCGCTGCGGACCGCCTGCCGCGGGGTTTTTCCGCCCAGGGCCGGAAGCTTCGTCGTCGTCCACTCCATCCAGTAATTCTCGAAGAGCTTTCCCATCTCCGCACGGGTCTCGGGGTTCTTCAGGATCTCCTCGAGCGCCTCGGCCTTCTCGGCCGGGGACGAGGGGATCGGCGGTTTGCCCAGAACCTCGGTCGCTCGGTGGCGGCCGGTTTCGCCCAAGGCGCGGTCGACCGTTTCGCGGATGCTTGCGGCGCGCGCGGCGGAGTTGACCTCGATGCGGAGCTTTCCCCCTTC
>CAZQUP010000134.1:0-2000 GCA_964596545.1 uncultured Desulfatibacillum sp. | reverse complement strand
CACGGCCGAGGATCTCCTCGGGGGCCTCGTCGGCGGAGAGGTGTTTCAAGCGCTCGAAGGCCTCGGCCGCCGAGTCGATCTCCCAATGCAGCCGGTGGAGAAGGATCTCCTCGTCGTCGGCGTTGCGAAGCTCAAGGGGCGAAATGAGAGCGTCGTGGAGGGCAAAGAAGAGATCGCGCAGCTCCGGGTCGTTGCGGCGCAGCTCCTCGTCCGGGATCGTCTTTCGCCGCCCCAAGATTTTTGCGCGCAGCGCGATCACCTTGGGCTTGAAATCCGGCGGAAAGAAGAGAGACCCGCACCCGGCGAGCATGGCGATTTGCTCGATTCGGACGACGCGCGCAAAGAGGATGTCCCCCGCCTCCACGTTCTCGGATCCCAGGCGCTCGCAGACCTCGACCTCCCGGCCGCGCAGGATGTCCCGAAGGACGAATCCCTCGCCCGGCCGGCAGGCGATGACCTCGTGGAAACTGAAGGGCTCCGCCACCGCCGCCTCGAGGATGCGCCGCTCGAGAGGGTCGAGTTGCAGGAGGGGGTTTTTGAGCGCCAGCCGTGCCAGCGGTTCCGTGAAGTCCTTGCGCACCGCGGGGTCCACGTCCTCCGGGTCGGGCGTCCAGTCGAAGACGAGCCAGGGGACGAAAAGCGCGGCGTGCGCCTCGTAGGCGCGCCGGAACTCCTCTTCGTCGTCGGGCCAAAGGAGGAAGTCGGCGAGCGCAAGGGAGATCCCCTCCTCGCCCAGGGTTTCGGCCGCCTGCTCGAGCAAGCGGCCGAGCACCTCCTCGTAGGCGTTGCTCAGCCGACGGTAGAGGAGATCGAGGTTCGGGCTGTCCGTTCGACCCCGTTTCGTTTGCTTTTCCATGATCCGCCCTCCGGAGACGTCAAACCCTTTTGGGCACAGCCGGTGGGCGAAAGCAAGGGAAAATCGAAGATGAAGCGGCCCTTGGCCGCATAACCCTATTGACAAGGGGGCAAATGTCTAATAGTAATTTGAGGTTATGACAGGAACGCGTAGCCTACCGCTCCAAGCGGGTTTTTTCGCTTCGCGTCCGCTTACGATCCCCGATAGCTCAATCGGCAGAGCGGGTGGCTGTTAACCACTAGGTTGCAGGTTCGAGTCCTGCTCGGGGAGCCAAAAATCCATCCGCTGATTTCAGCGGTTCTTGTTTAACGAAAAGACCCTGTGGAGTGATCCCCTGAGGGTCTTGTCGTTTCAGGCGTGTCCACGCCGACCCAAAACCGACCGCAAATTGTACTCCGATTCTCCGTTTTAGAGCCCGCAGTCCAGGGGCCGGTGCAACCCCTGGGGGTTGCGGACGCTCACCGAAAATGTTCCTTCCGAATTCTCCCGTTCTGAAGTTTTTCGAGTCGCCTTGTTTAACAGCCCGGCTGCATCCGGACACCCGAATTGACATTTAGAACTGCCCCCGGGCAGGGCTTCCGGTTCCGCCCATGAGCCTGGTGGTGTTCCGGCGCGAGAACCTGGCCGCGTATTCGGTGGAGCCTTTCGAGTTCGTCGCCCAGGAGAGAAAGGGGCGCAGGGTAATTGCGGATTTCGGATTGGAGATTGCGGATTATTTGCGGGAGCGGGCGGTTTTTATGGAGGCGACGACCATTGAAAGGATCTCGATTGCCTCGTTTTTCAGCTCGATCAGGCGCTTTTCGTCCATCAATCCGGCTTCGACGATCAGTTCCATCCAGTAGATGGACTCATCGCATTCCTCTTCGACGATGGCCATCTTCGCGACAAAGTCGCGGGGGGGATTTGGCGCGGCAGGCGGCGCGATAGTTCGCACCAAACGAGGTGCCGCATCGGAGATACTGGTTTCCGATCACCTTCGCGGTCTGGTTTTTCGGCAGCGCCTCCACCAATCGAATTACCCTGATCGCGAAGGTTTTGGTTCTGCTTTTTAATTCATCGGCGTTTATGGAGATAGCACATGACATTTTTGTTCAATCCTCAATCCGAAATCCCCAATCCGCAATTGTTGCGGCTCTTCGTCTAC
>CAZQUP010000133.1:0-6278 GCA_964596545.1 uncultured Desulfatibacillum sp. | reverse complement strand
GTCGGCGGCGCCGGGGGGGTGCGGGAGCGGACGGGCTTCTTTCCCGGAGCCGTCTCGCCGGCAGCCGCGGTCAGGAGGAAGAGAACTGAAAGAACGGCGACCGCAAATCGTAACCGCCTCATCTCCCTTGCGCTTTCCTCCCCCGCCGCCTTCGGGCGGTCGCGGATTGCCTCCTCCGATCCGGTCACCCCGTTCAAAACAGTATACCGCGGGCCGCCGACAATCACAATCCGCCCCCGCACGGCACGCCGTCCCCCGTCTCCCCTTGCAACCGGCCGTCCCTCGTGCGAAAATAAGACTCCTTTGTTTGCGATCGTTCCTTCCGGCGACCGCGCTTCCGCCCGGAATCGGGCGGGAGGGGGCGGTCAGCCGCCTTTCTCCTCCGAGGGCGGAGAACGACCATGCCGAGCACGACGTACTGGGCGGATGCCTATCTCCGGAAGCGCTGCACGGCCGCCGAAGCCGTCCGTCGTCTGCGCTCCGGGCAGCGCATCTTCATCGGCTCGGCCTGCGCCCAGCCTCAGGAGTTGCTGCGGGCTCTCGCCGAGGAAGCCCGGCGGATGAGCGGCCTCGAGGTGATGCGCCTGCTCAGCAGCGAAGTCGCCCCCCTGAGCGCGCTGGCCGACCAGACCCAGGATTTCACCCTCAACCTGCGCACCTTCTACCTCGGGGCCACCCAGACGGAGGCGATCTCCCGGCACCGGCGCTTCATCACTCCCATGAACCTCTCCGAGGTGCCCGATCTCTTCCTCTCCCGCAAGCTCCCCATCCACGCCGCCCTGATCCAGGTCTCCCCCCCCGACGACTTCGGCTGGATGAGCCTCGGCATTTCGGTCGACGTCACGCTGGCCGCCGCACGCTCGGCCGATCTCGTGATCGCCCAGGTCAATCCGCAGATGCCCCGGGTACTCGGCCAGAGCTTCATTCACGTGAACGACGTCGACTGGATCGTCGAGCACGAGGAGCCCCTGCCGACCGTCTCCCCCCGCGGCTCCTCGGAGGCCGCCGTGCGCATCGGGCGGCTGATCGCCCGGCTGATCGAAGACGGATCCACCCTGCAGATCGGACTCGACGCCGCCTCCCAGGCCACGATCCAGGCCCTCGGCGACAAAAACGACCTCGGGGTGCACTCCCAGTTCCTCACCGACGACGCCATGCACCTCTACGCCCGCGGGGTCATCACCAACCGCTTCAAGGGGATCAACGAGGGCAAGCTCGTCGCCTCGGCGGCGATCGGCTCGCGCAGCCTCTATGATTTCCTGGACAACAACCCCGCCGTGGATTTCCGGCCCTCGGACTACGTCAACGACCCCTTCGTCATTTCGCGCCACCGGCGCATGGTCAGCATGAACGTCGCCCACGCGATCGACCTGACCGGGCAGGTGGAGGTGGAGGCCTCGCCGCACACCTTCTTCGCCGGAGTCTCGGGCATCGTGGACTTCACCCGCGGCGCGCGGCGTTCCCCGGGCGGCAAGGCGATCCTCATGCTGCCCTCGACCGCGGAGGACGGCCGCACGAGCCGGATCGTCCCCCTGCTCGGCAAGCGCAGCGTCGGGGTGCCGCGGGCGGATGTGCATTACGTGGTCACCGAGTACGGAGCGATCAACCTGCTGGGCAAAAGCCTGCAGGAGCGGGCGGTGGGCATGATCAGCGTCGCCCACCCGGATTTCCGCGAGGAGCTCTTCGCCGCGGCCAAACGACTGGGGCTGATCGGCGCCGAGCGCACCTTCGGCGAGGCGGTGCACGCCGTCTATCCGATCCGTCTCGAGGAAACCCTGGACCTCGAGGGCACCGAGGTCGTGATCCGTCCGGCCAAGCCGGTCGACGAGCGCCGCATCCAGGAGCATTTCTACAGCCTCGACAAGGAAGACATCTTCTCGCGCTTCCGCCACGAAAAAACGAGCTTTCCGCGCTCCGAAATCGAAAGCCGCTCGCTCGTCGATTACGTGAAGGACTTGACCCTCGTCGCGGTCGTGGGCGAGTTCGGCTTCGGCCGCGTTGTGGCGGTCGGGGAAAGCCGGCTCGTCGAGAAGCTCAACACCGCCGAAGTCGCCTTTTCGGTGCAGAAGGATTTTCAAAACAAAGGGATCGGCCGCCGCATGCTGCGCAAGATCGCGGAAGCGGCCCGGGAACAGGGCATCGCGGGCCTGATGGCCTACACCTCCCCCGACAACCGAGCGATGATCCGAATGTTCAAGTCCTTGCCGTACCGCGTCAAGAGCGTCTTCGACGGGGAGGGGGTGACCCTCTCGTGCCGCTTCGACGAGCTTGAGTGAGAGGGCCCGTGGACATCCTCTACCTCTCCCCCGAATTTCCGCCCAACTACGCCCAGTTCGTGCACCGCCTGCACGCCGAGGGCATCCGCGTCTGGGCGATCGGCGAGGCCGATTTCTACAGCCTGCCCGCGGACCTGCGCGCCTGCATCCGCTGGTACGCCCGCGCGGAACTCGGCCGCTGGGAACGGGTGGAGGCGGCGGTCGGCGAGCTCTTGGAAATCAAGCACGCCCAGGGCTTCGAAGGCCCCTTCGCCTGGGTCGAGTCCCACAACGAAGCCTGGTTGCGCCTGGAAGCCTGGATCAACGAACGCTTCGACATCCCCGGCATCCGCCGCGGCGACATCGAGCCGTTGAAAAAGAAATCGGTCATGAAACGCCTCTTCCAGGACGCCGGGCTCCCGGTGGCCCGCGGGGCGGTCGTGGCCACCCTGGAGGAAGCGCTGCAGCTCGCGCGGACCCTCGGCTACCCCGTCTGCCTCAAGCCGAACGAGGGGGTGGGCGCTCGAGGGGTCCACCGGGCGGAGGACGAGGCGGCCCTGCGGGAGATCTTCCCGCGCCTCACGGAGGATCTCCTGCTCGAGGACTGGATCTCCGCCCCCATCGTCACTTTCGACGGGCTGGTCGATCTCGAGGGCGAAGTGGTGTTCGAGAACCGACTCGTCTACGGCGAAGGGGTCTTCGAGTACGCCGGCGGCCGCCGGGATCCCTTCTTCTACGTCAGCCGAGAGGTTCCCTCCGGGCTTGCCGCGGCGGGCCGCGAGCTTTTGCGCCGCATCGGCCTGCGCCGCAAGTTCTTTCATTTCGAGTTCTTCGAGCGCGAAACCGACTGGGTCCCGATCGAGCTGAACGCCCGGCCGCCCGGGGGGGCGATCCTCGACATGATGAACTACAGCATCGACGGCGACCTCTACCGCGCCTGGGCGAGGATCCTGCTCCGCCGGCCCCCGGAGCTTCCCGCGGCCAAGAAGTACGCCGTCGGCTACGTCGGACGCCGTGACCGGACCTACGCCCTCCCCCACGACCGGCTTCTCGACCTCTTGGGCGACCGCCTGGTCGACTCCGCCGAAAACCCGCCGCTCTTTTGGGAAGTCATGGGGCGCTACCGCTACATCTTCCGTGCCGCCGACGAGGGGGAGATCCGCGCCCTCGCCGCCGAGGCGCGCCGGGAAGGGTGAAGCCCATGGCCGAGAACATCGTCATCCTCTCGCCGCATT
This sequence comes from uncultured Desulfatibacillum sp., assembly GCA_964596545.1. GTDB lineage: Bacteria > Desulfobacterota > Desulfobacteria > Desulfobacterales > SpSt-501 > SpSt-501. Next base: position 2,788 of record CAZQUP010000133.1, on the reverse strand, counting down.
TTCCGCCCCACTATCACCGCTTCTGGCTGCAGCTGAAACAGGCCGGCGGCCGCACGCTCGGCATCGGAGACGCCCCGGAGGAGGGGATCGCCCCGGAGGTCCGGGCGGCGCTCACCGAATACCGGTCCGTGGGCGATCTGCACGACTACGATGCGCTCGTGCGCGCCTGCGGGTGGTACACCTATCGCTTCGGCAGGATCGAGCGCTTCGAATCGCTGAACGAGTACTGGCTCGAAACCGAAGCGCGCATCCGGGAGGACTTCAACATCCCGGGGCCCCGGCCGGCGGAAATCGAGCCCGTGCGGCGCAAGTCCCGGATGAAAGAGATCTTCCGCGCCGCGGGATTGCCCACCGCGCCGGGACGGCGGGCCGGAAGCCTCGAGGAGGCGCGGGCCTTCGCCGCCGAGGCCGGCTTTCCGCTGATCGCCAAGCCGGATGCCGGCGTGGGGGCGCGCAACACCTACAACATCGAATCCGAAGCCGGGCTGGCGGCGCTCTTTACGGCGCAGCCCCACGAGGAGTGGTTTCTCGAGGCTTTCGTCGCCGGGGAGCTCCACTCTTTCGACGGCCTCACCGACCGCGAGGGGCGTCCGCTCTTCGCCGCCGCACACGTCTTCAGCCAGGGCATTCTCGAAACCGTGCGCGAAGGCCGCGACCTCTTCTACTACTCGCTGCGCGAAATCCCCCCAGGGCTGGAGGAGGCCGGCCTGCGCAGCGTTTCGGCCTTCGCCGTCCGCGAACGTTTTTTCCACATCGAGTTTTTTCACACCGCGGACGGCTCCTGGGTGCCGCTCGAGATCAACCTGCGGCCGCCGGGAGGCTGGACGACGGACATGTTCAACTACAGCGCGGACGCGGACATCTACCGGGCCTGGGCCGAGCTTCTCGTCCGCGGGGAAACCACCCTCTCCTACCGTCGCCTGTACCACTGCGGCTACTGCAGCCGACGACGCAACCGCCGCTACGCCCACACCCACAACGATGTGATCTCCCGCTACGGGCACCACATCCTGCAGGTGGAAACGGTGCCCCCCGTGCTGAGCGGGCCGCTCGGGGACACGGGATACCTCTTCCGTTCCCCGAGCCTCGAGCAGCTCCACGACATCGCCCGCTTCATCCAGCAGCCCGCCGGCTGATGGGGACCCAAGCCGGGATGCACACCGAGACCCACCGCTGGTTCAGCCCGCACCTCGGCCGGGACATGGAACTCAAGGTCTACGGCCATTGGGGAAAGGCCTTTTTGGTGTTCCCCTGCTCCCGGGGCCGGTACTTCGACTACGAGGGGATGGGCATGGTGGCGGCGATCGCCCGTTTCATCGACGGGGGGGCGATCAAGCTCTTCGCCGTGGACGGTGTGGACGCCGAATCGTGGTACCGCTTCGACGTTTCCCCGGCCGAGCGCAACGCGCGTCACGAGACCTGGGACGGCTACCTCGTCCACGAGGTGCTCCCCTTCCTGCGCGCCCACAACCGCTCCCCCGGGGAGCGGCCGATGCTGACGGGCTGCAGCATGGGTGCTTTTCATGCCGTCAACACGCTCTGCAAGCATCCCGAACTCTTCGAGGGAACGATCGCCCTCTCCGGGCTCTACCGGCTCGACCGGCCCGAATTCGCAATCGGCCCCGAAGACGTTCCGGCGGTCTATTTCAACTCCCCGCTGCATTATCTTGCCGGGCTGGAGGATCCGCGGCGGCTCGCCGCCCTGCGGGGCGACCGCATCATCGTCTGCGTGGGTCAGGGGGCTTGGGAAGCGGAGTGCCTGGAGGACACCCGGGCGCTCGCGGAAGTGTTCCGGCGCAAGGCCATTCCCGCCTGGGTGGAAATCTGGGGTCCGGAGGTCCACCACGACTGGCCGTGGTGGTTCCGGCAGATGAACCGTTTTCTGGAAGCGCTCTACGGCCCGCGGTGAAGCCGCAGGTTCGGATCAGGCCTTTTCTTTTTTCGATTTCTTCTCGGCGCGTTTTTCCTTGAGCGACTTCTGCGGTTTTTTCTTCGCGTCCTTCTTCACATCCCGCGCTTTGGCCATCTTCTCCTCCTGGGTCGACGGGGGGGCCGTCGTTGTCGAAGCCCTTTACCAGAAAGCCCGGCGCCTGTAAGCCGCGGCGCTCAGGCCACGGTGTAGGCGCCGGTCCCGACGGCGATCAGGACCCCCTCGGCGGTGTGCATCTCCATGCGGGTCACGGCGACCTTTTTTCCGGTGCGCAGCACCCAGCCCGTCGCCGTGAACTCCCGGCCGATGCCCGGCCGGAGGTAATCGACCCGCAGGTCGATGGTTCCGATCCGCGCGAAGCGCGCGGCGAGCTCCTCGATCGGCTCCTGCGGCAGGCTTTGCAGGACGCCGAGGTAGGCGACGAGCCCCCCCGTGAAATCCAGCGTGCTCGAAATCACCCCGCCGTGGAGCGAGCCGCGGACGAAGTTGCCGACAAGCTCGGGACGCATGGCGATCCGCACCTGCGGCCGCGAGGGTTCCAGCGAGGCGACCTCGAGCCCGAGCAGGCGGTTGAAGGGAATCCGCGCGCAGATCTCCCCCACGAGCCGGAGCACCGGCTCCAGGCGCGAAGCGTCCTCCATCACGACCTCCTTCCGGGCCCGTTGCCCGGCTCCCGGCGCACGACGGCCGGAGGCTTTTCCGCCCCGCCGCGGCCGGTCAGCGGTTGTGACAGGCGACAAGCCGGCCGGGGGCGATCTCGCGCAACGCGGGCGTCTCCTCCCGGCAGCGGCCGCAGGCTTCCCGGCAGCGCGGGTGGAAAGCGCACCCCGGGGGCGGGCGGACGGGGCTGGGCACGTC
>CAZQUP010000132.1:0-6279 GCA_964596545.1 uncultured Desulfatibacillum sp. | reverse complement strand
ACGTCCATGACGAGGATGCGGTGGTCGGGGTGGTTGCGCTGGATCATCTCCCCCAGACCGTGGCGTGCTCTGAAGATGCGATCGCGCTCGGCGCGGCCGAGACCGGGCCGGAAATCAAGCCCGCCGGATGCGGCGCAGATTTCGGAGGCGGCCTCCAGCCCTTCGGCGAGCTGGCCTGCGCTTGTGCCGTGGAACTCGAGAAACAGCGTGGGCGAGAGCGCCAGAGCCAGATCTTCCTCGCGGTTCATGAGCGCGATGCATTCCGGCCCGAGCAGCTCCAAGGCGGCGGGGTTCAACCCGGCGCGCTTGATCTCGAAGACCGCCCGGGCCGCGGCCGCGATCGAAGAAAACGTCGCCACCGCGGCCGAGACTTCGGCCGGGGCGCCGACGAGACGAAGCGTGGCTTCGACCACGAGGCCGAGGGTGCCCTCGGAGCCGACGAAGAGGTGAAGCAGCGCGTAACCCGATGAGCTTTTGTTCGCGCGGGTTCCGAGTTCGAGGATCTCCCCCGAGGCGAGCGCCACCACGAGCCGCAGCACATAGTCCCGCGTCGAGCCGTAGAGGACCGTGCGCGTGCCGCTCGCGTTGTTGGCGATCATGCCGCCGATCGTCGCCCGCGCCCCGGGATCCGGGGGGAAAAAGAGACCCGTGTGCCGCAGGCGGTCGTTCAAGTCCTGGTAGACCACCCCGGGCTGAACGTCGGCCTGAAAGTCCTCCTCGCGCAAGGCGAGGATGCGGTTCATGCGGCTGAAGTCGATGACCAGGCCGCGGCAGACGGGAATGGGGTTCCCCTCCAGACTCGATCCCGAACCCCAGCCGACGACCGCGATGCGGCGGCGGTCGGCGAAGCGCAGGATGCGCGCGGTTTCTTCGGCCGTCTCCGGCCAGAGCACCGCTTCCGGCCGGCAGGCGGGGTGCGCCGACTGGTCACGGGCATGGAGATCGAGCTGCGAGTTCCCCGTGGAGATGCGCTCGGGCGGCAGGATCGTGGCGAGTTCCTCGAGATCTTCGGAAGTGACCGGCGTGTAGCTTTGCATGCGTTCCGGATTCCTCCGCAACCTAAGGGTGACATCCAGTCGAAGGGACTTAGCACGAAAAACGCCGGCAAGTCAGCTCCGGGCGGATCTTGACACCTTCCGGGTGATCGCATAGGGGAAGCGAGCACAATACGAAAGGAGGATTTCCATGCGCCCGAGCGTCGTGAAGATCTTCTTCGTTCTGGTTCTCGCTTGTCTGGCTTCCGGGTCGGCCTTCGCCTTTCCGAACAAGCCGATCACCCTGATCGTCCCCTACCCGGCGGGCGGGGCGACCGACGTCGTCATCCGGCCGCTCGCCGAGGCGGCCGGGAAGATCCTCGGCCAGCCCGTGCTCGTGGAAAACAAGGGCGGAGGCGGCGGTGCCGTCGGTGTGGGCTCGATCATCGGCAAAGAGCCCGACGGCTATCTTCTCTCCGTCGTCGTGACGAGCCTCCATCGCGTCGCCCACATCAACAAGCTCGCCTTCGACACCGTAAAAGACGTCACCCCCATCCTTCGCGTGGGCGGCTACCTCTACGGCATCCTCGTGCAGCCGGATTCCAAGTACAAGACGCTCAAAGACCTGATCGAGGACGCGCGCGCCAGGCCCGGACAGGTGAGCTACATGGCTTCCGGGATCGGCACCGGAGGCCACATCGCCGCGGAGGAGATGGCCGCGAACGCCGGTGTCAAGTTCAACCACCTGCCCTCGAAGGGCGACCAAGAGTCCTCGGCCGCCCTCTTGGGGGGGCATGTGGATTTCATTTCCACCACCTCGGGCTGGATCCCGCTCGTCGAGGCCGGAAAACTCAAGCTGCTCGCCACCTACGGCGCGGAGCGCGTGAAACGCTTCCCCGATATCCCCACGGTCCAGGAAGCCGGCTACAAGGTGGTGCACAACTCGCCGATCGGGATCGTCGGTCCCAAGGGGATGGCCCCCGAGCGAGTCAAGGTCTTGCACGACGCCTTCCACAAGGCGCTCTCCGACCCCGGCTTCCTCAAAGCCATGGCGACCTACGAGATGCCCGTTCTTTACCAGAACTCGGCCGACTTCGCGAAGTACTGGGCCGAGGCCTACGAAGAGGCGGGCGTTCAGGCGAAGAATTTCCTCAAGCCGTAGTCGGGCCGCCTCGCCGGGTATGAAACGGGTCTGGGTCATCACCTACCTCGTCTGGGGCGGGCTGGCGCTTGCCGCCGCCGCGGAGGCCGGCCGACTCGGCTTCGGCTCCTTCGGCCGGCCGGGACCCGGGTTTCTGCCTTTCATCGCCGCGGTCGCCCTGGGGGGGCTCGCCCTGGTCGGCCTGATCCGCGCGGCGGCCGGGCGCGAAGAAGCGCAGGCGAAGGCTCTCTTCCGCGGTGCCGATCTCTTGCGCATCGGTGTCGTGGCCGGGGTGCTTTTCCTTTATGTGCTGGGGTGGGAGATCTTCGGCTTTCTGCCTTGCACCTTCGTGCTGCTTCTATTTCTTTTCCGCTGTGTCGAGCCGCTTCGCTGGCGGACGGTGTTTCTGGGGACCCTCTTCACCCTGGCCATGACGTACATCCTCTTTTCGGTGCTGCTCGGCGCGAGGCTGCCCGCCGGAAGACTATGGAGCTCTTTGCTGAATTAGGAACCGGCTTCGCCGTCGCCCTGGAGCCGACGAATCTCTTTTATTGCTTTCTCGGCTGCCTGATCGGCACGCTGGTCGGCGTGCTTCCGGGTCTCGGACCGACGGCGGCCATGGCCCTGCTGCTCCCGGCCACGTTCCACGTTCCGCCGGTCACGGCGATCATCATGCTTGCCGGGATTTACTACGGCGCCATGTACGGCGGCTCGACGACCTCGATTCTCGTCAACATTCCGGGCGAAGCGGCCTCGGTGATGACCTGCCTCGACGGCTACCAGATGGCCCGCCAGGGGAAGGCGGGGCGGGCGCTCGGCATCTCGGCCTTCGGCTCCTTCATCGCCGGCACCCTGGGGGTGCTGGGCTTGACGCTGATGGCCCCGCCGCTGGCCTCCTTCGCGCTCAAGTTCGGGCCTCCCGAGTACTTCTCCCTCATGTGCATGGGGATGGTGGTGTTGAGCTTCCTCACCGGGGAGTCCATGGTCCGCTCGCTCATGGCGGCCTGTTTCGGGATCCTTTTGGGAACGGTGGGAACGGACACGGTGTCGGGCTCGGTGCGGTTCACCTTCGGTCTGGTCGACCTGATGGACGGAGTCGGGCTCGTCCCGCTGGTGATGGGGCTCTTCGGCGTCTCCGAGGTCATTCTCAACCTCGAGCAGCACATCGACCGCGAGATTTTTAAGACCAAGGTCAAAGGCCTTCTGCCTACACTCGAGGACTGGATCCAGGCCAAATGGGCGCTCCTGCGGGGCTCGGTGATCGGCTTCTTTCTCGGCATTCTGCCGGGCGGGGGCGCGGTGCTTTCCTCCTTCGTCGCCTATGCCGTGGAAAAACGCTTTTCGCGCCACCCCGAGCGCTTCGGAACGGGTGTGATCGAAGGGGTCGCCTCGCCCGAGGCCGCGAACAACTCGGCGGCCCAGGCGGCCTTCATCCCGCTGTTGACATTGGGGCTTCCGGCGAACGTGGTCATGGCCTTGCTCTTGGGGGCGCTGATCCTGCACGGGGTGACGCCGGGTCCGCTTCTGCTCACCAAGAATCCGGAGATTTTCTGGGGGGTGATCGCGAGCATGTACGTGGGAAACGTCATGCTCCTGGTCCTCAACCTGCCGCTCATCGGTCTTTGGGTGCAGCTGTTGAAGATCCCTTACCCCTTCCTGATGCCGGCGATCGTGCTCTTCTGCATCGTCGGCTCCTACTCGGTCGCCAACAGCACGACCGACGTCTACCTGATGCTCGGCTTCGGCGTGGTGGGCTATCTTTTGAAGAAGCTCAAGTTCGACGCCCCGCCGCTCGTGCTCGCTTTCGTCCTCGGACCGCTCATCGAGTACTATTTCAAGTCCGCCCTGATGTTCTCGCGCGGGAATTTCGCCGTGTTCGTGACCCGTCCGATCAGCCTCGTCTGCCTGCTCATCACGGCGGCCATCCTTTTCGCCGCGATCCTCTCCTCCTTCCGCCGACGCTCCGGGGGGCTGATCCCGAAAGAACCCTGACGCCCCGCTGCCCTCAGGAAACAGAGCGCGCTCGTGCCCTGCGGGGCGAAGGAATCCATCTGCGCGGGCGGAAAGCCCACTCTACCGTGGAGGCGGCGGCGTGCCGTGGAAGCGGATCAGCCCTTCCTGGGCCACGGAGGCGACGAGGGCGCCGCGGCGGTCGTAGATTCGTCCGTGGGCGAGGCCGCGAGCGCCGCAGGCGTTCGGGCTGGCCATGGTATAAAGGAGCCACTCGTCCATGCGGAAGGGCCGGTGGAACCACATCGCATGATCGAGGCTGGCGACCTGCATCGCCGGCTGCCAGAAGCTCTTCCCGTGGGGGTAGAGCGAAGTGACGACCAGCCCGTAGTCGGAGGCGTAGGCGAGCAGATACTGGTGTACGGCGGGGTCGTCCGGCAGCCGGTCGATCGCCCGGATCCAATGGTGACGGACCGGCGGCCGCTTTTCGGGGGCGAAGGGGTTCATGGGGTTCACGGGGCGGACCTCGATCGGCCGCCGGCAGAGCAGTTTTTCGCGCAACCCCTGCGGGATCTGTTCGGCGATCGCCCGGGCGAGCTCGAGTTCCGAGGGCAGCCTTTCGGGCCCGGGGACTTCGGGCATCGGATCGTGGTGCTCGAATCCCGTCTCCACAAGCTGGAAGGAGGAGGAGAGGTTGAGAATCGCCACCCCCTTTTGCACGGCTACAACCCGTCGCGTGGTGAAGCTCTTTCCGTCGCGGATGCGGTCCACGTGGTAGACGATCGGCCGCCGCACATCCCCGGGTCGCAGGAAGTAGGCGTGCAGGCTATGCGCGCGGCGACCTTCGGGAACCGTGCGGTAAGCCGCCGAGAGGGCCTGGCCGAGAACCTGGCCGCCGTAGACGCTACCCAGCCCCAGGTCCTGGCTTTGGCCGCGAAAAAGGTTTTCCTCGATCTGCTCGAGCTCGAGAAGCGACAGCAGCTCTTCGAGGACGTGGGGGCTGCAGCGGATTTCCAAGAGTTCAACTCCCGTTCGCCGCCGGATGGACCCGGATGGCGCAAAGATCGGGCACCACGTGAGGGGTGGCCGCCCGCAGGGTTTCCTCCGAGGCGATCCCTCCGAGGACCCCGATGGCCGCGGAAATCCCCGCCCGCTGCGCCATCTCGAGATCGGTCGGCGAATCGCCCACCATCACCGCCTGCGCGGCGGAAACGCCGAGTTCCGCGAGCAGAAAAAGGATCGCCTCGGGGTGCGGCTTCGGACGGCGGACCCGGTCCGCGCCCACGAGCGCGTCGATCCGATCGTCGAGTCCCAGGACCTGCAGGGCCAGCCGCGCGCGCGCGGTCAAGTCCTGCGTGGCGACCGCCACCCGACATCCCCGTGCCCGTAAAGCCTTGACCAGCGAAGTCGCCCCCCGAGCCGGGCGGATGAAAGGCTTCGGGTCCCGGGCGGAGAGCGCATCCACGGCCGCGAAGGCTTGCCGACACAGGACCTCGGCTCTCGGCCGACCGATTCGCTCCAGATAAGCAACGGCCGCCTCGAGGACCTCCTCGCGCGTGCGGATCCCGGCCGGTCCCTCCGGCCGGATGCGGCGCGCGGCCACGTCCACGCCCAGGGCGTGGACGAGACCGGCTTCTTCCTCGGCCGTAAGACCGAGCGCCTTTCCGATCCGCCGGGCGCGCTGCTCCACCGTCCGGGAGATGTAGGGGTAGAGCTCGATCAGCGTTCCGTCCTTGTCGAAGATGACCAGACGGACGCCGCGAAGGAGGGCGGAGCCGATTTCGAGGTCGACCATTCAGGCGAACTCGGCGAGGATCTCCTCTTCCACGCGGAAAATGTGGGCGATGAGGGCGGCGCGGATCCACATGCCGTTTCGCTCCTGCCGCCAGTAGGCCGCCCGCGGGTCCTTGTCCACAGCGACCTCGATCTCGTAGCGTCGCGGCAGGGGGTGCATGATGACGCAGTGCGGGGAGATCCGGGCGAGGTGTTCTTTTTTGAAGTGGTAGGCGGGGTAGGTTTCGCTTTCGCTCCGGGGGTCGCTCGCGTATTCGTTCTGGATGCGGGTCATGTAAATCGCATCGACGTGGGGCAGGATGCTCTCGAAGTCGTCGGTCTCGGTGAAGGGGATCCCGTGTCGGTGGAGGAACTGCTTGATGTCGTCCTTCATGCGGAAGACCTCCGGGGAGACGAAGGTGAGGCTCACCCCGCGGTAGT
>CAZQUP010000131.1:0-6292 GCA_964596545.1 uncultured Desulfatibacillum sp. | reverse complement strand
GCAGCGACGAGGCCTGCATCGGGGTGATCGGCCCCGACGGCCGCTGCAAGGAATGCGGACGGCCGGCGGAAGGATAGCGGCGCGGCGTCAGGCGGGGGCCGGCTGAAGCGCGGCATCGGCCGACTTGAGCGGCAGCGCGATCGTGAACTTGGCTCCGCCCCCGGGGATGTTTTCGGCCGTGATGCGGCCGCGGTGGTCTTCCACGATCCCCAGGCAGATCGACAGACCCACCCCCATCCCCATCGTCTTCTTGGTCGTAAAGAAGGGGTCGAAGATGCGGTTCAGGTCCTTCGGCGGAATCCCGGGGCCGGTGTCGGAGATCTCGATCACGAACTCGTCGTCGCGGTTGTAGGTGCGGACGGCGATCTCGCCGAAGGCGCTCTGCTGGAGGTGGACCCGCTCGAGATAGCCGGGGATCCCGGTGATGGCTTCGGCGGCGTTGTTCACGAGGTTCATGAGCACCTGCCCCATCTGCTGCGGGGAGGCGAACAGCGTCGCCCGCTCGGCCTGCAGCTCGAGCCGCGGGGTGATCATGTTCTTCTTGAGCAGGCTTTTGACGAGCGCGAAGGTGTTCTCGACCACCTGGTTCATGTCCACGAGCTGCTTGCGCTCCTTGCCCGGGCGGTTCAGGTCGATCAGGTTCTTGACCGTGTCGCGGATGCTGTTGAAGGCGCTCTTGATCAGCTCGAGCTTGCGCTGGAGGTATTCGTCGCCGCTGTAGGTCGTGCGCAGGACGTTGAGCAGGGCGGTGATGCCCTGCAGCGGGGAGTTGATCTCGTGGGCGATCGAGGCCGCGAGTTGGCCGGTCGCGGCCAGGCGCTCGGAGCGGATGAGCTGGTTTTGCAGCCGCTTCATCGCCGTGGTGTCGCGGGCGACGCAAAGCCGGCAGGGCTCGCCCAGGTAGACGATCCGCCGGCAACTCAGATCGAAGGGGATCGCCCCGCCCTCGCGGGTGCGGAGCTGGATCTCGAGGCGCGCTTCCCGGCCCGCGCCGGCCTCCGCGAGCACGGCGGCGAGCTGCTCGGCCTCCTCGGGGACCGCCAACTCCACGAGGGGGCGGGCGACGAGCTCGCGCGGTTCGAAGCCGGTGCTTTCGCGCACGCGGTCGTTGCATTCCATGACGAGCCCTTTTTCGTTCAGGATGAAGACGCAGTCGCCCACGTTCTCGAAGAGCTCTTTGTAACGCGTGAGCTCCTCGGCGCGCTTGAACTCGGTCGTGTCGGTGGCGATGATCGTGGCGGCGATCACCCGGCGCTCGAGCCTCAGCGGCCCGATGCGGAAGGTGTACCAGAGCGAGCGCCGCCCGTTTTCCATCAGCACCTCGAAGATGTCGGTCTCGCCCGTCTGGAAGACGTTGCGCACGATTTCCCGCGAGGTCTTGCGCGCCTCTTCGGGGAGAAGATCGTGGAAGGAGCGACCGATCATGAGCCCCGGGGGCATGCCGGCGAGCGCGTGGTTCGCAAAACGCACCGTGCCGGTCTGGTCCACGGTAAGGATCGTGTCGGGGGCGGTCTCGACCAGCGAGCGCCACAACTCCTCGGACTCGTTCAGCCTCCGGGTCGCCTCCTTGAGGCGGTTGATGATCGACTGGGCGTGGGAGCCCAAGATGACGAGCAGGCAGAGGACGACGACCCGGATGTAGATGTCGTAGAGATCCGGCCCGATCAGCTGCTTGATGAGGTTGAACTGGTTCGAGAAGAAGATGTTCAGGATGGAATCGAGCACCCAGTAGACGGTCGAGATGAGGATGACCGACAGCACCATCGAGTCCGAGGACTTGCGCAGATTGAGGCTTGAAGGTCTCATGGGGAGGCTCCCGCGTCGTTCGGCTTGCCCGGGGACGTCCGGAGGCACCGCACCGAAAAAAGCGCCGTTTACCCTACCACAATGCGGGTCCCGGAACCAAGAGGAATCCAGGCCGTGAGCGCCACCCGGGGCACACGCTGGCTCGCCTCCCACGGCATCCCCTTCCGGGTCGTCCGTTACGAGCATGCGGCGAAGGGCGCCGCCTACGCCGCGCGGGCGATGGAGGTTCCGCCGGGCGAGGTGGTGAAGACGCTCGTCGTCGCGACGGGCGAGGGCGACTTCCTCCTGGCGCTCGTCCCCGGCGACCGAGAGCTTGATTTGAAGCGGCTTGCGCAGGCACTCGGGGTCAAACGCGCGCGTCTGGCCGATCCGTCCGACGCCGAGCGGCTGACCGGCTACCGCGTGGGCGGGATCAGTCCCTTCGGGACGCGGCGTGCGCTTCCCGTCGTGTTCGAGCGGGCGATCCTCGCTCGGGAGAGGATTCTCATCAACGCCGGCGGCCGGGGGGTGATGCTCGCCATGGCCCCCGGCGCAATCCTGACCCTGCCCGACGCCCTTCCGCTCGATCTCTGCGTTTCCCCGGCATGAGGCTCCGGCCCGGCGCTTTCTTCCTCCGACGATTGACAGTCTCGCCCGCGGGTCTCATGTTCCCCGTGGAATGCAAGAGACGGAGGACAACCATGAACGTCAGGATCTTTCTGCTGGCCGCCGTCGCGGCCGGCGGTCTTTTTGCCCTCAATCCCCACGTTGGGGAAAGCAAGGAAACCCAAGCGATGAAACCCGATTCTTCCGCGCTTCGCAAGGCGACTTTCGCCGGCGGGTGCTTCTGGTGCAGCGAGGCCGATTTCGAAAAACTCCCGGGCGTCGTGGAGGTGATCTCCGGCTACACCGGCGGCCGGGTGCCGAACCCCACCTACGAGGAGGTGAGCGCCGGCCGCACGGGCCATGTCGAGGCCGTCCAGGTGCTCTACGACCCGCAAAAGGTGACCTACCGCGATCTGCTCGAGGTCTTCTGGCGGCACATCGACCCGACCGATGCGGGCGGCCAGTTCGCCGATCGCGGCTCCCAGTACCGCACGGCCGTTTTCTATCATGACGAGGAACAGAGAAGACTCGCCGAGGAATCCAAAAAGGCGCTCGCCGCCTCCGGCCGTTTCCGGCGGCCGATCGTGACCGAGATCCTCCCGGCGAAGGAGTTCTACCCCGCCGAGGATTACCACCAAGACTACTTTCGCAAGAACCCCCTCCACTACGGCATGTACCGCGAGGGTTCGGGAAGAAACGCCTTCATCCGCAAGCTCTGGGGCGAAGACGCCCTCCCGCCGCAAGAGGAGGGCCGCAACAGCCGCTGGAGCGGCTTCCGGAAGCCGCCCGCCGAGGAGTTGAAACGGCGCCTCACCCCGATGCAGTTTCAGGTGACCCAGGAGGAAGGCACCGAGCCGCCTTTTGAAAACGAGTTCTGGAACCACAAGGGGACCGGGATCTTCGTCGATGTCGTCTCCGGCGAGCCGCTCTTCAGCACGACCGACAAGTTCGACTCCGGGACCGGCTGGCCGAGCTTCACGCGGCCGATCGACCCGCACTTCCTCGTCGAGCGGATCGACCGCAGCTTTTTCATGGTCCGTACCGAGGTGCGCAGCCGCTACGCCGATTCGCATCTGGGCCACGTCTTCCCGGACGGCCCGCCGCCCACGGGGTTGCGCTACTGCATCAACTCGGCGGCGCTGCGCTTCGTGCCCCGAGAGCGTATGGAAGCCGAGGGCTACGGCGAGTACCTGAAGCTCTTCACGGAAGCGCGCTGAGGGGGCTGCTGCGGCGGCTTTCCCCGATTGACTCGCCTTCCGCGAGAGCGTAAGGTCGGCCGCAATCCGGCACGCTTCGCCGTGGGGGGATTTTGCCGGCCCCCTGCGGCGGGGCAAACCCGCCGGGGATGCGGGATCGGCCGTGGTCGGATTCTTCTCCCAACTCGCGCCGTTTTCCTCTTGGCTCGTCGCCTACCCGCGGCGGCACCTGCGGGGCGATTTCGTCGCCGGGTTGACCGTCGCGGTCGTGGCGATCCCCCAGTCCATGGCCTACGCCCTGATCGCCGGGCTGCCCGTGCACTACGGGCTCTATGCCTCGGTCGTCCCTACGCTGGCGGCCTGCCTGTGGGGCAGTTCGGCCCATCTCGTCACCGGTCCCACGACCGCGGTCTCGCTCGTCGTCTTCACGACCCTCTCCGGGGTGCTCGCGCCGGGGGACCCCTCGTGGGTCGAATACGCCCTGGCGCTTGCGCTCCTCGTCGGGGGGATTCAGATGGCGATGGGGCTTTTGCGGCTGGGAGCCCTTCTGGATTTCGTCTCCCATTCGGTGATCGTCGGTTTCAGCACCGGCGCGGCCTTCCTGATCGGCTTCAAGCAGCTGCCCAATTTTTTCGGCGTGGAGGCCGGAAAGGGCGCGCACTTTCTTAAGGCGCTCGCCGAACTCGCCGCCGCGCTGCCTCGGGCGCACCCCGAGACCTGCCTGCTCGGCGTGCTCACCGTGGTGGTGATCGTGGCCGTGAAAAGGCTCCGTCCCGCCTGGCCGGGGACGCTCTTGGCGCTTGCCCTGTGCGGCGGGGCGGTCGCCCTTTTCGACCTCGACCGCCGCGGGGTCGCCGTCGTGGGGGCGATTCCGCAGAGCCTGCCGCCCTTTCGGATCCCGAGTGTCTCCTGGGAAGAGATGCCGCGGCTCGTGCCGGGCGCGCTCGCGATCGCCGTCCTCGGCCTGGTCGAGGCGGTGTCGATCGCCAAGGCGATCGCCTCCGAGACGCGCCAGCGGCTGAACGTGGACCAGGAATTCATCGGCCAGGGCATGGCGAACCTCGCCGCGGGCCTCTTCAGCGGCTACCCCGGCAGCGGCTCGTTCACCCGTTCGGCCGTCAATTTCAAAAGCGGGGCGAACACCCCCTTGAGCGGCATGGTCGCCGCCGCGGCGGTCGCCCTCACCGTGCTGGCGGCCGCCCCTCTCGCCGCGCGCATCCCCATCGCCGCCCTCGCCGGCGCCCTGCTCGTCGTCTCCTGGGAGATGGTTCACCTGCGGGAGATCCGCCGCATCGTGCGGGCCACGCGCAGCGACGCCGCCGTCCTGGTCGTGACCTTTCTGTCCGTGATCGTCCTTTCGATCGAGTTCGCCGTCTTCGCCGGGGTCCTGCTTTCGATCGCCCTCTACCTCAAGACGACCTCGCGGCCGCGGATCTACTCCACGGTCCCCGATCTCATCAGCGGCAAGATGGTGCGCGCGACGCGCGGCGTGCTTTGCTGCCAGATGGACATCGTGCGCATCGAAGGCTCGATCTTCTTCGGCTCGGCCGCCTGGGTGCAGGAGGACCTGCAGCGGCGGCTGCGCAGCCACCGGCGGATGGCCTGTCTTCTGCTGCGCATGCACCAGGTGAACAACCTCGATGCGAGCGGCGTTCACGTGATCGACGGAATCGGCGAGGAACTTCGCCGCCGCGGGGGCGGAATCTATTTTTCCGGGGTGAACAACCGCGTCTTCCAGGTGTTCAAGAACTCCGGCCTGCTCGAGCGCGTGGGCGACACGCACATCCGGCCGACCACCGGGGCGGCGATCCGGCAGGCGATGCGCGAGAATTTCTGCCCGGTGGTCTGCGCGGCCTGCGAGTTCGCGGTTTTCCATGAATGTCCGGAACTCAAACGCGGCAACTGGGAGATCCTGGGAAAAGGGGTGCGGCCGCGTTGCGCGCTCGAGGCGGCAAAAGGCGCCGGGGGCGGTCCGTCCGCCAAGGAGGAAAAAAGGTGAATCTTCTCACCCTCGCGAACGACATCGCCGAATCGGCCCGGGCGCTCGAGCTTTCGGCCGCGATCGCCTCCCGGATCCCCGGCGAGTGGACGATCGCCTTCGTGCGGCGCGGCACCCCGGCGGCCGAGCCGCCGCCGCCGCCGGGCGAGGCTCTTCCGGTCGCAGGGCGCGCCGGCCTTCCCCGGGGAATCCGCATCCTTCTCGGCGCAGCCGACCGGCTGCGCCAGTCGGGGCTGCTCGCCCCCTTTTCCGGGATCCGGCTGCGCGACGCCGCCCACGGGGTGAGCTTTCACCTCGAGCGGACCGCCGGGGGGCACGTCACCTTCGTCGAGCGCTTCGGGGATCTCGTCGAGGAGCTCAATCACGAGATCGAAGAGCAGGCGATCGATCTCGTCGTTTTCGCCGCACCCCGCCGGGGTGCGCTCGGCCGCTTCGCGCCGCTCAACACCCCCCGGCGCTTCGCCCTCGCTCTGCATGCCTCCTTTCTCGTCGCGCGCCGAGGGGGACTCGCCAGCCGGATCATCGTTTGCGCCGACGGATCCCCCTCCTCGCACCGCATCTTTCCTTTTCTCGAAAAGATGCTTCCCGCACTCGAAGGTCCGATCGAGCTTCTCTGCGCCCACCGGCCCGACTCCCCGCCCGCGGCGGGGCCCCGCGGGCCGGGAGGCGGGCCGCTGGGCGCAGAGAACCTCGAACCGACCTTCGA
>CAZQUP010000130.1:6252-6409 GCA_964596545.1 uncultured Desulfatibacillum sp. | reverse complement strand
TGGTGCTGGCGATCCTGTTTCTCGAGCACTTCGCCGTGGCGAGCCTCTACGAGCTCGCCTACGAGCTGCGATGACCGCAGGCGCTAGGAGGCCGGCATGACGCTCACCCCGCTCGAGATCCAGCAGCGCCGTTTCCGGACCGTTTTCCGCGGCTACG
>CAZQUP010000130.1:0-6176 GCA_964596545.1 uncultured Desulfatibacillum sp. | reverse complement strand
GATGAACTGCACCGCTCGCAGCAGGAGCTCGAGGAGCTCCGGCGGCGCGAGGGCACGATCAAGCGCGCGCTGCTGCATTCGCAGAAGGTCCTCGACCAGATGCAGGAAAACGCGCGGCAACAGGCGGAGCTGATCGTCGCCGAGGCCCGCGGCCGGGCGGAGCAGCTCATGCGCCAAGGCCAGAAGCGGCTGGCCGAGCTCCAGGAGGCGATCGCCGAACTGCGGCGCCGGCGGGCGCGCTTCGAGTCCGAGATCGCCTCCGTGATCGACGCCCACCGGCGCCTGCTCGAGGCCGACCGGGAGGAGCAGGCCGAGCGCGACCGCGAGGACGAGAAACTTCAAATCTTCCCCCCGGTCGGCTGATCCGGGGCGGACAAGGCGGACCATGGCCAAGATCGACGCTTTCTTCCGCTTGATGCACGAGCAGGGCGCTTCCGACCTGCACCTGATCGCCGGCCAGCCGCCGGCGTTGCGCATCCGCGGCGAAATCGAGCGCGTGAAATACAAGGTCCTCACGAGCGACGACCTGCGGGCGATGCTCTACGAGATCACCCCCGAGCACAAGATCAAGGTGTTCGAGGAAACCGGGGACGTGGACTTCGGTTACGAGATTCCGGGTCTTGCCCGCTACCGGGCCAACTACTTCATGCAGAAAAACGGGGTGGGCGCCGTCTTCCGCGAAATCCCGAGCACGATCCTGACGGCCGAGCAGCTGGGGCTGCCGCCGGTCGTCTCCAAGCTCGCCCTCCTGCCCCGGGGACTGGTCATCGTGACCGGCCCCACGGGCAGCGGAAAATCGACGACGCTCGCCTCGATCATCGACGTCGCCAACCGCCAGCGCAAGGACCACATCATCACCATCGAGGACCCGATCGAGTTCGTGCACCAGAGCCAGGGGTGCATCATCAACCAGCGCGAGGTCGGCATCCATACGAAGAGCTTCTCGGCCGCCCTGCGCGGGGCGCTGCGCGAGGACCCGGACATCATCCTGGTCGGCGAAATGCGCGATCTCGAGACGATTTCGCTCGCCGTCGAGGCCGCGACCACCGGCCATCTCGTCTTCTCGACGCTCCACACCTCCGGGGCGACCAAGACGGTCGACCGCGTGATCGAGGTCTTCCCCGCCCAGGAGCAGGCCCTGATCCGTTCGACCCTGGCCGACGGTCTGCGTGCGGTCATCTCCCAGGTGCTCTTTAAGCGCATCGACCGCGTCGGCCGCATCGTGGCTCTCGAGATCATGGTCGCCACCCCGGGCGTGCGCAACCTGATCCGCGAGGGAAAGAGCCACCAGATCCCCTCGATGATCCAGACGGGAAAGAAATACGGGATGACGCTGCTCGACGATTCGATCATGGATCTCGTGAAACGCGGGGCGATCAGCGCCGAGGAGGCCTACGCCAAGGCGAACGACAAGGCCCGCTTCCGGCCCCTGCTCAAGGGCCCGCCGGTCGATTTCACCGAGGCCTGAGGCCGGCCGAGGAGCGGGACGGTTCCGCCGGGGGTTGCCGATGAAAAAGCAGGAAATCGATCACATCCTGGTCAAGATGCTCGATTCCCACCGCGAGGTCTCCGACCTCAACTTCACGGTGGGCAAACCCCTGCAGGTCGAGACTTCCGGCGAGCTCGTGCCTGTGGAGATCCGCAACCACACCCGTCCGCTCACGGCCTTTCAGACCGAGACGATCGCCCTCAACCTGATCAACCAGGACCGTCGGCTGACCGAGGCGCTCCTGCGGACCGGCTCCTGCGATCTCTCCTACGCCCTTCCCGGCAAGGCCCGCTTCCGGGTGAACATCTTCTCCCAGGGGGGCCATCTCTCGATCGTCTGCCGCAAGCTCGAATCCAAGATCCCGACGATCGAGGACCGCGGCCTGCCCAAGGCGATGTACCAGATCGCCCGGGAGAAAAACGGGATCGTCTTCGTGACCGGGGCCACGGGTTCGGGCAAAACGACCACGCTCGCCGCCATCCTGAACGACATCAACGAGCGGCGTCCGGTCCACATCGTCACCCTCGAGGACCCCGTCGAATACCAGCACCCGCACAAGAAGGCGACCTTCAACCAGCGGGAGCTCGGCATGGATTTCGATTCTTACGCCAGCGGCCTGCGCGCCGCCTTGCGGCAGGCGCCCAAGGTCATCCTGGTCGGCGAAATGCGCGACCGGGAGACGGTGGAGATCGGCTTGAGCGCCGCCGAGACCGGCCATCTCGTGCTGACGACCTTGCACACGACGGATGCGGGTTCGACCGTGAACCGTATTCTCGGCATGTTTCCGAACGAAGACGAGCGCCAGATCCGCATCCGCTTGGCCGACGCCCTCCGCTGGATCGTCTGCCAGCGGCTGCTGCCCAAGGTCGGCGGGGGGCGGGTGGCGGCCTTTGAGATCCTGTGCACCAACCTGCGCGTGAAGGACGCGATCCTGAACGGCGAAGCCGAAGGCCGTACCTTTTACGACATCATGGAGACGGGGACCGCCTTCGGCATGACGACCTTCGACCAGAACCTGATCGCGCTCTTCGAGCAGGGCAGCATCACGCAGGAGACGGCGATGGCCTACGCTTCCCACCGCGGGGTGGTGGGTCGCGGCATCGACATGATCAAGAGCGCCCGCGGCGAGGCGACGACCGACATCGGCAAGCTCGAGATCGACAAATCCTACAGCCGGATGATCTGATCGCCGGGGCGCCGACCGGGAGGAAGACGATGGCCACGATTGCCTGCAGCCGTTGCCGGAGCCGTTTCAAGCTGCCGGAGGGAAAACCGTTGCCCGCGGGCCCGGGGGCGGCGCTGCCCTGCCCGCGCTGCGGAACGCCGATCGCCCTTGACGCGGCCTCCGTCTCCCCCAGCGCCGAATCGATCGTCTCGCTCCGGGAGATCGACCCCGGCGCCTACAACGACGCCGACCGGCCCTTCGATTTCATCGAGGAAGAGGGCAAGACCGCGCTTCTCTGCGAGCAGCATCCGCTCTTGAAGAAGCCGATCCTCGAGAGCCTGCAGCAGATGGACTATCAGATCACGGTCGCCGACAACGCCCGCGAGGCGCTCAAGCGCATGCGCTACCACACCTATGACGTGGTGGTTGTGGACGAGGAGTTCGACACCGACGACCCCGAGACCAACGGCGTGCTCCTGTTCCTCGAGCGGCTGGCCATGTCGAGCCGCCGCAACATGTTCGTCGTTCTGCTTTCGAACCGCCATCGCACCCTGGACAACATGACCGCGTTTCTGAAGAGCGTGAACCTCGTCGTGAACGCGAAGAACATCGAGGATTTTCCGAAGATCTTGAACCGCGGCCTGACCGACCACCTCGCCTTCTACCGCATCTTCCGCGAGAAGCTGAGGGAGACGGGCCGGGCCTGAGCCCCCCTTCCCCTCGCGTTTCGGGCCCGCGGCCGCTCAAGGCCGGCGGGATACGACCCATCCCAGAAAACCGTTGAGGCTGTTTTTCAGGAAGTAGCGTTCCCGTTCCTGGGCCGCCGCCGGGAAGGCGGAAAACGCGGCCAGGAGGGGATCCCGGGCGAGAAGCTCGCCGGCGATTTCTTCGAGGGCCCGGCCCGCGAGGCCGGAAATCCGGCGTTCCCAGTCGCCGAGCTGCAGGCGATGGCGCCGAAGCAGGGAGGCCCCGTCGGCGTAAAGCCCCGAGTGCCCGACGACCATGCGGCCGGGGCGGCGGGCGAGGAGAAGATCGAGGCTCGCCAGCGCCTGCTCGAGATCGAAGACGGCTGGGGTGGCGGGGCGCATGTAGAGGCCGGAACCCCCCAGATCGTAGACCACACCGCAGGCTTCGCCCGCAAAAAGGAGTTCGCCCACGGCGAAGCTCACGTGGTGGGCGGCGTGACCGGGGGTGAGCAACGCCGTGATCCCCTCCTCTTCGAAGCGGTCCGCGGCGAGCAGCCGATCTGGGGGCACGGCTTCGACCGGCCCGTAGAGGTCGGCCAGCGATCCCAGAACCTTGCGCGAGCCCTCCCAGAGGCGCGTGGGATCCGCAAGGTGGGCGACGGCCTTGGGGTGGCAGACGACCCGGGCCTCGGGGAAGCGGCGGGCGATCCGGCCGACCCCCCCGGCGTGATCGAGATGGATATGGGTCAGGAGGAGGAAATCGATTCCGGCGACGCCATGGGCCGCCAGCGCGGCGAAAAGCTGATCGGCGGTCGCAGCCGGACCGGGGTCGACCACGCAGACGGGGGGACCGGGGATCAGCCAGGCGCTGAGGAAGTCCTCGAACCCCGGCCGGCCGGGGACGAGGGGGATGCGGATCGGGTCGGGAACCGCAGCGGGAGGAGCGTTCACGGCCGGGGGCTTTCCGAAGCGGCGGGGGGTGCGGGCGATGGGCTTTCCTGCGCGCCAAGGGCGTCGATCACCTGCAGCAGGGCCCTCGTCCTTTGGACCTCGTGGACGCGCACGATGTGGGCGCCGTTCAGGGCCGCCGCGGCGACGGCGCCCAAGGTGCCGTCTTCCACGGCGGGACTGCGGGGGGCGGGTTCTTCGCCTCCGGGGGGGGTGAGCAGTTTGCGGATAAAGGATTTGCGCGAGGGGCCGACGAGAAGAGGACAGCCCAAGTCGGCGAACGCGGAGAGGCCGGCGAGCAGCGCGAGGTTCTGCGCCGCGTCCTTGCCGAAGCCGATGCCGGGGTCGAGGAGGAGCAGCCCGCGCGGGATGCCCCTGGCGACGGCCGCCTCCGCGGCGGAGGCGAGAAAGCCGCGGATCTCCCCTAGAAGATCCGCATAGCGGGTGTCGAGCTGCATGGTCCGGGGCTCGCCGCGCATGTGCATGAGCACGACGGGCACGCCATGTTCGGCCGCGACCGCCGCCATCTCGGGATCGAAGCGCAGGGCCGAGACGTCGTTGATCAGCGAGGCCCCGGCGGCGAGCGCGGCACGGGCGACCCCCGCCTTCGTGGTGTCGATCGAAACGGGGATGGGCAGATGCGGGGCCAGGGCGGCGATCACGGGGACCACGCGCCGGATTTCCTCCTCGGCCGACACGGGGGCGGAGAAGGGACGCGTCGATTCGCCGCCGACATCGAGGATGTCGGCGCCCTCGGCGACGAGCCGCTCGCCCTGGCGGCGGGCGGTCGCGGGATCCAGGAAAAGGCCGCCGTCCGAAAAGGAATCGGGGGTCACATTCAGGACCGCCATGATGGCCGTGCGGCGGCCGAGCTCCAGCCGGAATCGACCCCACTGAAGCGTGTAGGATTTGCGGGTCGTCATCAACTCGAGGCGGGTTGCGGGGTGGGGTCGCGGGGAAGGTCCGCGGGACGGGGCTCCTCGGCCGGGGGCCCCCCCTCCTCGTCGATCTTTTTCGAGGGCAGCTCGATTCCGGGGCGCAGCTCGAAGATCAGGGCGTCGAGCTCGTGTCCGAGAAGCGTCTCCTTTTCGAGCAACAGCGCCGCAAGCCGGTGGAGAATATCGATGTTCTCCTCGAGCACCCGGCGGGCGCGTTCGTAGGCCTGTTTCACCACACGGCTGATTTCCTCGTCGATCCGCTGGGCGGTCGCATCCGAGAAGTCCCGGTGCTGCAGAATCTCCCGGCCGAGAAAAACGTGGTCCTCGCCCTTGGCGTAGTTCAGAGGACCCAGGGCATCACTCATCCCCCAGCTGCGCACCATTTTCTCGGCCAGCGCGGTCGCCTGCTTGATGTCGTTTGCCGCCCCCGTGCTGATGCGGTTGAAGACGAGCTCCTCGGCGACCCGGCCGCCGTAGGCGACCGAGAGCTCGCTTTCGAGCTGGTCGCGGAACTTGAAATCGCGCTCCTCGGGTAGAAACCAGGTCACGCCCGCCGCCCGGCCGCGGGGGATGATCGTGATCTTGTTCACGGCATCGGTCTCGGGAAGAAAGCGCGCGACCAGTGCGTGTCCGCCCTCGTGGTAGGCGGTGACCTTGCGATCCTCCTCGCGGATGACCTTGGATTTCCTTTCAAGGCCCATGTAGACCTTGTCCTTGGCGTCCTCGAAATCGCGCATCTCAACCCGTTCGCGGCCGCGTTTGGCGGCGAGCAAGGCCGCCTCGTTGACCAGGTTTTCCAGGTCGGCCCCGGAAAACCCGGGGGTGCCCTTGGCGAGCGTGTGGACGTTCACGTCGGGGGCGATGGGGGTGCGGCGCATGTGGACGGCGAGAATCTTTTCGCGTCCGCGGATGTCGGGAAGCGACACCACGACCTGGCGGTCGAAGCGCCC
>CAZQUP010000129.1:0-6419 GCA_964596545.1 uncultured Desulfatibacillum sp. | reverse complement strand
AAGACGGAGATGCCGCCGTGCTGCATGGCGATGTTGTGCACCATCTCCATCATGATGACGGTTTTTCCGACGCCGGCGCCCCCGAACATACCCATTTTGCCGCCGCGCGGGAAGGGGACGAGGAGATCGATGACCTTGACGCCGGTTTCGAGCACGCGGACCGAGGTGTCCTGCTCGGTGAACTTCGGGGCCGGGCGGTGGATCGGCCGCAGAAGCTCGCGGCTGACGGGGCCCAAGCCGTCCACGGGCCGACCGACCACGTTCAGCACGCGCCCCAGGGCCGCCTTGCCGACGGGCATCAGGATCGGCGCCCCGGTGTCCTTGACGGGCATGCCGCGCACCAGACCGTCGGTGACGTCCATGGCGATGGTGCGCACGATGTTGTCCCCGAGGTGCTGGGCGACCTCCACGACCAGGTTGTCCGGCTCGTCGCTGATCGCCGGGTTGCTGATGGTCAGGGCGGTGTAGATCGTCGGCAGCTTCCCCTGCGGAAACTCCACATCGACGACCGGTCCCATGACCTGGACCACTTTTCCGATGTTCTCTGCCATTGACTCTCCTCCTGTCTCGAACGCGGTGAACCGTCGGTCCGGCGTTTATCCCTTGAGCGCCTCGGCCCCGCCGACGATGTCCATCAATTCCGCCGTGATCGCGGCCTGGCGCGCCTTGTTGTAGGCGAGCGTCAGGTTGTGGATCATGTCGTTGCAGGCCTTGGTGGCGTTGTCCATGGCGAGCATCCGGGCGGCGTGCTCCGAAGCCGAGGTCTCGAGCAGCGCCCGGTAGAGCTGCACGGAGACGTTCCGCGGCAGCATCTCGCCGAGCAGGGCCGCGGCCGAGGGTTCGCAGAGATGCTCGGGAAGCCAGCCCTCGTAGCCGCCCGGCTCGGGGGCGACCTGTTCGATCGGCGGCACCGGGAGAAGCGGCCGCAGCACGGGGATCTGGCGGGCGACCGTGAGAAACTCGGCGTAGACGATCCAGACCTCGTCGTAGCGCTCCTCGAGGTAGCCCTGCACCAGCAGGCGCGCCGCATCCTGGGCTTCGCCGAATTTGACCATCGTGCCCATGATCCCCAGGTATTCGGCGGCGATCTCCGCCCCGACCTTGCGGCACCAGTTGCGGCCCTTGCGGCCGAAGGCGGTGAACGAGCAGGGGATCCCCGCCGCCTTCTTTTCCTTGAAGAAGGCCTCGGCCTTTTCGATGAGATTGGTGTTGAAACCGCCGCAGAGGCCCCGGTCCGAGGTGCACAGGACCAGATGAGCGGCGCGGCTCCCCTCGCGGGGCGTGAGCAGGGGATGGGCCTCTTCGCCGGCGCGGGCCGCAAGATGACCGAGCACCTCGGCGAACTTGCGCGCGTAAGGGCGGAAGGACTCCATGCGCTCCTGGGCGCCGCGCAGCTTCGAGGCCGCCACCATGTTCATGGCCTTGGTGATCTGCCGCGTCTTGCGGACGGCCTTGATCTTGTTCTTGACGTCCTTGAGCGTTGCCATCGGCTTATGCCCTCACCTTCGCCCGGGCCGCGGAAGGCGGACCCGGGGTTGCACGGCTTGCCCCGGGGGCGGCCCGGCCTTCTTACTTGACGGTTTCCTTGAATTCCTCGTCGAAGGCCTTGAGGGCTTCGTCCATCCGCTTTTCGAGCTCGCCGTCGATCGCCTTCTTCTCGCGCAGCTGGGCGAACACCTGGGGATAGCGATCCTCGATGAACTTGTAGAGCTCGCCTTCGTAGCGGGTGACGACGTTCACCGGATACTTGTCGAGCCAGCCGCGGGTTCCGGCGTAGAGGATCGTGACCTGCTTTTCCATCGGCAGCGGCTGGTACTGGGGCTGCTTGAGGAGCTCGACCAAGCGCGCCCCCCGCGTGAGCTGCCGCTGGGTCGCCTTGTCGAGATCGCTGCCGAAGGCGGCGAAGGCCTCGAGCTCGCGGTACTGGGCGAGATCGAGCCGCAGCGTGCCCGCGACCTGCTTCATGGCCTTCACCTGGGCCGCACCGCCGACGCGCGACACCGAGAGCCCCACGTTGATCGCCGGCCGCACGCCGGCGAAGAAGAGGCTGGGTTCGAGATAGATCTGACCGTCGGTGATCGAGATGACGTTGGTCGGGATGTAGGCGGAGACGTCCCCCGCCTGGGTCTCGATGATCGGCAGCGCGGTGAGCGAACCCGCACCGAGCTCGTCGCTCAGTTTGGCTGCGCGTTCGAGGAGACGCGAGTGGTTGTAGAAGATGTCGCCGGGGTAAGCCTCGCGGCCCGGCGGCCGGCGCAACAGCAGCGAAACCTGGCGGTAGGCGGCCGCCTGTTTGGAGAGGTCGTCGTAGATGATGAGCGCGTGCTGCCCCTTGTCGCGGAAATACTCGCCCATGGCGCAGCCGGCGTAAGGAGCGATGAACTGCAGGGTGGCCGGGTCGCTCGCACAGGCGGCGACGATCGTCGTGTACTCCATCGCGCCGTGCTTTTCGAGCACGGCCGCCACCTGGGCGACCGAGGACTTCTTTTGCCCGCAGGCGACGTAGATGCAGAAGATGCCGCTGTCCTTTTGGGCGAGGATCGCGTCGATGGCGATCGCGGTTTTCCCGATCTGCCGGTCGCCGATGATCAGCTCGCGCTGGCCGCGGCCGACCGGCGTCATGGCGTCGATCGCCTTCAGGCCCGTGTAGCAGGGCTCGTGCACGCTCTTGCGGGCGATGACCCCCGGAGCGACCATCTCCACGCGCCGGTACTCGGTGGTCTGGATGGGTCCTTTGCCGTCGAGCGGCTCCCCCATCGCCGTGACCACCCGGCCCACGACCGCCTCCCCCACCGGAACCTGGGCGATGCGGCCGGTGCGCTTGACGATATCGCCTTCCTTGATGTGGATGTCCTCGCCCATGATGGCGACACCCACGTTGTCCTGCTCGAGGTTGAGGACCATGCCCAGGATGCCGCCCGGAAATTCCACGAGCTCGAGGGCCATCACCTTCTCGAGGCCGTACACCCGGGCGATGCCGTCGCCGACGGAGAGGACGACGCCGGTTTCGCTCAGCTCCACCTTCTTTTCGTAGTCGGTGATCTGCTCCTTGATGATCTGGCTTATTTCCTCAGCTCTCAGTTCCATTTAGACACCCTCGCCCTTTTTGAAAGATTCACGCATGCGGTTCAATTGCGTCCGAAGGCTGCCGTCCAGCACGAGGTCGCCGATCCGGGTCACCACACCGCCGAGCAATGCCGGGTCTTGCCGCACCTCGAGCCGGATTTCCTTGCCCGTGCGCCGCGAGAGCGCCTCGCGGATGCGCTCGAGGGTCTCGGCGGGAAGCTCGAAGGCGCTGACCAGGCTCGCCCGCGCGATCCCCTTCACCTCGTCGGCGAGACGGGCGTAAAAGTCGGAGATCGCCGCCAGGAAGCGGAAACGGCGCTTTTCGAACAGCAGGAGCAGAAACGAGGACACCGCCCGCGAAAGCCCCAGGCGGGCGATCACGGCCTCGAGCACGCGCCGGCGCGAGGCGCTCTCGTAGAGCGGGTTCACGATCGCCTGCTCGAGGGCGGGGTTTCCCGCCACAAGGGCGGCGACGGAGGAGAGTTCCTGCCGGTAACGCTCGACCTCCCCGTCCTGCTGCCCGATCAGGAGGAGCGCCCGGGCGTAGCGCCGCGCGATCGACAGCTGTTTCATAGGGCCACCACCTTCTGCAGATAGTCTTCGACGAGCGCCGCCTGATCCCGCGGGGTCATCTCGCGGCCGAGGCGCTCTTCGGCACGCGCGAGGGCCTTCTCGAGAACCTCGTTCTGCAGCCGGGCGCGGGCCTGGGCGAATTCGTGTTCGATCGAACGGCGGGCCTGCTGGCGGAGCTTTTCGGCGGCCGCCTCGGCCTCCCGCAACAGGCGCGCCCGCGCCTCCTCGCCCTGCCGGCGGTACTCGGCCACGATCCGCTCGGCCTCCTTCTCCATGTCGCGGAGGCGGCGGGTGGTTTCCGCAAGGCGTTCTTCGGCCTCCTGCTTCTTCGCCTCGAGATCCCGCAGCTCGTTCTCGATGCCGCGGATCCGGGCGTTCAACGCGCGGGGGATGGGCTTGCGCAAAAGAAAGAAGAGCACCCCCGCCAACACGACGAAATTCATGACCCGAAAGCCGTCGGTCGCGGTGAAGCCGCCGTGGGCCGCCTCGCCCGCGCCCGCAGCCCAAGCCAGACCCGCGGCGGCGATTCCGGAGGCGACCATTCCTCCGGTCAGGATGCGTTGGGCGATGGATCGTTTGCTCATGCGATCGGCCTCCCCAGCAGTTTGCGGACGATGTGCTCGGCGTATTCTTCGACCTGTCCCTCGAGCGCGGCCTGCGCCTGTCGGGACTCTTGGCGGATGCGGGCGCGGACCTCCTCGAGCTCGGCCTGGGCGCGGGCATGGATTTCGGCGGTCAGCCGTTTTTCCTCGAGCTCCGCCTCCCGGACCAGCTCCTCCTTGATCTGCAGACCCTTCGCCCGGGCGTCCTTCAGGGTGCGCGCGTAGGCCGCCTCCTGTTCCTCGCGGCCGGCCAGCGCGCGCCGCGCGGCGGCGGCGAGCCCTTCGAAGGTCTCGCGGCGCTCGCGCAGGATGCGGCGGATCGGACGATAGAGCAGGAGGTTCAGGACGATGATGAGGAAAATGAAGTTCGCCATTTGGAGGAGGAAGGTCCCGTCGGGGATGACGGTCACTCCGCCTCCTTCGGCGGCCGCCGCGGCGGAGACGAGAAGGAAGAGAAGCAGGAGCGGGAAGCCGGCGAACGATCCCGCGCGCAAGGCGATCCGGCGCACGACGCGTAGGCCCATAGGATCGACCTCCGTTTCCGAGGCGCTGATGAGAGCCTGGTTTTTTTGGTGCTGATGAACCGCGGGGAATCCAAAGAAATGCGGCGTCTATAGCACCGGCTCCGAGCCTTGTCAAAGTCTTTTTACTCGTAGTGCACCCGCCGCATGCTCACGTTGAACAGAAGCCCCAGGCAGATCGCCACCGCCACCGTCGAGGAGCCCCCGTAGCTGACCAGCGGCAGCGGAACCCCCACCACGGGCAGCAGCCCCATCGTCATGCCGACGTTGATCACGACCTGCCAGGCGATCAGCGCGGTCAGCCCGACGGCGAGGAAAACGCCGAAGGGATCACGCGAGCGGTAGGCGACCGAGCCTCCCCAGAGGATGAGCAGCAAAAAGAGACCGAGCACCGCCAGCGAGCCGAGCGCCCCCCACTCCTCGGCCAGAACCGAGAAGATGAAGTCCGTGTGTTCTTCGGGGAGAAAGGAGAGCGCGTTCTGGGTGCCCTGCAGATACCCCTTGCCCGTCAGCATGCCCGAGCCGATGGCGATTTTGGACTGGATGACATGGTAGCCCGCACCGAGCGGGTCCTGGTCCGGGTTGAGAAAGGTGAGGATCCGCTGCTTTTGGTATTCCTTGAGCAACGACCAGCCGAGGGGAATCAGCGCCCCCAGGATCGCCGCTCCGGCCAAAAGCGTGCGCCAGGCCACCCCGGCGAACAGGGTCAGGGTCGCGGCCACGAGGCCGATCAGGCAGGCGGTCCCGAGGTCGGGCTGAACCGCAATCAGGACGCAGGGGATCGCCGTGAGGAGCACCGGGCGCACGAGGTCGCCGAAGCGGAGCGGCTGCCCGACGGGCAGCCGCGAATAGTAGCGGGCGAGCACGATGACCACGGCCACCTTGAACAGCTCCGAGGGCTGCAGGTGAAGCGGCCCGACAACGAGCCAGCGGCGCGATCCCCCCGCGAATTTTCCATAGAGGATCACCGCGACCAGAAGCAAGAGGCAGCCGAGGTAGAGCGGGTAGGCCAGCCGGTCGAGATGCCGGTAAGGAAAAACGACGGCGGCCGTCATCACGAGCATCCCCAGCCCGAACCAGAGGATCTGCTTGGCGAACAGGCCGCGGAAGGGGGCGGGCGGTGGGTCGGCGGTGACGGCGCTGTAGACCGAGGCGAGACCGATCCCGCCCAGGGCGAACACGAGAAGAAGAATTTCCCAGTCGAAATGATGGATCAGCCGACGGTCCAGCATGGCCCCCCCCGAAAGACGCTTTCGCTCACGGGTGCGCGGGCGGCCGAAGGAAGGCCTGCAGGAGCGGTCCCGCCGCGGTCTTCCCCTCCCCCGGCTCACGCCGCAGATAGGTCTTCACCAGTTCCCGCGCGATCGGCCCGGCGGCGCTCGAGCCGTGCTCTCCGTTTTCCACCACCACGGCGATCGCGATGCGCGGGTTGGAAAACGGCGCAAAGCAGACGAACCAGGCGTGGGGCCGCAGGTGAAGCGGCAGCGTCTCCTCGATCCCGTCGCGGCGTCCGACGACCTGCGAGGTGCCGGTCTTGCCCGCGACCTCGATGTCGGAGAGCGCCGCGCGCCGGGCCGTGCCGCGCTCGCCGTTCACCGCGGCCCAGAGACCCTGCCGCACGACCGCCAGCGCCCGCGGCCCGACCGGAAGTCTTCCG
>CAZQUP010000128.1:312-6428 GCA_964596545.1 uncultured Desulfatibacillum sp. | reverse complement strand
CTCGGCCCCGCTCGGCGCCCCGGACCCATCCCTTCCCGTCGCATCGGATGCCGCGATTGAAGCGGCGGTCGAGCGCGTGCTCGAGCGCAAGCTCGGCATGGACATCGCCTCCGCCGTGCGTCAGGCGATCGAGCAGGCCGTCTCCCGCGAAATCGAGCGCGTGAAACGGTTGATTCTCGGAGAAGACGAGGACGCTGCACCCTGAACGGCGTCGGGATTTTCGTTTTCCCACCCCGGCCGGGATTGCCGAAGCCCGCCCCATCTGCTATGGAACCCCTGCCCTAAGGGGGGCAGCTTGCCTTTTTTCCCGCAGGCGGTTGAAAAGGGGGATTTCCGATCATGGCCAAGGCGAGCCTGGACAAGGCCTACGCGCCGCACGAGGTGGAGCGGCGCTGGTATGCGTTCTGGGAAGAAAACGGCCTCTTTGCGGCCGAGGAGGAAAGCGATCGTCCGAGCTTCTCGATCGTCATCCCCCCGCCCAACGTCACCGGCGTTCTCCACATGGGCCATGCCCTGAACAACACCCTGCAGGACATCCTCTGCCGCCACCGCCGCCTCTGCGGCGACAACGTCCTCTGGATGCCCGGCACGGATCACGCCGGGATCGCCACCCAGAACGTCGTCGAGCGCAAGCTCGCCGAGCGCGGCCTTACCCGCGAAGCGCTCGGCCGGGAGCGCTTCATCGAAGAGGTCTGGCGCTGGCGCGAGACCTACGGCAGCGCGATCATCCACCAGTTGAAACGGCTCGGCGCCTCCTGCGACTGGAAACGCGAGCGCTTCACCATGGACGAGGGCCTCTCGCGCGCCGTGCGCAAGGTCTTCGTCGATCTCTACCACGAAGGGCTGATCTACCGCGGCGACTACATCATCAACTGGTGTCCGCGCTGCCGCACGGCGCTGGCCGACCTCGAGGTCGAACACGAGGAGATCGAAGGCCGCCTCTATCACATCCGCTACCCCTTCGCCGGCGCCGCTGGCGGCCTGACCGTGGCGACCACACGGCCGGAGACGATGCTCGGCGACACGGCGGTCGCCGTCCACCCCGAGGACGAGCGTTACGCCGCCCTGCCCGCCGCCTCCGTGATCCTCCCCCTCCAGGAGCGGGAGATCCCCGTCATCCGCGACGCCTACGTCGAGCGCGGCTTTGGAACCGGCGCGCTCAAGGTCACCCCGGCCCATGATCCGAACGACTTCGAGATCGCCCGGCGACACGGCCTTCCCGCAGTCAAGGTGATCGGCGACGACGGTCGCATGACCGAAGAGGCGGGACGCTTTCGCGGTCTTGACCGCTTCGAGTGCCGCAAGCACGTCGTCGCCGAGCTCGAGCGCCTGGGACTGCTCGCCGAGGTCCGCCCCCACCGGCACGCCGTCGGGCACTGCTACCGCTGCCGCACGGCGATCGAACCGAACCTCTCCCGGCAGTGGTTCGTGAGGACCCGACCGCTGGCGGAACCGGCGATCGCCGCCGTGCGCGAAGGCCGAACGCGCATCATTCCCGACACCTGGGCGAACACCTACTTCGACTGGATGGAGAACATCCGCGACTGGTGCATCTCGCGGCAGATCTGGTGGGGGCACCCGATCCCGGCCTGGACCTGTCGGGCCTGCGGCGAGGTGCAGGTGGCCATGGAAGTGCCGGGGCGCTGTGCGAAGTGCGGCGCAAACGACCTCGCCGCGGAGGAGGACGTCCTCGACACCTGGTTCAGCTCGGCGCTGTGGCCCTTTTCCACCCTGGGTTGGCCGGAGGACACCGCGCTGCTCCGTCGCTTCTACCCGACCTCGGTTCTCGTCACCGGCTTCGACATCCTCTTCTTCTGGGTCGCGCGCATGATGATGATGGGCCTGCATTTCCTCAAGGCCGTGCCCTTCCGCGACGTTTACGTGCACGCGCTCGTCCGCGACGAGGAAGGCCAGAAGATGAGCAAGTCCAAGGGGAACGTGATCGATCCCCTGGAAATCATCGACCGCTACGGAACCGACGCCTTCCGCTTCACGCTCGCCGCCTTCGCCGCCCAGGGGCGCGACATCAAGATGAGCGAAAAACGGGTCGAAGGCTACCGCCATTTCATCAACAAGATCTGGAACGCGGCGCGCTTCACTTTGATGCACCTGGAGTCGGAACCCACGCTTCCTCCTCGGGAGGAGCTCTCCCTGGCCGACCGCTGGATCCTCTCGCGGCTGGCGGACGCCGCCCGGGAGACCCGGCGGGCGCTCGAAGCCTACCGCTTCAACGACGCCGCCGCCGTCCTTTATCGATTCGTGTGGCACGAGTTCTGCGACTGGTACCTCGAGGCGGCGAAACCCGCGCTGCAGGACCCCGAGCGTCCGGGCGCACAGACGGCCGCCCGGGCCGTGCTCGGCCGCGTCCTGCGCGATGCGCTCGTCCTGCTGCACCCCTTCGTTCCCTTCGTGACCGAGGAGATCTGGCACCACCTTCCCGGGACTTCGGGATCGATCTCGCGCGCCGCCCTCCCCGAGGTCTCCGCCTTCCAGGACGCCGCGGCCGAAGAGCGCATGGGGATCCTGATCGCGGCGGTCACGGCCGTACGCAACGTCCGCGGGGAAACGGGCATCGCCCCGGGCCAGAGCCTCGAGGCGCTGATCCACACCGCCCGGCCCGAAGTGCGCGAGACGCTCGCCTGCGAACGGGACCTCGTGATGCGCCTGGCGAGGCTCTCCTCGCTTTGCTTCCTCGAAACCCCCGAGCGGCCGCGGGGGGCGGCCACGGCGGTGGCGGCGGGAGCGACCATCTACGTGCGGCTCGAGGGCGTGCTCGACTTCGCCCGCGAGGCCGTCCGGCTCGAAAAGGAACTGGGCAAAATCGAAAAGGAGCTCGGCATCCTCGAGCGCAAGCTCGGAAACGCGGAGTTCCTCGCCAAAGCGCCGGCCGCGGTGGTCGAGAACGTGCGCGCCCAGCAGGCCGAGCTCGGCGAGCGGCGGGAGAAGCTCCGCAGCCATCTCGAGCGCATCCGCGCCTATGATTCCGCTTCGTGACACGATCGAAGCCCGCTCCCGGCCGGTCGTCACCCGCGGCCTGATCGCGGCTAACGTCCTGGTCTTTCTGGTGCAGCTCGCCCAAGGGCCGCAGCTCGACCGCTTCATCTTTCTCTACGGACTCGTCCCGGCGCGTTATTTCGTCGCCCCGTTCGCCGAATACTTCACCTTCGGCGAGCAGGCCTTCGCGCTCTTTTCCTTCATGTTCCTCCACGGCGGCTTCGGCCATCTGCTGGGCAACATGTGGTCGCTCTACATCTTCGGCGACAACGTCGAGGACCACCTCGGGCCGTTGCGCTACCTCGCCTTCTACCTCCTCAGCGGACTGGCCTCGGGGCTGGCCCACATGTTCATCTACCCCACCTCCACCGTGCCCACGATCGGGGCGAGCGGGGCGATCGCCGGCGTCATGGGCGCCTACTTCCTTCTGTTCCCCGCGGCGCGGATCCTCACCCTGGTGCCGATCTTCTTCATCCCCTACTTCTTCGAAATCCCGGCTTTCTTTTACCTCGGCCTCTGGTTCCTGCTGCAATTTCTGCACGCGGCGAGCGCCTCCGGCGGCGCGGGCGGCGTGGCCTGGTGGGCGCACATCGGGGGCTTCGTCTTCGGGATGCTGCTCGTCAAAATCGCCGCCCGCACCCCTCGGGCCGGCCTGAGCGATCCCCTGCGGCGACTCACCGTCACCCCCCGCACCGAAGGGCTGCGAATGCTGCACCCCGAGCGGCAGGGGGATTCGGGAGACCGGATCGCCGTCCTCACCGTTTCGCCCTGGGAGGCCGAGTTCGGGACCCGGAAAATGGTCGCCGTCCCCGGCCGCTTTGGAAACCGGCTGCTGCGCATCGCCGTCCCCCCGGGGGTGCGGGAAGGCATGCGCCTGCGGCTGCGCGGGATGGGGGCCCCGCGCGAAGACGGCGGGCGGGGGGATCTGCTGCTTGAAATCCGGGTTCTGCCTTCCTGAGGGCGGACTTCAGGCGGAAGCGGCGGGCTCCGGGTACGCGGCGATCAGCACGGAGATGCGGTTTCGGCCGGCCTCCTTGGAGCGGTACATCGCCTCGTCCGCGCGACGCACGAAGGTCTCGAGCGTCTCCCGCGGGACATACTCGGTCACTCCGACGCTGATGGTCTTGTTGATCGGGGGACCCGAGCGGGGGTGGAAGACTTCGGCCTCGAGGGTCGCCCGGATCCGCTGGGCGACGGTGCGGGCCTCCTCGGCGCCGGTCTCGGGAAGGATGACCGTGAATTCCTCGCCCCCGTAACGGTAGGCGGAGTCGTTGGCCCGGAGACAGGACTTGAGAATCTGGCTGAAGCGCACGAGCACCTTGTCGCCCTCGAGATGGCCGTAAGCGTCGTTGTAGTCCTTGAAGTGGTCGATGTCGATCATCAAGAGCGAAAGCGGGTGGCGGTAGCGCACGGAGCGGTCGATTTCCAGCTCGAGCTGGTGGTAGAAGTGGCGGGAATTGTACAGCGCGGTCAGGCCGTCGGTCACGGCCATTCTCTGGAGCTCCTCGAGCATACGGTTTCGCTCCGCGCTGAGCTCGCGCTCGCGCATCACGCGCTTGACCCGCAGCAAAAGCTCCTCGTAGCGCAGCGGTTTCACCACGAAGTCGCTCGCCCCCCGGCCGACCGCATCCTCGTAGGAGTAATTTCCGCTGTAGCCGGTCATGACGATGACGTCGGCCAGGTGCTCGCCTTTGACGGCCTGGGTCAGATCGAGGCCGCTGATCGACCCGGACAGTTCGATGTCCGTGATGACGAGATCGAAGCCGCCGCCGCGCAGGCGGGAAAGTCCCTCCTCGCCGGTCGCGGCCGCCTCCGCTTCGAAGCCCGATCGTTTCAGGTACTCGCAAAGAACCTGGCAGACGTCGAGCTGGTCGTCGACGATCAGGATCCGCTTCCGCTCCACTGCCCACCCCCGGCGGCCGTTGCGGCGGGGCACTCGCGCCCTCGACTTCCCCGGCATCCGTCTTGACGGCGTGTGCGACGGGTTGCTAATTGGCCCGCTTTGCGCAATAGTGTCATGATACCGGCGAACGGCCGCCGAGTCAACGCGCACCGCCACGGGCGGCCCGCCTTCCATATTCCGGATCCGGCCCGCAGCTTGGAGGGGCGCGGGATCCTTCGATCATGGATCGCATACGCAACTTCAGCATCATCGCCCACATCGACCACGGCAAGTCCACCCTATCGGACCGGCTGATCCAGGCCTGCCGCATCGTGCCCGACCGCGAATTCCAGGACCAGATCCTGGACACCATGGAGATCGAGCGCGAGCGCGGGATCACGATCAAGAGTCAGACCGTATGCCTGCCCTACGAGGCCGGGGACGGAAACCGCTACATCCTCAATTTGATCGACACCCCCGGGCACGTGGACTTCACCTACGAAGTCTCGCGCGCGCTCGCCGCCTGCGAAGGGGCGCTGCTGCTCATCGACGCCAGCCAGGGGGTCGAAGCCCAGACGCTCGCCAACCTCTACCTCGCCCTCGAGCACGACCTCGAGGTCCTGCCCGTCATCAACAAGATCGACCTCCCCTCGGCCGATCCCGAACGGGTCAAACGGCAGATCGCCTCGGACCTCGGACTCGACCCGGAAGGGGCGCTGCTCGTCTCCGCCAAGGAGGGGACGGGGATCGGGGAGCTCCTCGAGGCGATCGTGAAGCGGCTTCCCCCGCCGTCGGGCGATCCGGAGGCGCCGCTGCGGGCGCTCATTTTCGACTCCCACTACGACCCCTACCGCGGCACGGTGGTCTATCTACGCCTCTTCGACGGCCGGCTGAGGAGCGGGGACACGATCCGGCTTTTTTCGAACGGCGCGACGTACAAGGTGGAGGAGGTCGGCATCTTCCAGCTCCGCCAGGTGCCCGCCGAAGCGCTCGAAGCCGGCCACGTGGGCTATTTCACGGCCGGCATCAAGACGATCCGCGACATCCGCATCGGGGACACGGTCACCCACCACGACCGGCCTTGCGCGACCCCGCTTCCCGGCTTCAAGGAGTTCAAACCGGTCGTCTTCTCCTCGATCTATCCGGTGGCGGCCGACGACTACGAGGAGCTGGCCGCCGCGCTCGAAAAGCTGCGCCTGAACGACGCCTCCCTGGTCTACGAGAAGGACACCTCGGCCGC
>CAZQUP010000128.1:0-302 GCA_964596545.1 uncultured Desulfatibacillum sp. | reverse complement strand
GGCTTCGGCTTCCGCTGCGGGTTCCTGGGACTGCTGCATCTCGAGGTCGTGCAAGAGCGGCTCGAGCGCGAATACGACCTCTCGCTCATCCTCACCGCCCCTTCCGTCCGCTACCGCATCCGGCTGCGCGACGGCTCGGAAATCACGATCGACAACCCCGCCCTCTACCCCGACCCGGCGACGATCGAGGCGACCTTCGAGCCCTTCATCCGAGCCACGATCCTCGTCCCGGACCGTTACATGGGGGCGGTCATGAAACTCTGTCTTGACCGGCGCGGGACGAACGTGAACTACCAGTACCT
>CAZQUP010000127.1:0-6464 GCA_964596545.1 uncultured Desulfatibacillum sp. | reverse complement strand
ATGGCGGCAGCCGCCCTCGTCACGCTGAGCCGCGGCGACGCGACTCGGGCAACGGCGGCGGCCTCGATGGCGCTGCAGAATGTGCTCGGCCTCGTCTGCGACCCGGTCGCCAACCGCGTGGAAGTCCCCTGCCTCGGGCGCAATGTGCTGTCCGTCGCCAACGCCCTCGCCTGCGCCAACCTCGCGCTTGCGGGATTCGATCCCGTGATTCCGCTCGATGAGGCGGTCGCGGCCATGGCCGATGTGGGAAGAAGGCTCCCCCCCGAGCTCCGCTGCACAGGGGCCGGAGGCCTTTCGCTCACCCCGACGGCGAAGGCCATTGCGCGCCGCATGGCCGCCGGGCGAAAGGCTTGACTTTCCCTCGACCCGCGTTCAAGCTTAGCCAAGAAGATCCGCACGCCCTTCTGGCACAACCCCCGGAGGTTTACGTCGTGTCTCCCCGCCAGCGCATCCTGAGCGAAAAGCCGCTCAACGCCGAGACGCCCCCGGAGCACCTGCTCTCGTGGATCACGGCCAACCGCGTCTTCTTCTCGCGCAACCAAGGCGCCATCCCCCGTCGCAAGGTCGACCTGCGGCGCTGGCGGCTTTCCGTCGAGGGCGAGGTGGGCCGGCCGCTCAAGCTCGGAATGGAAGACCTCCTGCGCCTGCCTCGGGCCATCGCGGCCGATACGCTCGAGTGCTCCGGAAACGGCCGGGCGCTTCTGGCCGAGCGCGCCTCCGGCAACCCCTGGACGGTGGGCGGGGTGGGAAACGCCGTTTGGGGGGGAACATGGCTGCGCGAGCTGCTTGCGGCCGCCGGCCTGAAACCCACGGCCGCACACGTCGCTTTTCAAGGGCTGGACCGCCCGCTCGGCGCCGCCGGGATCCCCTTCATTCGCAGCATCCCCCTCGAGAAGGCCCTTTCGTCGACGCTCCTCGCCTGGGAAATGAACGGCGATCCGCTCCCGCTCAAGCACGGTTTTCCCTTGCGTGCCATCGCTCTCGGTTGGACCGGAGCCAATTGCGTCAAATGGTTGAAGCGCATCGTCGTTCTCGACCGGCCCTGGAACGGATTCTACATGGATCGCGTCTACCGCGTCTTCCGAAAAGGCGAAGATCCCTCTTCCGGCGAGCCGGTGACGGCGATGCGCCTCAAAGCGGTCATCCTCCGGCCGCAACCCGGCGATCTCCTTCCGGCGGGCGTTCCCTTTCCCGTGCTCGGGGCGGCCTGGGCCGGAGAAGAGGAAATCGCGGCGGTCGAGGTCTCCTGCGACGGGGGGAAAACCTGGCTTCCGGCCAAACTCTTCGGGCCGAACGTCCGTTACGCCTGGCGCCACTGGCAGCTCCTCTGGACGCCGCCGGAAAGGGGGTCGGCCCGCATCCTCGCCCGCGCCCGCGACACCGCAGGCCGTCGACAGCCGGATCGCGCCTCCTGGAATGTTCTCGGGTACGGCAACAACGGGGTCGAGGAGCACGGGGTGACGGTTACCGTCGGATGAAGGGCTTTGCTTTCCCGCAAGGCTGTGTTACGTTTGAACGAACGTGCCCGGACAAGCCGGGCACGTCGCGTTTCGACCGCCGGGGGATCGCTTTTCGCCGGGAGGGGATAATAGATGGAAATCGTTTCGTTCCTCGTCGATTTCGTCCTGCACATCGACCGCCACCTACAGGATCTCTGCGCGATGTACGGCCTGTGGGTCTATGCGATCCTCTTCGTGATCGTCTTCTGCGAAACCGGCCTCGTCGTCACCCCCTTTCTCCCGGGCGACTCGCTTCTCTTCGCCGTAGGTTCGATGGCCGCGATCGGCGCCCTCGACTTGGGGGCGGCGATCGCCGTCCTGCTCGCCGCCGCCATTCTGGGGGACAGCGTGAACTACTCGATCGGCCATTTTGTCGGCCCCCGGGTTTTTCACGAGGATCACGGCCGGTTTCTGAACAAAGAATACCTCCACCGCACGCACGCCTTCTACCGCCGGCACGGCGGAAAGACGATCGTGATCGCCCGTTTCCTGCCCATCATCCGCACTTTCGCTCCTTTCGTCGCCGGGATTGGCAGCATGGCCTACCCGCGCTTCCTTTTTTTCAACGTCTTCGGGGCGGCCCTCTGGGTGTTGCTCTTCGTCCCCGCGGGGTACTGGTTCGGGACCCTTCCCTTGATCCAGGAGCACTTCAGTCTCGTGATCGTGGCCCTGGTGCTCATCCCCGGCATTCCCGCGGCGGTCGAATTCGTGCGTATGCAGTGGGCCCGGCGGCGCCGACTGCAATCGCCCAAACTCGCCGAGTGAATTCCGCACGCAGCCGCCCAAGCGACCTTGACAGACCTCCGCCCCGGCGATAGTCTCCGCTTCCGCCGGAGGACCTTGCGCGACAAGACAGCATGAAAATCGTGATCGTCGGCGCGGGGGAAGTCGGCTTCCATATCGCCCGCCAACTTTCCCTCGAGGAAAAAGACGTCGTCCTCGTCGATGACAGCCCGGAGGCCCTCCGACGGGTCGAGGATCACCTCGACGTCCAGACGGTTCTCGGCTCGGGAAGCAACCCCAACGTGCTGCGGGAGGCCGGGATCCGCGGCGCCGACATTCTCCTCGCCGTGACCGACCGCGACGAGACGAATCTCGTCGCCTGCATGGCGGCCGATCTCCTCGCCCCCCACACGACCAAGATCGCCCGCATCCGCGACGAGTCCTACGACGAATTCGCCGTCCCCTTGCGGGAAAAACCGCCCCACATCCAGACGATCATCAACCCGGAGACGGAGGTGGTGCACACCATCCTCGAACTGATGAGCGTTCCGGGGGCCGTGGACGTGGGCAGCTTCGAGGGCGGAAGAATCAAGCTCGTCGGCATCGCCATCGACACCCGCTCCCCCCTCGCCGGGATGAGGCTCGCGGAGCTCCCGGAGATGTCCGGCCCGGTGCGCCCCTTGATCGCCGCCCTGGTCCGCGACAAGCGCCTGATCGTTCCCCGCGGCCAGGATCGGCTCCGCCCCGGCGACCTCGCCTACTTCATCAGCGAGAAAGAGCGGCTCTTTGACAACCTCGCCTTCTTCGGCAAACGGGAATCGCCGATCCGGCGGGTGCTGATCGTGGGCGGCGGACGCATCGGCTTTCGACTGGCTGCCCGGCTCGAGGACAAGGGGATCGCCACCAAGGTGATCGAGAAAAATGCCGACCGCTGCTCCCTGCTCGCCGAGAAGCTCCGCCGCGCCGTCGTGCTCTGCGGCGACGGCTCCGACCAGGACCTGCTCCAGGAGGAAAACGTCCGCGACATGGATCTGGTCGTCACCGTGACCCAGGACGAAGAGACGAACATCCTGACCGCCCTTCTCGCCTCGCGCCTGGGCGTCGACAAGGCGATCTGCAAGATCGACAAGTTCAGCTACTTCCCGCTGATGAAAGCCATCGGGATCGAGCAGGTCGTCAGCCCACGCCTTTCAGCGATCAACTCCATCCTGCAGCACATCCGCAAAGGCAAAGTCCTCTCGGCCATGGCGATCCAGGGCGAGCAGGCCGAGGTGCTCGAGGCGGTCGCGCTCGAAACCTCGGACATCGTCGGACGGCCGCTGCGATCGATCGACTTCCCCAAGGGGGCCATGGTTGCGGCCGTCATCCGCGACGGTCGTATCATCCTGCCCACAGGCGAAAGCGTGGTCGAGCCGGGGGACCGCGTGATTCTCTTCGCCCTGCGCGAGGCCGTCCCG
This sequence comes from uncultured Desulfatibacillum sp., assembly GCA_964596545.1. Lineage (GTDB taxonomy): Bacteria > Desulfobacterota > Desulfobacteria > Desulfobacterales > SpSt-501 > SpSt-501. The sequence goes on along the minus strand of CAZQUP010000127.1, from coordinate 2,785 downwards.
CGCATCGAACGGCTGCTCGCGGTCAAACTGGAGTATTTCTAATGCACTGGGGGTACGTGCTCCACGTGACGGGCCTGCTGGCGCTCGTCATCGGTGCAACCCTCTTGCTGCCGCTCGGGCTGGCCTTCCTGTGGGGGGAGACCGCGGCGACGTCGTTTTCGCTCTCGGCCGCGCTCACCCTCGGCTTCGGCTTCGGCCTGTACCTCCTTTTCCGCCGCAAACAGGCCGAAGTGCTCACGCCCCGCGAAGGCATGGCGATCGTCTCCTGCGCCTGGATCGCGGCCGCGGTCCTCGGGGCCCTCCCCTTCCGCTTCGCGTTAGGCCTCTCCTGGACCGACGCGCTCTTCGAGTCCGTCTCGGGGTTCACGACGACGGGGTCGACGATTCTCGCGGACATCGAAGTCCTGCCGCGCAGCCTTATCGTCTGGCGCAGTTTCATCCAGTGGTTGGGCGGCATGGGGATCATCGTGCTCTCGATCGCCATCCTGCCTTTTCTCAAGGTGGGCGGAATGCAGCTTTACAAGGCCGAGGCCCCGACCCCCGTCCCGGACCGGCTGCGGCCCCACATGCGCGACACGGCGAAAGTTCTCTGGAAGGTTTACGTCCTCTTCACCGCGGCCGAGGCGGCGATGCTCGCCGCGGGCGGCATGGGTCTCTTCGACGCCGTCAACCATGCGCTCACCACCCTGCCGACGGGCGGCTTCTCCCCTTGGAACGCCTCGATCGAGCATTTCGGAAGCCTCTACGTCGATCTTGTGATCTTGAGCTTCATGGTCCTTGCGGGCATCAACTTTTCCTTGCACTACCGCCTGCTTCGGGGAGAAGGGCTCGCCTTCTGGCGCGACGCCGAGTGCCGCTTCTACCTCGGGCTCCTGGCGGCGCTCGTCCTGGCGGTCGCCGCGACCATCCACGGCACGGTCTACGTCGGCTGGGGGGACGCGCTGCGCTACGGCGCCTTCCAGGTCGTCTCGATCCTCACGACCACGGGTTATGCGACCGCCGACTACGACCGCTGGCCCGACGCCACCCGCGTTCTTCTCTTCGGCTGCATGTTCATCGGCGCCTGCGCCGGCTCGACGGGCGGCGGCATGAAGTGCCTGCGCGTGATCGTCGCCCTCAAACACTGCTACCGCGAACTCTACCTCCTGATCCACCCGCATGCGGTGAGCCGCCTGAAGCTCGGCGGACGGCCGGTGACCGAGGAGATCGCCCACAGCATCCTCGGCTTCGCGGCTCTCTACGTGCTTCTCTTCGCCGCAGGCGCTCTTCTGCTTGCGCTCTCCGGCCTCGACCTCGTGAGCGCCGCCGGCGCGGCGGCGACCGCGCTGGGAAATACCGGCCCCGGCTTCGGGGCGGTCGGCCCCAGCCGGACTTTCGCCCCGCTCGCCGACGCCGCCAAAGGCGTGCTGATCGCCTTGATGCTCTTGGGGCGCCTGGAGATTTATACCCTGCTCATCCTGATCGTGCCGGAATTCCACCGCAAGTAGCCCGCCGCCCGCCTTTCGCCTTCCCTCCCCCGCCGCAGCCCCGGGCCGGGGGGCCTTAAAGCAACCCCCCCCGAAGGCCGATAAGGGGGATAACCCCTTCGCCCTTCGGCGCAGCCCGAGGAAAAAGGGGGAATCCGATCGGCCGCCAGAGAGGAGAGCGAACGCCATGCGCCGGTTCAGTCTGGGGAAAAAACTCGTCTTCGGAGGGCTCGCCCTGCTCGCCCTGCCCCTGCTGGGGGTGGGCGCCTTCAGCGTCCTGTGGTCCTCGAAAGCCATGGAGCGTCTCGCCCGCGAAGGGCTCGAAGACCTCCGCGGGGTCGTGACCGGACAGGTCGCTCAGATCGTGCGCGAACAGACCGTTCTGCTCAAAAACGCCGCCCTGCGGGATGCGACTCTCGTCGACATGATCAAGTCGATCGCGGACAGCGGCATCTACGATCTCGCCGACTTCAAGCTGAACATGAATTCGACCGTGTTCCATGATTCCCAAACCTACGCTTTCTTCTACGTGACCGACGACCGGGGAACGGTGGTCGGCGACACGGTGAAAGGCGCATTCAAGGGCAAGACGGTCGCTTCCGAGGAGGTCTACCGCCGTGCCCGGGGGGGACGGGAGGCGGTCATCGGCGAGGTTCACGCGGCGGCCGACGGCGGCGGGGTGCTCACGATCGCAACCGCCCTGACCCATCAGGAGCGCACGATGGGGGTCGCGGCTCTCGGATGGCGGCTGAGCGCGTTGAACGAAATGGCCTCCCGCATCCGGGTCGGCGAGAAAGGCTACGTCTGCATCGTGGACGCGAAAGGACGCTTCATCACCCACCCGGAGGCGACGCGGGTGATGAAACAGGGCCTGAAGGACGTCCCCGGCCTGGCCCCGCTCGCCGAAGCCCTCGGCGCCGCCGGGGAAGGCATGCTCACCGTCTCTCTCGAAGAAGGGGAATACCTGCTGAGCTTCGGGCCCGTCGCCTCCACCGGATGGTCGCTCGCCGTCCTGCAGCCGATGGCCGAAATCCTCGCCCCGGCCCGGCAATTGCGCAACATCCTCGCCGGAGTCGTGCTGGCGGTCGCCGCGGCCGTAGCCGGGCTGATCGCTTGGATGGTGCGGCGCGAGATCGAGCGGCCCATCCAGAGCATCGTGACCCGGCTCAATCAGGGCGCATCCGAAGTGAGCGCCGCCGCGGCGCAGGTGTCCACGGCGAGCCAGAGCCTCGCTCAGCAATCCGCGGCCCAGGCGGCCTCGCTCGAGGAGACCACCTCTTCGCTCGAGGAGATGTCCTCGATGACCCGGCAGAACGCCG
>CAZQUP010000126.1:0-6476 GCA_964596545.1 uncultured Desulfatibacillum sp. | reverse complement strand
CGCTTGAAGGGCCAGTAGTTGAAGATGTAGACCATCCAGATCAGCATGATCAGCCACCAGCGGGTGTACATGTAGCCCACGTAGGGGGTGTACATCCGCAGCCAGCCCCGCGGATCCTGGAAAATCCACCAGGTCGCATAGAACACGGCGAGCGTCACCACCAGGGCGACGATCGCCGCGATCGGCTGCGGCCAGCGTGGAATGAGCTTTCTTTCCTCCAGATAACCGGTCCCGTATCGCTCCATGAATATCCCCCTTTCCGATCGGGTTGTTGGGGTGAACCGCCGACTGCCGCGGCGGGTACTTTATCGGTCCGGATCCATCCTCCCGCCCGGGGGCCGGAGGTCACCGCTCGCTTCCGGGGGGCGAGGCGTGCAGCAGCTCGCCAGTTCCCGACTGATCAACCGCCGCAGCTCCCCGGGGTCGGTCCCCTGAATGGATAGACCGCGGCGTTCGGCTTCGATCGCAAGCAGCGCCGGGCTGAGTTCGGTCTCGGCCACGCCGCAAGTCGCATCCCCCAAGGGATCGGAAGGAGGGGAATCCCCTGCGCCGGATAAATCCCTCACCGCCCGGAGGCCTCGGGCCAGCAAGGCCCTGAAGAATTCTTGACGCGAGAGCATACGAATTTCCTGAGCAAATGCAGTGCCAGGGCACAGGAGGAACGATGTGTCCAATATCACCCCGATTTCACATCGTTTCCAAAGCGGAAGGCACCCGGATCAAGAAGGGGTTCTATTGATGAGGAAACAAAACGCACCCTGAAAAGGCTTTCAAACTACAAATGGTTCCCGAAAGATCAGGACTCCTTGAAGCCGGGCATGCGAAACCGCTCCTCATTCAACCGCCCGTTTCGGTAGGCCGCGAGAACTTCACGGACTTCGCCGCTGACACCGCTGATCAATTCGATTTTTCGGGCCTCGAGGAGCGTGGAAAAAGCCTCGCTCAAGGCGCCGCAAATCACCGTGCCCACGCCGTGGCGCTTCAATTCGCTTACACGCTCGGAGGGGGAGAGGCCATCACAGGTCAGGGTACGCGGCTCCTGAAACTCTCCGTCTCCCAGGTCGAGCAGCACCAGGCGATGACAGGTGTCCAAAACCGGGGATACGCAGCCGCGGAAAACCGGCACGGCGACCCGGCGGTTTCGCCGCGGAGGAGGGGACGGAGAAAACGGCGCCGCGACTCGACCCATACGCTGCGGGGTCCAGGTTTTCGGGCAGAAGATGCAGGGATGCTTTGCCATGAGCGATCCCCATGCTTGCGGCGGGGTTTTGCCATCCCATCCGGGCTCTGATCCAAGCAATAAGCATTCCGGGGAGCACGGAAGGCCTCTATTCCACGAGAAAACTTATTCCGGCCGAACAATTATCGCCGTCGGGCAAAGGATGGCGCCGAACGGCGGCACTCGGTTGGAGTTGACAGCGGGGTTCGAAGGGAACAGATTGCACCCGTCAGGCCGCTTTGTCCCATGAAATCTCGGCAGGCCCGTCATGAGATCCAACCCCGGCCAGATCGAGCTTCGCCACCACGAGTTGATTCTTGACAGCATCCAGGAAGGGGTGTTCACGGTCGACCTGAATTGGCGCATCACCTCCTTCAACCGCGCCGCCCAAGAGATCACCGGGGTGCCGCGGGCCGAAGCGTTGGGGCGTCGCTGCTGCGAGGTTTTCCGCGCCGACATCTGCGAAACCGGCTGTATGCTGCGCCGCACGATCGAAAGCGGCAAGCCGCTCGCAAACGCGCTGGTCCACATCTACCGCGCCGACAAAAGGCGCATCCCCATCCGCATCAGCACCGCCCTGCTGCGCGGCCCCTCCGGCCTCCCCGTCGGCGGGGTCGAGACTTTCCAGGACATGAGCGCCCTCCAAGAGCTGCAACGGACCTTGAGGCAGCGGTACCGCTTCGAGGACATCGTCAGCAAGAACCCGCGCATGCGCAAAATCTTCGCCATGCTTCCCCAGGTGGCCGCGAGCGGGAGCACGGTCCTGATCGAGGGGGCGAGCGGCACGGGCAAGGAGCTTGTGGCGCGGGCGATCCATCACCACAGCCCCCAGCGCGAGGGACCGTTCGTCGCCGTGAACTGCGGGGCGCTCCCCGACACGCTGATCGAGGCCGAGCTCTTCGGTTACAAGGCAGGGGCCTTCACCGACGCGCGCCGGGACAAGCCGGGCCGCTTCGCGCTCGCCCGGCACGGGACGATCTTTCTGGACGAGATCGGCGACATTTCCCCCGCACTCCAGGTGCGTCTGCTGCGCGTGCTGCAGGAGCGCACCTACGAGCCGCTCGGCTCGGGAAAGCCCGTCCCGACGAACGCGCGCGTGATCGCCGCCACGCACCGCGACTTAAGGCGGCTCGTCCGCGAGGAAAAGTTCCGGGAGGATCTCTATTTTCGCGTCAATGTCTTCCGGATCAGCCTGCCGCCGCTTGCCGAGCGGAGCGAGGACATCCCGCTACTCGTCGAGCACTTCATCGAGCGCTTCAATCGCCTGCGCGGGCGGACGGTGGCCGGGGTCTCGCGGGAGGCGCTGGAGGCGCTGCTGCGCCACGACTGGCCGGGAAACGTGCGCGAGCTCGAAAACGCGATCGAGCACGCCTTCGTCCTCTGCCGCGACGACACGATCGGCCTCGAGGACCTCCCGGAGCACTTGCGTTCCTCCCCCGCTCCGTGCCACGCGCCGGTCTCCGGGAATCTGCGCGAGATCGAACGGGCGGCGATCCTGCAGGCCCTCGAGCGTCACGGCGGCCGTAAGCTCGCCGCCGCCCGCGAACTCGGGATCGACAAGAACACGCTGCGCCGCAAGATGATCCGCCTCGGCCTGCGTCCGCCCCCCGCAAGCCCGGGGCACCTCGGCTGACCGCGGGGGCTCCGCTCCGCTACGCGGCTTGCGTCCCGGCCGCCTCGTGCCGCTTCTCGAGAAAATAGAGGATGGGGACGGTCATGCGCGAAAAGAGCAGCGAGGCGACCTCGCCCGCCATGAGGGAGATCGCCAGCCCCTGGAAGATCGGGTCGAAGAGGATCACCGCCGCACCCACGACGACCGCCGCCGCGGTGAGCATCATGGGGCGGAAGCGCACCGCGCCGGCGTCGATCACCGCCTGGTCGAGCGGCATCCCCTGGCTCCGACGCAGCTCGATGAAATCGACGAGGATGATCGAGTTGCGGACCACGATCCCCGCACCGGCGATGAAGCCGATCATCGACGTCGCGGTGAAGAAGGCCCCGAGCGCCCCGTGGGCGGGGAGGATCCCGATCAGCGAAAAGGGGATCGCGGCCATGATCGTGAGCGGGGTCGTGAAGGACTGGAACCATCCCACGACGAGAACGTAGATCAGGACGAGCACCGCGCCGAAGGCGATGCCGAGATCACGGAAGACCTCGTAGGTGATGTGCCACTCGCCGTCCCACTTGACGGCGAAGCGCCGGTCGCTGGAAGGCAGCGCCGCCGTGTGCTGGGCGATCGGTCCGCCCTGGGCGGGGGAAAGGAGCGCGGCGAGCTTCGGCCACAACTCGAGGATCGCATAGACGGGGCTCTCCTTTTCTCCGGCGACATCGCCGATCACGTAGACCACGGGCATGAGGTTCTTGTGGTAGATGCTCTTCTCGGCCGGACCGGAGGAGACGCTCACCAGCTCCGAGAGGGGGACCCCCCCGCCGTCCGCGGCGGGCAGCCGGATGGCGAGCAGGCGCTCCAGGCTCTCGCGGCGCTCAAGCGGCACCCTCAGCACGATGGGCACATCCTCCTTTTCGCTGGGCGCGCGCAGCAGTCCGGCCGGCGCCCCCGCGATCACCCGCCGCAACGCCTCGGCCGCATCCGCGGCGCGGATCCCGTGACGCGCGGCTTTTTCATCGTCCACGGCCAGCACATAGCGGATCTGGCCCTCCTCCATGAACCAGTCCACGTCCACGACCCCCTCGGTCTCCTCGAAGAGATCGCGGATCGCGGCCGCCAGCGCTCGCTGCCGTTCGTAGTCCGGGCCGTAGACCTCGGCGACGAGGGTCGAGAGCACCGGCGGCCCGGGCGGCACCTCGGCCAGTTTCAGGCGGCCCCCGTGGCGGCGGGCGATCGCCTGGAGATCCGGCCGCAGGCGTTTCACGATCTCGTGGCTCTGGGCGCTCCGCCGTGACTTCGGGACGAGGTTCACCTGGAGATCGGCCACGTTGGGCCCCCGGCGGAGGTAGTAGTGGCGCACCAGGCCGTTGAAGTTGAACGGTGCGGCCAGCCCCACGTAAACCTGGACGTCGCTCACCTCGTTTACGGTCTTGAGGAAGGCCGCAAGCTCGAGTGCGGCCGCGGCCGTGTCCTCGAGGGTGGCGCTCTCCGGCAGATCGAGGATCGCCTGGAACTCGCTCTTGTTGTCGAAGGGGAGCATCTTGACCTTGACCCAGCCCACGGCGACGAGGGCGAGCGCGGCAAGCAGCAGAAACGCCACGGCGGCGAGAAAGAAGGTGCGCCGGACAGGGCGGTGGATCAGCCCTTCCATCACCCGGCGGTAGAGCCGGGTCAGGCGGTCCTCGGTCTCCCCCTCCCCGACGTGCCCGGCTCCCGCTGTGCCTCCAAGCAGGCGCAGCGCCGCCCAGGGGGTCACGACGAAGGCGACGATGAGCGAAAAGAGCATCGCCGCCGAGGCACCCACCGGGATAGGGCGCATGTAGGGGCCCATCAGGCCGCCCACGAAGGCCATGGGCAAGATGGCGGCGATCACGGTCAGGGTCGCGAGAATCGTGGGGTTTCCGACCTCGGCCACGGCTTCGACGGCGATCGCGGCAGCGGGCCGTCCCCGGTTTTCGGGCAGGCGGAAATGGCGCACGAGGTTTTCCACGACGACGATCGCGTCGTCGACCAGGATCCCGATCGAAAAGATGAGCGCAAAAAGCGTGATGCGGTTCAGCGTATAGCCGGAGAGAGTGAAGACCGTCAGGGTGAGCGCCAGCGTCACCGGGATGGCGAGTGCGACGACGCCGGACTCCCGCCATCCCAGGACGACGCCGACGAGCAGGCTTACGGAAACGACGGCGATCCCCATGTGGAGAAGAAGCTCGTCGGACTTCTCCTTCGCCGTCTCCCCGTAATCGCGGGTCACCGTCACCCGGACGCCCTCCGGCAGAAGGCGGCCGCGCGCGTCCTCCAGACGGGCGAGCACGCGGCGGGTGACCGCGGTGGCGTTCGCCCCTTTTCGCTTGGCGACGGTGAGGGTCACGGCCTCCTCGACGCCTCGGGGCGAGCGCACCGGCGGGATCCCGCGCTCCGCCCCGGCCGGACCGCGGGCGAAAAAGACATAGTGGTCGGGCTCTCCGGCGCCGTCCACCACCTCGGCCACATCACGCACGCGGACCGTCTTTCCCTCATGCACGGCGAGCACCACGGCGCCGACCTCCGCGGCGTCGCGCAGCCAGCCCCCGGCCTGCACGAGGATCTGTCCCTCCCGGCCGGGGAAACCCGCAGGCGGTGCGGCCTGGTTCGCCTGCAAGAGCGCGGCCGCCGCCCGGCCGGAGTCGATCCCGTGGGCCGCAAGCCGCAGCGGGTCGAAGCGCACCTCCACCCGCCGGGGTTCGCCCCCAATCAGCTGGGTGAGGGAGACGTCGGGTTCGCGCTTGACGAGGTCCTCGACCTCCGCCGCGATCCGGCGCAGCTCAAGGCCGTCCCGTCCCCCGCCCCAGAAAGTGAGCGCCAGCACGGGGACGTCATCGATGTAACGCGGCTTGATAAGCGGCGGGGAGACACAGCAGGGAATACGGTCCATGTTCGCCGCAAGCTTGGACTGCAGGCGCACGATCGCCTCTTCCTCGTCCTGGCCCACGAAAAAGCGCACCACGGCGAGGCTCATCCCCGGCGAGGAGGTCGAGTAGATGTACTCGACGCCGGGGATTTCCCAGAGAAGCTTCTCCATCGGCCGGGTCACGCGCTGTTCCACCTCCTCGGCCGAGGCGCCGGGCATTCGGACAAAGATGTCGATCATCGGAACGATGATCTGCGGCTCCTCCTCGCGCGGCAGGACGGTCACCGCTCCGATACCGGCGAGCAGGGAGGCGAGGACGAGTAGGGGGGTGAGCTTGGAATCGAGAAACGCCCGGGCGATGCGCCCGGCCGGGCCGAGAGCGGGCGCGCTCATGAGGGCTGCTCCACGCGCATGCCGTCGACCAAACCCGCCGGGGGCGTGACCACGTAACGCACGCCCTCGGCCAGACCCGAAAGAACCACCACCCGGTCTTCTCCGAGGGGCGCGGTGCGGACGAGACGGAAACGGGCGATTCCGGAGGCGTCGACCACAACGAGGCCGGTCAGCTGCCCCTGCCGCAAAAGCGCGGACGCCGGGACGACGAGCCGCGTCGTTTCGCCCACGGGAATGGCGACCCGGGCGTAGGCGCCGGGGCGGAGCGCCGCCTCCCGCGGCAGCCGGATCTTGAGCAGCACCGTGCGGCTGGAGGGATCCGCGGCCGGGGCGGCAGGCCAGTCGTAATCCCGTTGCCGTGCTCAGTC
>CAZQUP010000125.1:6283-6550 GCA_964596545.1 uncultured Desulfatibacillum sp. | reverse complement strand
CATCATCAGGGCCGCGTCCGCCGGGGTGGCGATGCCGCCGGCGGCGAAATTGACCACCGGCAGACGCCCCAGCTCGCGGGTTTGCCGCACGAGATCCGCCGGGACGCGCATTTTGGCCGCGACAGCTTCCAGCTCGGCCTCGGAGAGCGCCTCGAGCGCCCGGATCTCTTCGATCACGGCCCGCGCGTGGCGCACGGCCTCCACGATGTCGCCGGTCCCGGCTTCGCCCTTGGTCCGGATCATCGCCGCCCCCTCGGCGATGCGACG
>CAZQUP010000125.1:0-6273 GCA_964596545.1 uncultured Desulfatibacillum sp. | reverse complement strand
AGGGCTTCGCCCAGGTCGCGGCAGCCGCACACGAAGGGCACGCCGAAGGCATGCTTGTCGACATGGCCGGATTCGTCGGCGGGGGTGAGCACCTCGCTCTCATCCACGTAGTCCACGCCGATCGCTTCGAGAATCTGCGCCTCCGCGAAGTGCCCGATACGGCACTTGGCCATCACCGGGATGCTGACCGCCTCCATGATCTCCCGGATCCGCCGTGGGTCGGCCATCCGGGCGACCCCTCCTTGGGCGCGGATGTCCGCCGGCACCCGCTCGAGGGCCATCACGGCCACGGCCCCGGCTTCCTCGGCGATCCGGGCCTGCTCGGCGGAAACGACGTCCATGATGACCCCGCCCTGGAGCATGCGGGCGAGGCCGGCCTTGATGGTGAAACTCCCCGATCGTTTCGGGGTTCGAACGGGTCGGGTTTCCACGGGAAGTCTCCCTTGGGTTGACAGTCGGAACCGGCAACGTTGAACGGTTGCTTATCAACCTTGTTTGGTGAATAACAGATACAGATTTTCACAAAAATAAACATAACAGATCATGGCCCCCTCACCCTCGGAGACTCCTGCGGAGCGACTCTTCCGCTACCGGCGGCTCGCCGCCGATCTCGAGCGGCGCATCCGCGAGGGCGATTTCCGCCCGGGAGAACGTCTGCCCTCGATCCGCCGCCTCCACCGCACCACCGGACTGAGCGTCAGCACCGTCTACCGGGCCTTTCTTGAGCTCGAGGAGGCCGGACTCGTTGAAGCCCACCCGCGCTCCGGCTACCGGGTGCAGCCGGCGGTATGGCCGCCGCCTCCTTCCCTCGCGCACCGGCGCGGGCAACCCGCCCCGCAGCCGATCCGCCTGGCACCCGAGCTTTCCTCGGTCATCGCCGCGACGAGCGACCCCGAATTCGTCCCCCTGGGAAACACCGGGATGGACGTCGCCCACGTTCCGGCGAAGGCTTTCGCGCGGATGGTGCGGGAGATGAACCGCTTCGAGTGGCGCTCGCGGCTCGGCTACAGCCCGCCGGAGGGCTTGCCCGAACTACGGCGGGAGATCGCCCTCCGGGACGTCGGCCTCCCCGGGCGCTTCAGCGCCGAGGAGATCGTCGTGACCAGCGGCTGCACGGAGGCGATTGCGCTCGCGTTGCAGGCCGTCGCGCGGCCCGGCGATACGATCGCGGTGGAGGCGCCCACCCATTTCGCGGTTCTGCAGCTCTTGAAGGAACAGGGGATGCTCGCGGCCGAGGTGTTCGTGGATCCGCGGGAAGGGATCCTTCTCGATGACCTCGAGCGCTGCCTCGAAAGGCATCCGGTGCGCGCCTGTTTTCTCATGCCCCACTTCCAGAACCCGACCGGTGCGCTCATGCCGGAGGAAAAGAAAAAGCGGCTTCTCGAGATCCTTTCCCGCCGAGGGATCCCGGTCATCGTGGACGACATCAGCGCACCGCTTCATTTCACGGGAAACCGGCCGCTTCCGCTGACGGCCTGGGACCGGCAGGGGCTGGTGATCCAGTGCTCCTCCTTTTCCAAGACGCTCGCCCCGGGCCTGCGGGTCGGCTGGGTCGCCGCCCGCGGCGGGCGGCGGGAGAAGATCCGGCGGCTCAAAGCCGCGACTTCCATCTGCACCTCGAGCCTCGACCAGGCGATCGTGGCCCGGTTTCTCGCCTCCGGAGCCTACGACCGGCACCTCCTGCGGTTGCGCCTCGCCGTCGGCCGGCAGCGGTTGCTGACGGCGGATCTCGTCCGCCGCCACTTCCCGGAAGGCACCCGTTTCGCCGTGCCGCAGGGCGGGACCTTGCTCTGGATCGAATTGCCGCAAGGAATCGACGGGCTTGAGCTCTACCGCCGCGCCTATGCGCGGAAGATCGCCATCGTTCCCGGAGCGATCTGCGCGAACTCCCCCCGATTCCGCAATTTCATCCTGCTCAGCTGCGCGGGGCCCGTCGATGGACGCGTCTCCGCGGCGATCGTGAGCCTGGGGGAAATCGCCCGCCGGCTGCAAGAACAAAGGTTTTGATCAGGTGCGTTTGCGGCGGCGAGTGGTTTTCCGGGCCGAAGGGGCCGCGGCGATGGCGTAGGTGGCCAGCGCCCGGGCGACGGTCCGGCCGGAGCCGTCGAACACGGTCGCGTCGCCGACGGCGATGCGGCGTCCGCAGTGGAGGATCCGGGCGCGGGCGAAAAGATCCTCGCCGTCGACGGGGCGGAGAAAGTTGATCTTGAGCTCGATGGTCGCAATCGGAGCTCGGTTTTCGATCAGGCCGAGAAGCGCGATCGCGATCGCCGAGTCGGCCGCGGCGAAGATGACCCCCCCGTGAACGACACCGTTCGCGTTGAGCAGCCCCGCGTCATAAGGGACGCGGATGGCGGCTTCGCCGGGGGCGGCTTCCTCGACCCGCATGCCGACGCGCTTCCAGAAGGGGACCTTCAGGCTCCGGTAGCGGGAGAGCCAGGAAGCGGCGCGACGGTCGGCGGGGGCGGTCATCGGCGGCGTTCCTTCCGGTCGGCGCTGTCCGGCCTTGCGACCGGACGGGCGCGAAAGCGCGCGAATTCCTCGCGTACGAGCTTGCGGTAGAGGTGGTAAAAGAAAAGGCTCATGATCTCGACGAACTGCGCGCCTTTCTCCGCGAGGTCGTCCGTGGGAATCGCGGTGAGGCGTTTTTCGTAGTAAGCGCGGTGGGAAGTGCGAACGAAGCGCCGCACGAAGTCGGCCACCCGCTTCAGCTCGCGCGGGTTGTAGCCGTCCTTGGGGCCGAAGCCGAGGCGGTCCATGTCCACGATCAGTCGGGCGAGGATCACATCGTCGGCGGAATAGGCGGGGCGGCCGCCGCGGGATTCCGCGGTGAGGACCCCCCAGTCTTCCATCACCTCGAGCCATTTGCGGCTCAGGCCGGTGGCCTCACAAAAGGAGCGGCGGCCCACGACCTCGCGGGAGAGCAGCCGGTCGAGCGGCCGGAAATATCGGTTGTGGAATGCCGACACCGCCCGATCCGAACGGGACTGGCGGCGGTTCTGCCGCAGGATCTTCTTGATCTCGGGGATGGGGAGGAAAAACTCCTCGCGGAGCTCGCGGATCCAGAGCACGCGCCGCAGGTGCGCCTCGGAGTAATCCGGCAGGCGTCCCTCGGCCCTCCGGGGGCGGGGCAGAAGCCCCTGCCGGATGTAGAAGTGAAGCGTCTCCTTGGGGACCCCGGTTTTTTCGACGAGCTCGCCGATCCGCATCGATTTCGCCTTTCGGCGCCGTGGGGGGAAGCCTTCCCCCCCGGTCGCCGGCGCTCGCAACCTCACCGCGATGAAACGGCGATAAGCTGCCGCAGACGGAAGCGCTTGTCAATCGCCGGGTCGTTGACAAGAGGCGCCCGAACGGCATAGAGTGGCCGTGTAGCGTGCAATTCGCTACACGTTTATCGGCCGTCATCTCCGGGGATGTCGCAAGGGAGGCGCGAGGGAAGATGAGGACGGACTATCGATCCATCCAGGTGGAGGCCGCCGACGGGATTGCGGTGTTCCGCATCGACAACCCGCCGGTCAATCAGCTGTCCGAACACGTGGTGCGCGAGCTGGCCGAGGCTTTCGGCGAGGCCTTTCGCGACGGATCCGTGCATGCGGTGGTGCTGACCGGGCGCGGCAAGAATTTCGTCGCCGGGGCCGACATCACCCAGATCAAGGATATCCGCTCGCGACAGAACCTGCTCGAGCTCCTGCGTCAGAACAACCGGGTGCTGAACGCGATCGAAACCGGGCCCAAACCCGTGATTGCGGCCATCAACGGGGCTTGCCTCGGCGGAGGCCTCGAGCTCGCCATGGCCTGTCACTATCGGGTGGCCGCCCCCGGGGTCGATCTGGGACAGCCCGAGGTGCAGCTCGGGCTCATCCCCGGGGCGGGAGGGACCCAGCGTCTGCCGCGGCTGATCGGGCTGCCGAACGCGCTCGAGATGATCACGACCGGCAAGCCGATCCGCTCCGAGAAAGCGCTCGAGCGCCGGCTTGTCGACGAGATTGCTCCGCCCGAGCAGCTGCTCGCCGTTGCCCGCCGCGCCGCGAAAGGGTTTCTCGATGGACGCATGAGCCTCGGCCTGCGCGCGACCCGCGCCCGTCACGAGCGGCTGCCGAGCGCCGCCGAAAAGAAGGCGCTTCTCGATTTCGCCCGCCTCATGACCGCCGCCAAGGCCAAGGGTTACCTCGCCCCCTTCAAGGCGCTTGACGCCTTCGAGCGCGGGCTGCACTTCGACATCGAAGCCGACCTCGAGATGGAGGCCGAACTCTTCGCCGATTGCCTTTTCTCGGATGTCGCCAAAAACCTGATCGGCATTTTCCTCAACACGCGTGCGGCCGGAAGGCTTCCGCGCATCGAGGGCCTCCGGCCCGCCCCCGTCCGCACCGTGGGCGTCCTGGGCGGCGGGGTGATGGGCTCGGGCATCGTCCACCTGCTCGTCCACGAAGGGATGCAGGCGATCCTGTGGGACATCGACGAAAAGGCGCTCGAGCGGGGCATGGCCGGGGTACGCGCGACCTTCGACTACCACCTCAAGAACAAGAAGATCACTCTCGAAGCGCTCGAGACCCTCTTCCGCGAGCGCCTCACCTGCACCACGGAACTCTCCCGCTTGAGAGAGGCCGATCTCGTCATCGAGGCGGTCGTCGAGGACATGGCCGTCAAGCAGAAGCTCTGGAAGGAACTCGAGGGCATCTGCCGTCCGCAGGCCGTGTTCGCGACCAACACCTCGGCGCTGCCGATCACAGAGATGGCCTCCGTGCTTGCCGACCCCGGCCGCATGATCGGGCTTCATTTTTTCAATCCGGCTCACCGCATGCAGCTTCTCGAGGTCATCTGCGCCAAGAAGACCACCGACGAAACCCTTGCGACCTGCGTCGCTTTCGCCCGGGCGTTGCGCAAGATCCCGATCGTCGTCAACGACGGCCCCGGGTTTTACGTCTCGCGTCAGCTTTCGGCCTTCATGGGGGCCTCGGTTTTCCTTATGGCCGACGGAGTCGACCCGGCGGCGATCGAATCCGCGGTGGTCGATTTCGGGATGCCGATGGGTCCGGCCGCCCTTTCCGATCTGACCGGGATCGACATTAACTACCGCGTGAACCGCACCTTCGAGATGCGCCTCGGCCCGCGCTGGAAGGTGCACCCCCTCACGGAGGCGATCTATCGGACCGGCTGCTACGGACGGAAAACCGGCTCAGGCTATATGGACTACAGCGGGCCTCAGCCGGTGCCCAACCCGAAAGTCACCGCCGTCATTCAGGACTACCTGCAACGTCACGGGATCCCGCCGCGGCGGATGCCCGCCTCCGAAATCACCGACGTAATGCTTGCGGCCGCGGTCAACGAGGCCGCCTACATGATCGAGGAGGGGATCTGCGACCGGCCCCAGGACATGGACCTTGCCATGATCTACGGTACGGGATTTCCTCCCTATCGCGGCGGCATTCTGCGCTGCGCCGACCGCTGGGGCGTGCGGCCGATCCACGAGCTTCTGCTCGAGCTCGAAAAGCGCTACGGCTCGCGATTCACCCCCGCCCGACTGCTGGCCGACATGGCCCGGGAGGGGAGAACCTTTTACCCCGCGGGTGCCTGAACCCCGCTCGGGCGGGAAACCGCTTTCCCCGGAAGGAGGCTTGGCATGAAGGAAGTCGTCATCGCAGGGTATCTCCGCACCGCTCTGTCACGCTCCCGGCCGAACGAGCCGGCCCGGGACTGGTTTTGCCGCACACGGGCCGACGAGCTGCTGGCGAAACTGCTGCCGGAGATCATCCGGCGGACGGGCATCGAGGCCCGGGAGATCGACGATTTTCTCGTCGGCTGCGCGACCGCCGTCGGCGAGCAATGGTCCTACGGGGGGCGTATTCCGCTCTTTTTGGCGAACCTGCCCGAGACCGTCCCGGCCAAATTCATCGATCAGCAGTGCGGCTCTTCCATGGCCGGAGTCCACGTCGGCTTCATGGAAATCGCCCAGGACTTCGCCGATGTCGTTCTCTGCGCGGGCTACGAGCACATGACCCGTGTCCCCATGGGCCTGACCAACGTGGAGCGCGGCCTGATCACCCCCAACATGAGCCTGTTTCTCCAACCCGAATACCGGCACTGGGACATGATGACCTCGATGAACATGGGGCTCACGGCCGAAAAGCTCGCCCAGCAGGCGGGAATCCCCCGCGAGGAGATGGACCGCTGGGGGGCTCGCTCGCACGAGCTCGCCGCCCGCGCCCGCAAGGAGGGCTTCTTCCGTGACGAGATCTTTCCCGTAGAGGCCGAGCAGGAGGATGGCTCCAAGCT
>CAZQUP010000124.1:3838-6615 GCA_964596545.1 uncultured Desulfatibacillum sp. | reverse complement strand
GTCGAGCGGCTCGAGCTCGAGCTCGACCTCATCGGCCGCATGGGCTACGCCGCCTATTTTCTCATCGTGCGCGACATCGTGGCCCTGAGCCCCCGCACCTGCGGCCGGGGCTCGGCCGCCGCCTCGCTGGCCGCCTACTGCTTGGGGATCACGAACGTCTGTCCCCTGAAGCACAATCTCTATTTCGAGCGCTTCCTCCACCCCGGCCGCACGGATCCGCCCGACATCGACGTCGACTTCGCCTGGGACGAGCGCGACGCCGTGATCGCCGCCGTGATCGCCCGCCACCGCGGCCGCGCCGCCCGCATCGCCAACCACGTCCTCTTCCGGCCGCGGTTGGCCCTGCGTGAAACCGCCCGCGCCTGGGGGATCGGCGAGGCGGAGATCCTGCGCCTCTCCCGCCGCCTGCCCGACTTCTGGCGGGAAGACGGGGAAGAGGCCGCACCCCAAGCCGAGGGCACGGGAACGGCCCGCCTCCCCGACCCCTGGCCCGAGGTCCTCGAGCTCGCGCGCCGCCTGGTCGGCATCCCGCGCCACCTCTCGCTCCACCCGGGCGGGCTGGTGATCACCCCCGGGCCGATCACGGACTACGCCCCGGTCGAGCCTTCGGCCGCGGGCGAGCCGCTTCTGCCGTGGGACAGGGACGGCGTCGAGGAAGCGGGACTGGTCAAGATCGATCTCCTCGGCAACCGCAGCCTCGCCGTGATCCGCGACGCGCTCGCGGCGCTGGGGGACAAGGCCCCCTTCCGGGAACCCTTCGCGGGAGCCCCCGAGGAGGATTTCGCCACCCAGCAGACGGTCGCCCAGGGGCGGACCCTGGGCTGCTTCTACATCGAGAGCCCGGCCATGCGCCTTCTGCTGCGCAAGGGCCGCGTCGGCGACTTCGACCACCTCGTGATCCTGAGCAGCATCATCCGCCCTGCGGCCGGAGCCGATATCCGCGAGTTCCTGCGGCGCCTGCACGGCGGCCCCTGGGAGCCGCTTCACCCCCTGCTCGCCGACATCCTCGCCGAAACCTTCGGGCTGCTCGTCTACCAGGAGGACGTCGCGCGCACGGCGGTCGCGCTGGCGGGCTTCAGCCCCCCCGAAGCCGACGGGCTGCGCAAGGTCCTCTCCAAGAAGGACCGCGCCCGCACGCTCGCCGACTTCGCCCGCCGCTTCCGCGAAGGGGCGCGCGCGCGGGGGCTCTCCGAGGCTCAGATCGCCGCCGTCTGGGAAAGGATCATGAGCTTCGAGGGCTATTCCTTCTGCAAGCCGCACAGCGCCTCTTACGCCCGGGTCTCCTTCCAGGCGGCCTACCTGAAGACCCACCACCCCGCCGAGTTCATGGCCGCCGTGCTCGCCAACGAAGGCGGCTTCTACCGCCCTCTCGCCTACGTCTCTGAGGCCCGGCGCCTGGGCCTGCGGGTGCTCCCTCCCGACGTGGCCGCAAGCGGAGTGCGCTGGAGCGGAGGCGGCCAAACCCTCCGGGTGGGGCTCGCCGCCGTCCGCGATCTCACCGCGGAGTTGCCCGCGCGCATCGTCGCCTGCCGGACGGAACGCCCCTTCGCCGACCTCGAGGATTTTCTCGCCCGCACCCGTCCCACGGCCGAGGAGTTCCGCGCCCTCCTCGACGCCGGCGCCCTGGACGGCCTGGGCGGCGGGGTGGACCGCGCCGTTCTCGCCTTCCGCGCCGCACGCCTGCGCTGCGCCCGCGGCGGAAGTCGCCCGCGGCAAAGATCCCTCTTCGCCCCGCACGCCGCGGACCGGCCCCCGCCGCGCTTTCCGCCCGAGGAGCCGCACGAGCGGCTGCACCGCGAATTCGCCGCTCTCGGTTTCCTCTGCGACCGCCACCCGATCGAGCTCTACACCCCGGCCGTGGAGAACGCGGGCGGCCTGCGGGCGGTCGAACTTTCCTCCCGCATCGGCCGGCGCGTGCGCTTCGCCGGCTGGCCGGTCACCGGGAAACTCGTCGCCGCCCGAAGCGGCGAACCGATGGCGTTTCTCACCTTCGAGGACGAAACCGGTCTCGTCGAGGCGACCCTTTTTCCCGGCCCCTACCGCCGGTTCCGGCGCTTGCTCGCCGACGAGAGGCCGCTGCTGCTGGCGGGGCGGGTCGAGGAAGACTGGGGGGCCGTCACCCTGACCGTCGACTCCCTCGAGCCCCTTCCGCCGCCTCCCCTTCCGGATGCCCGTCGGGGATCTTGGGCTCCTCGGGCGTGAGGCGGGCGTAGAGGTCGCCCGATACGACGCGGCCGTCCGGAGCGGAAAGGAGGGCCGCCGCGGCAAGGGAACCTTCGACCCAGCGGGGAAGCTCGAGCCGCAGACGCTCGGCCCGGCTCCAGTTGAACCGGTAGGCGCCGAGCGCTGTGAGGCGGTCGATGCAGGCGCGGGCGATCCCGGAGGCGAAGCTCAGAAATTCGAAGGAGAGGCAGGCGAGCGGGCGGCTCAGACCCGCGAGCACTTCGGCCTCCCAGCCCTCGACGTCGATCTTGCAGAAAGCCGGCTCCCCCCAAGCGTGGACGAGACGATCGAGCGTCGTCACGGCCACGGCTCGGGTGCGGTCCCAGCGCTCGCCCCCGCGCGCCGCGCAGGCCATGCGCGCGCGCCACTCCTCTCCGGCAAGGCCGCTCAGGGTCGGGTTGCGGCGGTTGATGTGGAGGGTGGCCGAACCCGGCCGGGCGCCGACGGCCTGCTCGAGGACCACCACCCGCGGGTTTCCGGCCCAGCGGCGGCGGAGCAGCGCGGCGCAGAGCGGTTGCGGCTCCACGGCGACCACCCGTCGCACCCCGAGGTCG
>CAZQUP010000124.1:0-3801 GCA_964596545.1 uncultured Desulfatibacillum sp. | reverse complement strand
CGAGATCGAAGCAGAGGGCGCCCGGCGGGACGAAGGCGCGGTAGAAGCGGCGCATGCGGCGGCGTCTTCCGGGGCGGGCGAGGTAGATCGCCACGGAACGCAGCAGCCCGTAGAGCGCGGCCGGATCCATCAGGAAACCTCGAAGACGAGCAGGCGGTAAGCCGTGATCCCCGCCCGATAGCAGCGCTGCTTGGCATCGCCCCCGAGGAGCATCTGGAAGTAGAGGCTTGCTCGGAGCCGGCGGCCGGCCAGACGAAGGAAAAGGGCGATCGCCCGGTCCCGCGGCCGGCCGAGGCGCAACCACGGCGTGAGATCCCGCCGCCGGATCCCCCGCATCCCGGCCGCGGCCGCGGCGGTGACGACGTCTTCTTCGGGGAGAAGCGAAGGAAGCCGCCAACAGCGACGGTAGGTCTCCAGCAGGGCCGAGGCGGCAGCCCCCGGATTCCTTGCGGCGCCCTCCTCGAGGACATCGTCGATGAGGGCGAGTCGTCCGCCCGCCGGCAGCAGCGGCGCCGCGGCGCGGAAAAACGCCGCGGCGTCCGGGGCATGAGCGAAGGCCTCGATCGCGAAAGCGAAATCGCAGGCGAAGCGGCCGGGATCAAGATCCAGGAAATCGGCCTCGACGAAGCGGAAACGCCCGACCTCGCCCGCAGGGATCGCGCCTCGGGCGCACGTTGCCTGCAGGGGGCTCAGCGTCACCCCCGTCAGCCGTTCGATTGCGGGCAGGCGTCGGCCGAGGTAGAAGAGGCTTGCCCCCACCCCGCAGCCGAGGTCGAGAAGCCGCCGCGCGGGAACGGGGCAATCCTCGATCTCGCGGGCGACAAGCTCGTTTGCCGCCTGCATCGCCTCGGCCGTGCTGTGCACCCCCGGCGGCCACAGGGCGGCATGCAGATTTTTTGTGCCCCCGTCCCGGCCCCAGCGGAGAAAGCGCCTCGTGTTGCGCTCGTAGTATTCTCGGACCGCGGCCGTCTCCCGAAGGGCCGCGGCGGTCCGCTTCCCCCGGAGGTTCATCGTCTCCATGGGTTCATCCTATCAGAGGCCCAAAAAAGAATCACCCCGCCGCCGCCGGAAGCCCCTTGTAGGCCAAATTTCATTCGTTTGAAATTTGGTCTTGACTTTGTTTCAGTCTGATGAAATAATGCCCGCCGTATGGTCGATCGCCCCTTGTACCGCATCCTGTGGCGGGAGCTCACGCGCCACCCGCGCATGATCTTTCTCGCCGGACCGCGGCGGGTCGGCAAGACCACCCTGGGGCGGATGATCGGGGAAGCCTACCCCAACCGGGTCTACTTGAACTGGGAGGACCCGGCGGAACGGGTGCGGCTGATCCGGCATCCGCGGTTCTTTGAAGAAGTCGAACGCGTCGACGAGTCGACGCCGATCGTCTTTCTGGACGAGTTCAACCGCTACCGCGGCTGGCGACGTTTCCTCAAGGCCGCCTTCGACCGCACCGGCGGCGGCACCCAGTTTCTCGTCGCCGGCAGCAGCCGCCTCGACCAGGCCCGCCGGGGGGACTCGCTCGCCGGCCGCTACTACCTGCTGCGGCTGTGGCCCTTCACGGTGGCCGAACTCGCCGGCGGTCGACGTGCGGCGGGGGAGTTCTTCGCCGACCCGCTCGCCGTCGACATGGCGAGGAAAAACGAGCGGCGCGGGATCTGGCGCGCGCTGAACGAGCAGGGGGGCTTCCCGGAGCCCTTTCTGTCCGGACGCAAGACCGCCTGGCGACGCTGGTCGGCGGCCTACGGCGAGCAGCTCATCCGCGAGGACGTCCGCGATCTGACGGCGATCAAGGCCATCGCCGAGCTGGAGACGCTCTTTGAACTTTTGCCCGCCCAGGTGGGAAGCCCGGTGGCGATTCCGGCACTCGCCCAAGGGCTCCAGGTCGCCTATAATACGGTGGCGAGCTGGCTGGCGACGCTTGAGCGCTTCTTTCTGATCTTCAGCCTGACGCCCTGGTGGCGGGGGGTGCCGCGGGCGGTGCGCGAGGGGCGCAAGATCTACCTGTTCGACACACCTCGCGTCTCCGACCCGGGGGGGCGCTTCGAGAACCTGGTCGCCCTCGAGCTCGCCCGCGCGGTCTCATTCTGGAACGAGGCGGGCTACGGCCGGTTCGCCTTGCACTACCTGCGCACCAAAGACCGCCAGGAGGTCGATTTCGTCGTCGTGAATGAAGGCCGGCCGATCCTGCTCGTCGAAGCGGGGGCCGGCTCCGCCGAGCCGTCGTCGGCGATGCTCAAGTTCCAGGGGCTGCTGCGGATCCCGGCGGTGCATCTCGTCCCCGAGGCGGACGTTTACCGGCGGGTGCAAAACGAGGAGCGCTGCGTGCTCGTGGCCCCGGCCTGTCAGTGGCTGGCCGGGCTTCCTTGAACTCGGAAGGAGCGTCGCGTTTTCGAAAGGAGGAAAACGGCCTGCAGGCGCCTGGAAAACCGCCGTGACCGCCGGGGGAATGCAGGCGAAAAAACGGTTGCAAAAAACTTTTTTGGTGTTATTTTTTCCGACCTTTTCCGGCAGGGGTACGATCCCGGAGTGCGGGCGGCGCCGCCTCGCGGCGGCTTCGCCGCCGGGGTCGCGGTGTGAACCTCAATTCAGGATTTTTTATGATACCGAAAGGGAACAACAGGGGTGGAAAAAGAAGATATCTTGCACGCGGAAGGCCGTCTGGGTGAGCTGGTCGTCGGCAACCGGATTCCCAAGGACTACTTCGTCACCAAGGGATCCGGCCAGAGCGATCTGACCGTCCACGCAGGCTCCTACCACCTTGCCCTCAAGGCGGCGGGGGTCGAGATGTGCAACATCATGACCTACTCCTCGATCCTGCCGAGCATCGCCACCGAAATCCCGAGGCCCGAGCGCCTGGTCCACGGCTCCGTGATGGAGTCCATCTTTTCCGTGTGCACGGTGAACCGGGGCGAGCGGGCGACGGCGGGGATCATCTACGGCTGGCTCTACGAAAAGAAGACCCGCCGCCGCTATGGGGGGCTGGTGTGCGAGCTCTACGGCGACCACTCGATCCCGGAGATCGAAAAGCGGTTGCACGCAAGCCTGGAGGAGCTTTATGTCAACGGCTATGCGGACGACTTCGAGCTCGCCGACCGCCGGCTGATCACCGAGAGCTTCGTCCCCGAAAAGAAATACGGCACGGCGCTCGCCGCTCTGTGCTTCGTGAACTATCACGTCCCGATCCTCGGCCGCACGCCCCAGGACCGTTGACCGGGCCGGAAAACGCGCCGGAGCCCCGATGCGGACCGACACCGTCGGTCCGAAGGGAGTTGTCCGCGCGGAGGGCAATCGCGATGAAGAAGCCGAAAAAGAAGGACTTTCTCAAGAACCCCGTGCGGCACGCGGAGATCACGCGCTTCGACGCCCGGCCGCTCCTCGAAACGATGGCCGGAATGTCCTTCAGCGCCCGCGAGTGCGCCCGCGCCGCCGACATCTACCGCCGCATGCTGAACGACCCCGGCTGCACCATCGTGCTCGCCCTCGCGGGCAGCACGAGCGCGGCGGGCTGCATGCAGGTCTACGCCGACATGGTGCGCTACAACCTGGTCGACGTGGTCGTCGCCACCGGGGCCTCCATCGTGGACATGGATTTCTTCGAGGCGCTCGGCTTCCGGCACTACCAGGGCACGGCCGCGGCCGACGACCGGCTGCTGCGCGAGCTCTACATCGACCGCATCTACGACACCTACATCGACGAGGAGGAGCTCCAGGTCTGCGATTTGACGATCCAGAAGATCGCCGATGCGCTCCCGCCGCGGCCCTACTCCTCGCGTGAGTTCATCCGCGAGATGGGCCGCTACC
>CAZQUP010000123.1:0-6727 GCA_964596545.1 uncultured Desulfatibacillum sp. | reverse complement strand
CCCCGGGCCGCCCTGCGGGCGATTGGCGCTCTCCCGCGGCCGGCCGAGGCCCCGGGGCCGGAACCGGCCGCCGTGCGCCTGAACCTCGAGGGCGGAAAGCTCGCGGTCCTCTTCGCCGGAGAAGACCTCGCCGGGCCCCGCGCCGCGGCCTTCAGCCGCTTGGGCGCCGCTTGGAGGATGAAGCTTCGCCCCGCGGAGGACGGCCGGGGGGTGATCGCGGAGGTCTCCCTTTCCCGTCGGCGGGGCATTTCCCGCTCGAAGACCCCGGGGCCGCCGCCCGCCCGTCCGCGGCTCGCCCGCAGGATCGCGCTCGGGGAAATCGCCGGCCGGGCGGCGAACTTGGGGAGGCTTCCGGTCGTGCGCGCCTTCCGTGCCGGGGAGAGCCTTCAGGGCCGCCCGATCTGGGCCCTCGAAGTTGCCGGCGCGTCGGGAGGAAGCCTCGTTTCGCACGCCCGGCGGCGGCTGCTCCGGCCGACGTTGCTCTTCAACGCCCGGCACCACGCCAACGAGATCGCCGGCACCCAGGCGGCGCTCCGTTTCGTCTGGGAGCTCGCGTCGACCTCACCGGGAAGGCGGCTGCTCCAGCGGGTGAACGCGGTGGTGATCCCACTCGAAAACCCCGATGGCGTCGCCCTCCTCGAGGCACTGCTTCCCCATTCCCGCGGCCACAAGCTCCACGCCGCGCGCTACAACGCGGCCGGCGTGGAATGGTATGCCGATTACTTCGCGCCCGAGCCGCGCTTTCCGGAAGCGCGCCCGAAGGCCGCCCTCTGGCGCAAGTGGCTGCCGCTCTTCGTCCTCGACGCCCACGGGGTTCCCGGCCACGAGTGGGACCAGCCCTTCGCCGGCAACGCCCCCGGCCGCTTCCGCGCCTACTGGATCCCGCGGGCTTTCGTTTACGCGATCCTGCCCTTCCTGGAAGACCCCGCTCATCCCGGACATCGCCGGGCACGGCGGATCGCCCGCCGCCTCGGCCGGGCGCTGCTCGCCGATTCGCGGATCGCCGCCCGGGAGGAAGAATTCCGCGACCGCTACCGCCGCTACGCCCATCGCTGGGATCCCGAAACCTTCCCCGCGCCCGCCCGCCGGGGGCTTACGGTCTGCGCGACCGAGGAGCGCCTGGCCGGTCTCAATTTCGCCGCGCGGCGCTTCCCGGTGACGCTCACCGAGGTCGTCACCGAGGTCGCCGACGAGGGAGTCGCGGGAAGAGTTCTCGAGGATTGCGGCCGTGCCCACCTGCTCGCCGCCCGGGCGCTGCTCGAGGAACTCGCCCGGCTTGCGGGCGGAGGCCTCCGCCGCGAACGTCCCGCCGGCGGCGGCCTGCACCTCGTCTGGCGGGGGAGACAGCCCGGAGGAAGTCCGGTTCCGGACGGTGGCCGGGAGGGATAGCGATCCCCGAGCGGTGCGGTTGCGCGGGAAGGGCATTTGGGCTAAGGATCTCTCCCGTCGTTGGGCCGTGTACTCCATTTCGGCGAAAGGAGGCGGTATGCGCACAATTCCGATCATCGTCACGGCGGCGTTTCTTGTTTTCGTCTCGTTCTCCGGCGGATCCGCAGCCGAGACCCCCCGCACCGGCGGAACACTCGTCTGGGGCCGCGGCGGCGACTCCGTCACCCTCGACCTCGCTCAGGCGACCGACGGCGAGTCGATCAAGGCGGGCATCCAGGTGCTCGAGAACCTCGTCATCTTCGGCAAGGACTCGATGAACGTCGAACCCCAGCTCGCCGAGTCCTGGTCGGTCTCCGAGGACGGTCTCACCTGGACCTTCAAGCTGCGCAAGGGGGTCAAGTTTCATGACGGTTACCCCTTCAACGCGCGGGCTGTTTACGACTCCTTCGCGCGCGTCCTTTTCAAGGAGCACCCCTACCACGGCTACGGCCAGTGGAAGTACGTGAGCCTCTCCCTCGCTCCGGTGAAGGACATCCGCGTGATCGACGACTACACGATCGCGTTGGTGACCGAAAAACCCTATGCGCCGCTCTTGAACAACCTCGCCCTGTGGCTGTGCCCGATCGTCTCTCCGCGGGCGATGGCCGAGTACAAGGACAAGATCGGCATGCACCCCGTGGGCACCGGGCCCTTCAAGTTCAAGAGCTGGGTCAAGGACGATCAGATCGTGCTCGAGCGCAACCCCGACTACTGGGGCGAAAAGGCACGCGTCGACCGGATCGTCCTCAAGTCGATCCCCGAGCCTTCGGCCCGCCTCATGGCCCTGCAGTCGGGCACGGTGGACATCGCCGACGACCTCGACCCGGATTCGATCGCCCTGGTCAAAAAGAACCCCAAGCTTGCCGTGATCGAACGGCCGAGCATCAACGTGGGCTATCTCGCCTTCAACACCCAGAAGCCGCGCTTCCAGGATCCCCGGGTGCGGATCGCGCTCAGCCACGCGATCGACAAGGAGACGATCATCCGTTCGATCTTCGCGGGGCTCGCCATCCCGGCGAAGAACCCCTTCCCGCCCTCGATCTGGGGCTACAACGACAAGATCGCCCCCTACGAATACAACCCGCAGAAGGCGCGTCGACTGCTCGAGGAGGCGAAGTTCGACTTCGACAGCGAAATCGAGCTCTGGGCCATGCCCGTCTCGCGTGCCTACATGCCCGAGCCGGTGAAGACGGCCGAGCTGATCCAGTCCTATTTCGCGGCGGTCGGCGTGAAGGCGAAGATCGTGCGCCACGAGTGGGGCGCCTACCTCAGCAAGACGCAGAACGGCGAACACGACCTGTGCATGCTCGGCTGGCTCGGCGGAAACGCCGACCCGGACAACTTCCTCTACGGACTGCTCTCGGCGGACACGGCCAAGCCGCCGGCCGCGAACGTCGCCTTCTGGAAAAACGCCGAATTCACCGAACTCTGCCTGAAGGCGCAGAAGACCTTCAACAAGGCGGAGCGGACCCAGCTTTACCTGAAGGCCCAGGAGATCTTTCACGCCGAAGCGCCTTGGATCCCGATCGCCCACTCGACCATCGTGCGCAGTTACAGCAAAAAGCTGCACGAGGTGCCGCTCCGGCCGAACGGACTGAACTCCTTCCCGATGGTGTGGAAGGAGAAGTAAAGGCGCCCGCGGGAAGGAGGCCGGGATGCCCCTCGGCTACTTCGGCAAGCGGTTGCTGCATCTCGCCTTCGTGCTCCTCGGGGTCTCGCTCATCGTCTTTCTGATGCTGCGCATGATCCCGGGGGACCCCGCCCGCCTGCTGCTGGGCGAGTTCGCCTCGGCCGAGGACCTCGCCCGGCTGCGGGCGCAGATGGGGCTCGAGCGGCCGTTGCCCGTGCAGTACGGCATCTATCTCGGCCGCCTCCTGCAGGGGGATCTGGGGCAGTCCTTGCGCAACGGGGCCCCGGTGGCCGCGGAGATCGGCCGGCGTCTGACCGCGACGGCGGAGCTCGCCGTCGCGGCCATGCTGATCGCCACCTTCCTCGGCATCGCCGCCGGGGTGGTCTCCGCGGTGCGGCCCTATTCCCTCTTCGACACCGCCGCCATGCTGTTCGCCCTCGTCGGGGTGTCGATGCCCGTCTTCTGGCTCGGCTTGATGCTCATGTATCTCCTCGCCGTGCGTTTTCCCGTCCTGCCGCTCATGGGTCGGATCGGCATGGGAAACGAGCCCGAGGCGCTGACCGGGCTCATGCTCGTCGACACCCTGCTCGAGGGCGGTCTCGCGGCCTTTCTCGAGGCGCTCGAGCACCTGGTGCTCCCCGCCCTCACACTGGCGACGGTCCCCATGGCGATCATCGCCCGCATCACGCGCTCCTCTATGCTCGAGGTGCTCCAGCAGGACTACGTGCGCACGGCACGCGCCAAGGGCCTCGACGAGTCGGTCGTCGTTCTGCGGCACGCGTTGCGCAACGCCTTGTTGCCGATCGTCACCGTGCTGGGTTTGAACCTCGGGTTGCTCCTGAGCGGGGCGGTACTCACGGAAACGATCTTTTCCTGGCCGGGGCTGGGCCGCTACGTCGTCGACTCGCTCATGGCCCGCGATTACGCCGCCGTGCAGGGTTGCATCCTCGTCTTCGCCGTCATCATGGCGGTGATCAACTTGGTCGTCGATCTCGCCTACGCGGCGCTGGATCCGAGGATCCGCATTCATGACTGAGGGGGAACCGGTGGCGGGCCTCTTGCGGAGCAAAAGCGCGACCCTCGGGCTCGCCCTCATCGCCTTCGTGCTCGGGGTCGCCCTGCTCGGGCCCGCGCTCGCCCCCCACGATCCCTTCCACACCGCTCCCCTCGAACGGCTGGCCGGGCCGAGCGCCGCGCATCCCTTCGGTACGGACAGCCTGGGGCGCGATATCCTGAGCCGCGTGATTTACGGGGCGCGCATCTCGATTCTGATCGGTCTGATCTCGGTGTCGATTTCGCTCTTTCCGGGGACGCTTCTCGGCCTGGTGGCCGGTTATTTCGGTAGGCGGCTCGACAGCGTGATCATGCGCGCCATGGACATGCTGCTCGCCTTTCCGGCGATTCTGCTCGCCATTTTCATCACCGCCATCCTGGGGCCGAGCCTGCCGAACACGATGATCGCCGTGGGCATCGTCTATATCCCCCACTACGCCCGCATCGTGCGCTCGAGCGTGCTTGCCCTCAAGGAGCAGCTCTTCGTGCAGGCGATCGCGCATCTGGGCGGCGGGCACGGGCGGATCCTTTTCCGCCACGTTCTTCCGAACGCGCTGCCCCCGATCATCGTCTATGCGACCCTCGGCATGGGGACGGCGGTGCTGCAGGCGGCGGCGCTGGGGTTTTTGGGCCTCGGGGCCCAGCCCCCCCAGCCCGAGTGGGGCGTCATGCTGAGCGAAGGGCGGCAGTATCTGCAGATCGCCCCCCACGTCGCCGCCTTCCCCGGGGCCGCGATTTTCGTCCTCGTGCTCGGCTTCAACCTGTTGGGGGACGGGCTGCGCGACGTGCTCGACCCCACGCTCCGGTCGATTTAGGAGGCCCGCCGGTGTCCGAAGCGGTGCTCTCGATCAGCGGGCTGCGCACCCAGTTCCGCACCCGCCGCGGGCCGGTGACCGCGGTCGAAGGGCTCGATCTCGATTTGCCGGCGGGAAAGACCTTCGGGCTGGTGGGGGAGTCGGGCTGCGGAAAAAGCGTCACCGCCCTTTCGATCCTGCGGCTGCTGCCGCGGCCCGCGGGGCGCATCGTCTCCGGCCGGATTCTCTTCGAGGGGGGCGATCTCCTCGCTCTGCCCGAGTCGACCATGCGGCGGATCCGGGGGAACCGCATTTCGATGATCTTCCAGGAGCCCATGACGTCGCTCAACCCGGTCTACCCGATCGGCTTCCAGATCGAGGAGGTCCTGCGCAAGCACCGCCGTCTCCCCCGGCGCGAGGCCCGCGCCGAGGCCGAGAGCCTGCTCGCCCTCGTCGGCATGCCCGATCCCGCCTCCCGGCTGGACCACTATCCCCACCAGCTTTCGGGAGGGATGCGCCAGCGGGCGATGATCGCGATCGCGCTCGCCTGCCGCCCCGCGCTCATGATCGCCGACGAGCCGACGACCGCCCTCGATGTCACCATCCAGGCCCAGATTCTCGATTTGATCTCCCGCCTGCAAGCCGAGATCGGCATGTCGGTGCTCCTGATCACCCACGATTTGGGGGTGGTCGCCGAGACCTGCCGCGAGGCGGCCGTGATGTACGCCGGCCGCCTTGTAGAGCGCGCCGCGGTCCCCCGACTCTTCGCCCGCCCGGCGCACCCCTATACCGTCGGGCTCTTCCGCTCGCTGCCGCGCGCCGTGGGCCGCGGCCGAAAACTCGTCCCCATCCCGGGGACCGTCCCGCACCCGGCGGATCTCCCTCCGGGTTGCGCCTTTCAGGAGCGCTGTTTCCAGCGTCATGCCGCCTGCCGCGAGGAGCCTCCTTGGGAGGAAGTCGCGGAGGGCCATTTCGCACGCTGCTGGAAGCCGCTCGGGTGAACCATGGCGGAAGCGCTGCTGCAGGCCGAAGAGCTCGTCAAACACTACCCCGTGCGGGCGGCGGGTCCGGGCAAGGGGCGGGCGGTGGTGCGCGCCGTGGAGGGGGTTTCCTTCGAGGTCGGCCGGGGGGAGACCTTCGGCATCGTGGGGGAATCCGGCTGCGGCAAGTCCACCCTGGGGCGGCTGCTCTTGCGCCTCGAGGCGCCGACCGCGGGCCGGGTGCTCTACCGCGGGGAGGACCTCGGCCGCTTCGATTCCCGGCGTTTGAAGGCCTTCCGCCGCGAGGCGCAGATCATCTACCAGGACCCCTACTCCTCGCTCAACCCGCGGCGGCGGGTGGGCGAGCTGATCGCCGAGCCGCTTGCGATTCACGGGATCGGCGGCTCCGCGGAGCGGCGCGCGCGGGTCGCGGATCTGCTCCGCGAGGTGGGGCTCTTGCCCGAGCACGCCCGACGCTACCCCCACGAGTTCTCCGGCGGCCAGCGGCAGCGGATCGTCATCGCCCGGGCGCTCGCCTTGAACCCCGGGATCCTGCTCGCCGACGAGCCGGTCTCCGCGCTCGACGTTTCGATTCAGGCCCAGGTGGTGAACCTCCTGCGCGAGCTTCAGGAGCGGCTCCGGCTGACCTACCTCTTCATTTCCCATGACCTGGGATTGATCGAGTATGTCGCCGACCGCGTGGGGGTCATGTACCTCGGGCGGATGGTCGAGATCGGTCCCTGTGCCGCGCTCTGCGCCGCGCCGCTGCACCCTTACACTCAGGCGCTCTGGTCGGCCGCTCCGGTCCCGGATCCGACGGCGCGCAAGGTGCGCATCCTGCT